>NZ_JAMYQD010000035.1:0-44102 GCF_040320665.1 Mesorhizobium sp. M0626 | reverse complement strand
ACAGAACGATGAATGGGCAGTGCAGCGGGCCAGATATATGACTCTGGAAACGATCAGCCAGATGAGCGATGATCCCCTGATCAGCCTGCCAGCCGCGCGCTGATCAGCCCGGCCCATGCCGGAGAGCACGGCGACTAATGCCGCCAGCTACACCACGCCGCGGGACACGATCTGACGGGCAAAATGGCCGGATTATGCCTTCTCAAAAAACAGAAAGGGAAACCATGGCGCGAATAGCAGTTATATGATCTCTGCCAGGGACTTTCGTTCACCGGGGCAACGAGAAATGACGATCCGAGGTGTCCAATGCAGAATGGCTCGGGCGGCGCTGGGACTGAAAATAAGCGAGCTGGCCAGCCTTGCGGGGGTCGCCCCGACAACGATCACGCGATTGGAAGCTGGCACTCCAATAGGTCCACGAACACTCAGCTCGATTGAAAAAACTCTTGAGGAGGGAGGTATCAGGTTTGTCTTCGCTGAGAATGGAGACTGCGGCATAATGCTGAGTCCGTTTCAAATTACCTTTGTTGTGGAGTAGTATATATAAGTACAGCAGGGCAACTGCTAAGAAATCACCTGTCAAGCCACGCAGGAGGCGGCTGATGGAATATTTTTGCGGACTGGATGTTGCGTGGACGAAACTGCGGTGTCCGTCGTCGACGAACATGGTGAGGTGCATTTGACGGTCAAGGTGGAGACCGATCCGGATGCGTTGTTCGTGGTGTTGAAGCCGTTCGTGGCGCGGCTGCGGCGCGTCGGCCACGAGGCCGGATCGCTGTCGCCCTGGCTCAATCCCGAGCTTCTGAAACGCGGCCTTCCGGCGATCTGCCTGGAGACACAGCACGTGGGCGCCGCGATGTCGGCGCAGCGCAACAACACGGATGCCGCCGATGCGCTCGGCATCGCCCACATCATGCGCACCGGCTGGTTTCGTCAGGCCCATATCAAGACGCAGGATTGCTATCGGATGCGGCTTTTACTGACCCACCGGCGCAACCTGAAGCGCAAGTTCGTCGATTTTGAGAACGCCTCCGGCACTCGCTGAAGGCGTTCGGCATCAAGCTTGGCGGCACGTCGCGTGGCGCTTTCGACCAGGCGGTGCTCGCGGCCGATCCGCTGTCAGCCGAGTTGATGGACGCCATGTTGTCGGGGGCGCGCCGTTCAGTGGCGGGAATATTGCCGGCTGCACGATCTGGTGGTGAGATCGTCGCGCGTAGCGAGCTGTGCCGACGCTTCATGGCCATCCCCGGCGTCGGCCCGGTGACGGCGCTCTCCTTCATGACGGCGATCGACGATCGCGCTTCCGCCGCTCGCGTGACGTCGCCGCCTACTTCGGGCTGACCTCGCGGCGATGGCAGTCGAGCACATCGATCGACGTCCAGGGACGCATCTCGAAGGCTGGCGACGCGGCCGTGCGGCGCGCGCTCTACGAGGCGGCGTCGGCGCTGATGACGCGCCTCCGCGGCATGGACAAGGGCAAAAGCTTGGGCCGGGAAATCGCCAAACGCTCCTGCCATCGCAAGGCGTGCGTGGCGGTGGCGCGCAAGCTGGCGGTGATCATGCACGCCATGTGGAGCGACGGAACGTTCTACGTCGGCGATCCGGCGGCAAGCCCAACCGACGCTGCCCAGCGCGCTCATCTCAAGGACCGCAAGCTGCTCGGAGCCCATCGATGAGCAGGGGATCGTCAGTTGAAACGCAGGGCGTCAGCAACGTGAACGACGCCAACTGAACACGAAGATCCGCCTTGGCGGATGAGGACCGATGCAGACCAGGAACGACGGAACGCACGTTATCTTGCCTGCGGCCGCGCCGATCCACAGACGGCCGGACCGCGCTCGATTGCCTGTGACGATGCTCCGCCAGTCCGATGGAAAAGTGCGCCACGACGGTTCGAGCGCTGCCACAGTGCAGCCGAAACACCCGTCGCAGAGCGCGTAAGACTGCTCGGCGCATCGGAACTCGACGCCAAAACGTGGAAACGTAGCGTGGAGAATAAATTCGTATATTATCGTAGATGGAAGGAGAAACGACGATGCGTACAAATTCTCGCCTAGCACGACCGATTAAGACGGCTAGATAAAAGGCCGCGAGGTGCGGGCTGTGGCGGTCGTGTTATTCCAATAGGTTATTCCCAATTTTCGCGAGGTGTGGGTTTTCCCTGCACCTCCCAAGATCGTTGATTTTCGTTCTTCGTCCGTAGCTTAGTGCGATGTGCGGCAGCCCGACTGGCCTTTGTGGGGGCTGGGCCGGGAAAGGAGGGCGTGGTCTGAGACTGTTCTTGAGGTCGCCGCTCGTCAGTAGATAACGAGCGGTTGGACAGACCACGTTAGAACCTCGCCGATCTAGCCCGCGATCGGCGAACGGCTCGCTGCAGCAGAGGGGTTTCACCTCGGCCCGTAGAGCCGACGTCGCCAGCTCCGGCCATAGGATGGCAGCCGAGCGCAGGCTTGTCGGCTGGCGCCATCCTCCGCACGGCGGATACATAGGCTTCACCGCCCCAATGGAAGCGCCCGGTCGCGACAAGCCCGCGCCCAAATCGAAGCTTCCTCAGGGCGGTCGGACGCGGCATCCTTTCCGAGATGCAGGCGCCGTGCATCGCCCTGCCGCACGGGCTCTCGACGGCCAGAGATCTGGCCATCCTGACACGAATACGCAAATCGTCGTGTTACGGTCTGATGGTTTTTACGCCACTGGCCTTATCGCCATCAAGCAATTGGGAGAGGTTGCCATGTCTAGGATCAACCGCCGCGCCTTGCTCCTCCACTCCGGCAGCGCAGTCGTCGCCTCGTCGATGACGGCAACGGCGCTCGGCGCAGAGCCGCCGAGCCGAGACCAAGAGCCGTCCAGTTATCTGCGAGCGCTGATTGAGGCGCACAAGACAGCCTATACTGAGTTCGGCAAAGCTCTGCACGAGATAGGCGGTGGCAGCGACGACCCCGCCAGAGCCAGCCGGGAAGAGGAGAGGGTGCTTCTCGCCATCTGCGGCTATCCTGCCGTCGGGGAAGGGGATCGCCTGGCCAAGGCCCGATATCTTTTGGAGATCGAGGCGCGCGGCGAACTCGACCTCGCAGAGCATACCCAGGCCGTTCTTCAATCGACGATGTTGAAGGGTTGATCTGACCGGCGCGGATGGTCAGGTGTGAATGTCTGGTATGCGCCTCATTCCGGCCGTTCATCCAGCTTCGGCAAGTTCCAGAACGCCGCCGACTCGCAACTTGAAGGCCGTCAATCATCCCCCTCCCTTCACCAACAGCGTCACGGATGAATCACATTACATCGAGCTAAATGCAAGGCGCTCACAAGCCTCGACGTAGTTACCGTCGAGACACGAGGATGATATTGAGACCGATCGCAGCAATGACGACACATTCAGGCCATGTCCAGAGATCTCGACAATTTCATTGAGCTCGATCGCACCTTTCGCGACCTCGCCATCTCCGATGATGAGGGCGATGAGGCGAAAATGGTGCGCCTTTGGGAGCGCCAGACACCGACCCGCTGGCCCGATCTTCTGAAGGAACCTCGAGTCATCATGCTGGCGGAGGCAGGATCGGGCAAGACTGAGGAAATACGGCACGTCTGCCGACGCCAGCGGCAAGACGGCAAGCAGGCGTTCTTTCTGCGTATTGAGCATGTGGTCGAGGATCTCGAGACCAGCTTCGAGGAAGGGAGCCTCGAGGAATTCGAAGCGTGGATCGCATCGGGCGAACCCGGTTGGTTGTTTCTCGACTCCATCGACGAGGCGCGCCTGCGTGACCCCAAGGACTTCGAGCGTGCAATCCGCAAGATCGGTAGAAAGATCGAGCGCATTCTCCAGCATGCGCACATCGTCATTACGGGCCGCACAGAGGCGTGGCGGCCGACGACTGACCTTCTGTTGTGCAGGAATAATCTGCCCTGGATGATTCCGGCCACGGCTACACAAGACGAGCCCGAATTCCAGGGGGAATATGCCATTGCGCCCGATCGGACCATCAAACGGCCCAGCAAAAAAGGGCCGTTCCGCATCGTGACCTTGGAGGATCTGCATGGAAGCCAAGTCGACACATTCGCCCATGCCAAGGGCGTCGTGGATCTGAAGTCCTTCAGAAAGGCGGTCGATCGTGCCGAGGCGTGGTCGTTCACCACGCGGCCGCTTGATCTCGCCGAGACGATCGAGTTCTGGAACGATCACCAGAGTATCGGGTCACGTCTCGATCTGATGACGAGCAGCATCGCCAAGCGATTGGAGGAGCGCGACCAGGACCGCGCCGATGCGCGACCTATCTCCATTGAACGAGTTCGCGAAGGTGCCCGACTGGTCGCGGCGGCCACGACTCTGTGTCAGGAATCCACGATCCGGGTTCCCGACGGGCATCAGAATGCGAAGGGCCTGCCGATCAAGGACGTACTGACTGATTGGAACGATCAGGATTGCACAACCTTGCTCAGCCGTCCGATCTTCGACCCCGGGATCTACGGGACTGTGCGTTTCCATCATCGTTCGGTCCGAGAATATTTGACCGCCGAGTGGCTCCATTCGCTGCTTGTTGACGAAGGATCGCGCGCGAAGATCGAGAGCCTGTTCTTCCGCAAGCAATATGGCATCGAGGTGATCGTGCCGACGATGCGGCCTGTGCTGCCGTGGCTTGCGGTGCTTGACCGCCGAATCCTAAACAAGGTCGTGGATATGGCACCGGAGATCCTGTTCGAGGGCGGCGATCCCAGTAAGCTGCCGCTCGAGACGAGGCGCCGTATCCTGTGCCAAACCTGTGAGCAGCTTGCGCAGCCTGCGCAGGGTCGCAGCGTCATGGACTATGAGGCGGTGCAGCGTTTCGCCAACCCCGATCTTGCCGACGATATACGCGCGCTGCTCGACCGATATGCCGGTGATGACGACATCACTTGGTTTTTGCTGCGAATGGTTTTTCAGGGTGGTCTCGAGGCGCTGGCCGACAAGGCCAAGCATTTCGCGCTCACCTCGCGCGCCAAATATACCCGCATCGCGGCGATCCGGGCAGTCCTCACCGTCGGCACCCCGACCGATGTCGCGGAAGTGCGCCGGAACTTCGTGGGAGAGGGACCATCGCTGTCCCGCGACTGGCTCGGCGAGCTGCTGGTCGATCTGCCTTACACGACGGAGGCGATCGCCTGGCTCATAGAGGCGCTTGAAGGCTCGGCAACCAAGGATCCGCATCAGGTCGATCCGCTGAATGACCCTCTTGCGCGCTACGTCAACGAGCTCCCGCTCGCACTGCTCGGACCGCTCATGGAGGGTCTGGTGTGCCTCCTTCAACGCGAGCCAGTGGCCGAGCGTCGGCATTGTGAGATATCGCAGCAATATGGATGGCTGGCCTCGACGACTGCGCGCGTGGCGATGTGGCTGATTGAGGCGCGTGACCCTGCGGCGCTGTCGTCGGCGACTCTGACGGCGCTCCGGTTGCTCCCGATTGCGAGCGACTATGGCCGCCACGATTTCGAGGACATCCGCAAAGGGTTGCCGGACCTCGTGAAGGGATGGGCGGACCTCAACCATAGCGTGTTCTGGCAATCCGTCGCACAGGAGCGCGCGTGGCGGGAGCGCGAGAAAGACGAGCGTCTTACCGACTATTGGCATGTGTCGATTTTCGGTAGCTACTGGGCCTTTGATCCAACCGGCTTCGATATCATCGCAGACGACATCGCCAATCGGCCGCTACCTGACGACCGCCTCATCGCGCTGACCCTCGCATTCCGTCTGTTCGTCGCTGGCGGGCGTCCGCGGAAGTGGCGCGAGCGGTTGAAACGTCTCGTCGACAAAGAGGAAACCTTGCGCTCGAAGCTGGAGGCTCTGCTGCATCCTCCTGCTGGCGAGCTGGTGAAATATCGCAGGCAGGAGGCGCAGTGGAAGCGTCGGGACGCGCGGATATCGGTGGCCCGAGATAAGCGGCTGGAGCGAGACAAGATGCTCCTAGCCGAACGCGTCGATCATATCCGCGATCCGGGCAAGCCAGGCATCTACACCCACGATCAGCATTATCTGCATGAGCGGATGCGATTGTCGGCCAACGACAACAACAACCACTGGACCGAGGGCAATTGGCGTTCGCTGATCGAGGCTTACGGCGAGCCGGTAGCCAGCGCGTTCCGCGATGCCGCGGTGCGGTTCTGGCGCGACTACCAACCTCGGACCCAGTCACAGGGGGCCTCGACCAATCAGACCCCTTCCGCGGTGATCTTCGGTTTAACCGGACTCGCGATCGAAGCGCGCGAGGAGGAGGAATGGCTCCAGCGCTTGAGTCGAGCCGAGGCCGAAAAGGCGGCGCAATACGCGCTTGCCGAGCTGAACGGATTTCCGGCTTGGCTGCCAGACCTCTACGGGGCGTTTCCCGAGCAGGTCGGCGCTGTCCTGCTGAAGGAAATCCGCCACGAACTGACGAATGAGACCAGCGACGGTGAAAGCCACTACGTCCTGTACAACATGGCATGGCATGGCCGATGGGCCTGCGATCAGATCGCCACAGCCCTGTTGCCCACGCTTAAGGGCAAACGGGTCAATCCGCGCAACCTCGGCTACCTTCTGTCGATCATTCAGGGCTCATCGGTATCCGACGTGGAGCTGGCCAAGATCGCGGCCCAAAAGGCAAGCGCGAAATACGATCCGGTTTTCAGCCCGATCTGGTTTGCCACATGGGCCGGCGTTGACCCAGACGCGGCAATCCCGGCGCTCGCTGCCCGTCTTGCGGCATTGAACGATCCTGTTGAACAGACCAATCTCGCCCTTCGCTTCGTCGTATCGTTACTAGGAGGGCGGCGGCAGGAAGGCCGAGCGCGGCTCGCCTACCGCACTGTCGAGCACATGAAGACGCTATATCTTCTGATGACGAGGTACATTCGCGAGGAAGATGACATCGAGCGTGCTGGGAAGGGCGTGTACTCGCCAGGGCTCCGCGACGATGCACAGGACGCCCGTAACGCACTTTTCACCTTCATCCGCGAGACCCCGGGCAAAGAGGCCTATCTCGCGCTGGTGGAGATGGAACACACGCACCCTGCCGCGAGATCTCGGCCGTGGATGAGGTTTCACGCCAAGACCAAGGCGACCCTCGATGCCGATTTTGCTCCCTGGAAGCCGAGCCAAGTCAAGGAGTTCAACGATGCCAGGGTCGCGACACCAGCTAATCACCGCGACCTATGGTATTTCGGCGTCGAGCGGCTCGAGGATCTTAAACACGATCTCGAGCATGGGGATGAGAGCATCGCTTCGATCCTGCAGGGCACCGATCAAGAAACCGAATTCCGCAAATTCATTGGGGGCTGGCTTCGCGGCAGGGCTGGGGGCCGATATAGCATCCCGCCTGAAGAGGAATTGGCCGACGCCAAGCGGCCCGACTTGAGATTTCGAGGCGCGAAGTTCGACGCTCCGGTTCCCGTCGAGCTTAAGGTCGCTGACAACTGGACGGGTCCGCATCTGTTCGAGCGCATGGAGGTGCAACTCGGCGGTGACTATTTGCGCGATGCCCGCTCCAGTAGGGGCATCTTTCTCCTCGTTTATATCGGTACAAAGAAAAGCTGGGATTTACCTGGCGGTGGCAAAGCCGAGAGCTTCGAGGCCCTGCTCACAGCACTTCGCCAGCATTGGTCCGTGATTTTCAGTCAACACCCCAATGTAGAGGATCTGGCGGTCGTCGGCATCGACCTAACCTTGCGTGGCCTCGACACTAAGACGGTCAAGGCAGCCACTAAGGCGCGAAAGTCCGCAGGGAAGGACAAGAGGGCGGGTTCTGTAAAGCCACGAGAAGAAAGAGGTGCGAGTTTAACCGGCAAACGGGGCAAACCGACGCGCGGCGAATAAGGTGCAGGAGCCCCAACATTTCACGCGCCCGATTGCCGTATGTGCAGATAGTCGTGAGTGCAAGCTCTACGTTCTGAGCGTCAGCTTTGCTCAACCTGAAGCAAAAGCTGCCAGGCCGCTGCCCGGCCCCGTTGCGGCCATTTCGCAACTCGTCTGATTGGCCGCTACGCGTCTCGCCCCAACTCGACGCCATCCCACCAGACGTTACTTCATTCGTAGTCGATCACGGTCGCCGCAACCTCACGCCCGGATGATTGCCATTCGTAAATTCAACACCCTCGGCCTCAAGAACAGCACGGATTTTGTCCTGGGTTTCATCGGAGACGACGGCGGCGCGCTCACTGTCGCTCTCACATCGTTTTACCGTCGGAATAGAAACACCAGCCCTACGGGCAAGCTCCGATTGTGAGAGAGCTATCAATGCTCGAGCCGCTCGCATTTGTGCTGCTGTTACCAATTTCTATTTGATCCCTTTAGATCATTGCGTTATGATCCAAAGGTATCAGTGGATACCCTTGGCCTTTGGTCTGGGGCGCGGCTAGACGCGGTGTTGACGCACCATGCCTAGCCTGACCACGCCTAAGCTTCTGGGAGCTCGGATCATGGCTGATTCCGACAATAACACGACTTTGCCTTTCGTCACGCGCAGGAAGGTGCTTGCGGGAACAGCAATCGCAATGGCGGCGACACAGGCTACATCGTTTGCTCGCAGCGACTTGGAGGGTGATGACGCCATTGATCCTGCTGTGTCGGTGTGGAGACGATGGCAGGCGGCTTGGGAGGAGACTGAACAACTTTGCAATCAGCAGCAGCGGTTGGAGAGGGTACTTATCGAGACCGTTGGTTTCCCTTGCACGACAGTGAAGTTGTCCGACGGCGAGAGCGTGACCGTTCACTCTCTTGGAGCCCTCCAAGAATTGCTGCGTGTTCGTCCGGCGAACACAGTAGCCCGCGCTCGGGCTGAAACCGAAATCGTAGCCCATCAGGCGCGCTGGGATGCCGCCGGTAGGGAGATTGGTTATTCGACATCGTTACTTACGGAGTGCGAAGCTGCCGAGCGCGCGCAGGCATTGCTCGAACTTTTATCCCAGGTTCCTGCTACGTCACTGGCTGGTATAGCCGCTAAGCTAGATGCAGTGCTTAGGGAAGGGGAGTATTCGCTACACGACGGTGAATCCCCGTGGCCACAGATCCGCTCGGCTTTGGACGATATAGCTCGGATCAGGGAGCAGAAAGTCACGAGCTGAAACCTCGGCACTAAGGTTCCGAAATCGCGATCATTCGGCGGTTTGGTGATTTTCGCCCGGGCTTACCGAGACAAACTCTCTCCACATGGAGCGACTGATGCAGTTCCGAAAGGCATTTGCGGAGCCAGGACGCCCCCGCGTCTTCAGCGCGTCGGCAAACCATGGAACCGAGAGTAGCCCGCACCCTGCTGATCAATATGTCGGCAGGCAGATCGCTGCGGTTCGCGTGCAGTCGGACGTATCGCAGGCCCAGCTTGCCCGATCCATAGGCATCAGTTTCCAGCAGCTTCAAAAATATGAGAACGCGAAAAACCGCGTGAGTGCCTCCATGCTCTACGAGATCGCTAGTTCACTGGCCGTCCCGGTCAGCCGTTTTTTCGGAGGCCTACCGGGCAATGAGACTGACCGTGACGTTCCCACGCTACCGGTCGATGAGCGCATCAATCTTATTGCCAGCGCGGAAGGCCGACGCCTGATTGAAGGGCTGGTGCAACTTCATCCACGGGTGCGCAGCCGTGTGTCGGCCTTGATCTCCGCATTGGGGGAGGCACTGGCAGTCGTAGACCCAAAGCAGGAGAGCGTAGCGTCTGCCGGACCCAACCCGGTCGAACGCCGGTTTGTTAGATGTTTCCTTTTCGAAGGTCGGGAGTGCTCCTTTCATCACAGCCTCGTTGTTTAGCAGGCGCTGGGAGTGCCAGAACCCCGGAATGACCCCCGGAAGCGAAACGGAAGTAGAAAAGGAAACGGGAGCGTACATAACGGTCATGCGAGATTACGCAGATTTCGACGATGCTTGCTCTGACCGCGCAATCGCGCGTTCGAAACCGGGCAAGTGCAATGAAGGCAACACACAGAGATGCCGGTCGGCAGATCGAGCCCGGCCCATCTTCTCGGACGCGCGCTGTCGACGACGCCTTTCTCGAGCGAACCGTTCAACTCTTCGAGGCACGCACCGGTCGTTCGCTATCCAAGGAAGATGCGCGCCAGATCGTGGAAAACGTCAGCGGGTTTTTTCGCATCCTTGCCGAATGGCACAAGATGGATTGAGCCGAACTGACCCGCGCCTGATATCGCGCTATGACTCTTGCCCGTCTCAAATGACACGAGAGAACCGGTTCGGCCGACTGCAGGTTCGCACGTTGTGGCCAGTCCTGACCGGGCGACATGTTAATCACACGCGCCGTTTCGTGACCGCGAAGGAGCGGAGATGAAGCTGATCGACAAGCGACTAGCACCGAAGGCGAAGCCCGGCAGCTTGGTGAAAGCGCTGCTTTATGCGCGCGTGTCCTCAAAAGAGCAGGAGAAAGAAGGCTTTTCGATCCCGGCGCAATGCAAGTTGCTGAGAGAATATGCTCTTCAGCGGCAGTTTGGCATTGTTGAGGAATATGTTGATGTCGAGACCGCCAAGAACACCGGGCGGACCAACTTCGGCGAGATGGTCAAATATCTGCGCAAGCATCCTGGCGTACGCGTCATCCTGGTCGAGAAGACCGATCGCCTCTACCGCAACCTCAAGGATTGGGTGACTCTCGACGAACTCGATGTCGAGATCCACCTTGCCAAGGAGGGCGTGGTGCTGTCGCGCGACTCTCGATCCTCGGAAAAGTTCATGCATGGCATCAAGGTGCTGATGGCCAAAAACTACATCGACAACCTTTCTGAGGAAGCCCGGAAAGGGCAGATGGAAAAGGCGGAGCAGGGCATCTGGCCGTCCAAGGCGCCGCTCGGCTATCTCAACGTCACGGCGAAGAACGGCAAGAAGGTCATCGAGCCGGACCCGGTGGTTGCGCCGGTTGTCACCAAGCTGTTCGAGCGGTACGCGACTGGCCTGTATTCACTCAAGGCGCTCACGAAGGCGGCGCATTGCGACGGCCTCATCCATCCAAAGAGCGGCAATCCGGTACCGGTCAGCACCGTGCATACGATTTTGCGCAATCGGCTCTATACGGGCCTGTTTCAATGGAATGGCAGGCTGCACCAGGGCAAGCACGAGCCGCTGGTATCGATCGACCTCTGGGAACGGGTCCAGGGCGTTCTGGCAGGCCGGCATGCGACGCCTATCCATTCCTATGGTTATGAATTCGCCTTCTCGGGCCTCATGACCTGCGCTGATTGCGGCTGTGCGGTCGTGGCGGAGGTCAAGAAGGGGAAATACATCTACTACCACTGCACGGGACATGCCGACAAAGGCCGGGGCGGCTATGCCGACTGTCGCCGCAAATATGTTCGCGAGGAGGTGCTGGATAAGACCTTTGCGGGGCTCCTGGACCAACTCCATTTCGATGAGGAGGTGCTGGAATGGGTACGGGACGCGTTGAAGGCGAGCCATGCAGACGAGCGGCGGGAGCAGGAACAGGCGATTGAGCGGTGTCAGACTCAGTACAAGCGTCTCGAAGATCGCCTCAACGCTATGTACCTGGACAAGCTCGACGGCCGCATCGACAATGCCTTCTATGACCGCATGTCGGCGCAATGGCGCGTCGAACAGACGCGTCTAATGCGTGAGATCGAGCGCCACGGCGAGGCGCAGGAATCATACATGGATGATGGAATCCAACTGCTCGAACTGGCCCGCAACGCCAGCCAAATGTTCACTCACCAGGCCCCAAATGAGAAAAAACGGCTTTTGAATCTGGTGCTGTCGAACTGCGAATGGAATCGCGGCGAGGTCCGCGCGATGTTCAGGCAACCGTTTGATTTACTTGCGGAAACGGCCGCGTCTGCGGCAGCTGCACAAGCTGGTGGGGATGTGTCGTTGACGAGGCATCCAATTTGGCTGGGGTTCCTGGAAGCTTTTCGAACTTTCTGGGTCACGCCTCAGCCCGAATTGCTGGCACTTGTGAAGGACGTCGGGGCGCATGTATTTGCTCTGGGGCAGGCTTGATCGACGTATGTCGGATTTCGTCCCGGGGATGAACTGGCCCCGCTTCATCGCCCCTTCGAGACTCTTTGGGAGAGCCGTCAGGGTGAAACTTCCGAGCTGCGAGACTTGGACGCCGGCATGTTAGCCAAGCGTCGCCGCTCTAAGCCTGGGCAACGTCTGCCCCCGCGGCGCCTTGGCATCCCGCGCCAGAGTCTTCGTCGCTACAGCCACTCGATCTTCAGGATCTGGTGCAGTTCAAGCCGTTCAGCGATGAGGTGCCGGTGGCGCCATGGATGCGGTCGAAGAACCCCACGCCGGTTATGCGCGCGGCTGTCGGCTTCGCCTTCGCCTCAAAGGTCGGCATCTCCAAGGCTTGGTCCAGAGGCGTGGGGAACGAGACTAGCAGCCTCTCCATGTCCGCGCCGCTGCATCCCCAAACACGTTGGCCGGCCGCGGTTGGCCATGTCGCGCGACGTTACCGACTTGGGCGGCAATGAAGATTGTTCCGGCGATGCCTGTTGGGCGCAGCGCCGATTTTCCGTCGCTAAAGCGGTTCAATGGGCAGGTTGACATTCTCGTGTCGGGCTCCTTCCGGATAGACAATCTCGGCTGATCTCAGCCACTTATCCATTCTAGTGATGCAGTGGGTGATGCTCTCGCTCGATTTCAACGCCTGAATAACGGCAAGAAGCTCAAGATATACCATGTTAAGTTGAATTTTTCCTTTCCTTGGTTTTCAATTGTGATCGACATGTGAGGCCACGCTCTGTCGATTGCTTTTTCGCTCAAGTGTTTCCGATGATCCGAAACATGCGCGGCCTTCTTATCCGCGACGTATTTAATGACCTCCCTCCGCCGCACCGGTGTTCCATGTACCGCGATCGCGAGACCTTTCAGATATTCCGAGAGGGAGACGTCGGCGTCGTCCCGAAATCGCCAAGGGGTCCCAGTCAAAGGAGGTTGCCCCTTTAGCGAGAACACAGCAGCGATATTCGGGAGCCGATCCCCGGCCCAACGGTAGTTACCGCACGTCAAAAGCACGGCGGGGTGAATAGGGTCGAAATCCAGCATCCGCGCGAGAACTCTCAGGCCCGAACTCGGGATCAAGAGGCGTCCCGCGTTGAACAAGTCTCTCTCCGATAGCAAACGCCGCAGAATGGTACTGCGACCGCGGATTTCAGCGGGCAGTTCCGCCACATTTGTGGTCATCTCCCTGGTCACGAACCGAAAATCCTCCACAGTTATCCGGGCAAGATCAAACTCCGCTTCAGAGAGAAGGCGATCCGGCGATTTTAACCGAAAGTGCGGCTTGACCAAATATGAGAACAGTAGCGCTTTGGCTGGCTTGTCCATTAGCAATCCTCAAGGACCAAGCATGCAGCATACACGTCTCTGGTCGGGCTTATGGGTCGAAAAGTTCGGCGAAATCGCCATTTTCTAGCGACGGTTGTCGAGGTTCGGCCATGTGGGTGCCACCCGGCCCTCCGGCGGGTGGCCAGGGGCAATCGCTAAGGCCGACACTGTGCACTGATCGGGGCGAGCGGCTTACCGCGCCTTCAAGGGTAACTGCTTGGAAGGCGGATCGACAAGCTGCTCGCCCGGCGTGAGTCGCCTACATCCAAGCCTGCAGCCATTTGAGGCCGAACGCACCGGGCGCGAGTATCCCTGTCGCCCAGAGGATCGCCGAGGAGACGTTGGCGATCTGGAATGTCAGGACGCGCATTTCGCAGATACCTGCAACCAGCGGAACGGATGCCCGCAACGGACCGGAGAAGCGGCCGATAAACACCCCAAGCCCACCCCAGCGTTCGAAGAATCTATGGCCACGCGGAAGCAGATCTGGGTAACGCTTCAGCGGCCAATAGTGCGAAACCCGGTCTCCCAGCCGCGTGCCAACCCAGAAAGACAGCCAATCGCCAAGTGCCGCGCCGACGATAGCGGCGAGCCACAACGGCCAGAACGCGATCCCACTTTCGCCGATCAGAAAACCGATGCCAACGAGGATCACGGTCGCGGGAAGTAAGAGCGAGATGAAGGCCAGCGATTCGCCGAAGGCCAGCATGGTCACGAGCGGAATGCCCCATGCCTCATGCGCCCGCATAAAAGCGATGGTCGCTTGCGTGATCTCGTCGAGCCTCATACGTTGGTTTCCTGCTTCACCCCTACCAAGGCGACAAATCCCGATATTTAGAACCAACCCCGCCACTTGAACCAACCAACGGAATGATAGCGCTGAAAGCGATCATGGCCAGTCCATAGGGGTAGCCGAAGGCCCAGTCGTATTCGGGCATGGTCTTGAAGTTCATGCCGTAGATGCCCGCGATTAGGGTCGGCGGAATGCCAACGATCGAGACGATGGTGAGGATTTTGAAGATGTCGTTCTGGGAGATGCCGATCAGCCCGACCATGGCATCGAGCAGGAACTGCACCTTATCGGAGAGATGGACCTCATAATCGTCCAGCGAAGCCACGTCTTGCTTCAGGCCGTTCATTCGCGACGCTACCTTCTCGTCGCCCCAGTCCCCGGCCATCGCGGACGCGAAATCGATGGCGCGCCCCAGGGCAAGCAAGGCATCGCGCTTTTCCGAGAGATAGTCACCCAGCCGGCCGACATGGCGCAACTGGGCGCGAATAACCTTGTTTGAGCGGATCGCCTTACGGCCCTGGCTGTCCGGCACATGGAAGGCGGCGGCAGAAAGGGTGCGCAGGTCCGTCGACTTCGTCGCCCGGCGAGGCGCGCGGCACCGTCGAGACCTGCAGCGGCTCCAGCGTCTCGCTGCCTTGGCGCCTGATCTCGAATTCGAGGCTGGCGTCCTCCGACGGAAGCGGTCGCGAGCTGTGAAAGCCCAGCAGCACTAGGAAAACGTGGCGCCGGCTGGTCTCTCGCATCCTTGACCGCGCCGGCAGCGGAGTGGCAGCAGTCACAAAGACCCTGATTGTCACCCTGAAACAGCTGAATGAGTAACTTATCTCGGCTTGTCGCAACCATAGTGTGGTTGACCCGGCACGCGCTCCGGATTTATTTTGGGAATTATCCAATCGTGACGTCGATTTCCATGCTGGAGGCCGCTATGCGGATAGGCACTTCTTTCTTGGTGCTGGCGACTGTGCTGGCGTCTTCAAATTCGTTTGCCGACCCTGTCCAAACGTCAGAAGACATCGTCAAGTTTTTCGGCAATGCGACTGATCTGGGCCCGTCGCGTGGAATATGCATCGGCACTGAAGACGAATGCAAGAGCAAAGCGGACGCGTCAGTGCCAACCGGCCTCGACATGTTGATCAATTTCAGCCTCGATTCTGCTGAGTTGCAGCCGGAGGCGCGAACAAAACTCGGCGAATTTGCCAAGGCGCTGAAAGACAACCGTCTAAGGGCGCATAACTTCATCGTCGAAGGCCACACCGACGCCTCGGGCTCGGCTATCTACAATCAAGGACTTTCGGAACGACGGGCGCAATCAGTGACGGCATTCCTCCTATCGAACGGAATCGAACCGTCACGCATCAGGGCAATTGGCGAGGGCAAAAGCCATCCGAGAGTCGCCGATCCCTACGACCCGGTCAACCGGCGGGTCGAGATGCGGATAAACTTGCCATAGTCATATTGGACTGCCGGGGGGGTTCGTCGCGTTGACATTCTCGCGGGACGTTCTGAGTTCAATGGTGCTCGAATGGCACTTAGGCCAACTCTAGAAAATGCCGCCTTCCGAATTTCGCCACCAATGTCGGGCTCTGCTCCGTCTGCGCGGCGCCTGACCTGCGGGTGATGGTCTGCCAACGCGCTTAACCGCGCGGCGGCCAGCGTTGATTGCTCACCCTTGACCGTCAAGAAGGGCTCGCAATTCATCGAGTTTGGTGTTTACGAACCAGCCGTAGTAATTCTCCACCGGCAGCTTTCGTCCGGATCCCTTTGCCGCAGCTTCGCGAAGTTCGGCTGCGCGACGTTGCGGCTGGCCGACATTGTAGAGCGTTGCTGTAATGCCCGGATTCCCGGAAATATCGAACCCCTCCTCGGCATACGCGTCGATCGCCTCCCGCAGGATGGCGGTCGTGTAGATCACGCTGCGCTTCGGATCCATGATGTCGCGGTAGATTGCCTGCGGCCGATCGGGTGAGAGCTTTTCAAAGCCGCTCACCCGATTGACCAGGTCGGTCACTTCCAGCGCCGCCAGAGGGCTGATCTGGCCAAGCCCGAACGTCTGGCCGGCGAAGAACGGTTGAAAGAACGCCCTTTGAAAGGTCACGTTCTCATAGGCGACATTGCCGACAGTTTTTCCGAGGAACTGTGTGTTCCAGACGTCGGTTCGGCAGCTCCACAGTGCCGAACTCCCTTTGGCAGGGGTGCAGCCGGAAAATTCCGGGCGATTGACAAACGACTGCAGCGAAATGCCTTTGTAGCGGAATTCGAAATCCGCGTTGGCGTATGCCAGGGCCTTGACGTAGTAGGTTTGCGCCGCATCAACGCTGCTGACGTTGTAGGTATGTTCGCCGACAAGCGCGCCGACAACGTGGATCGGATCGATACCATAGGCAGCGGCCGTATCCTTGATCTGTTGCACGAGCTTTTTATCGTTACTCAGCAACGCCAGAATCTTGTGGTACTTGGCGTCGTAAGTTGTCTTGAAGGCGCGCGTCCTATTCGCTGACGCTGCGGGAATCGGCGGCTGCTGCTCGAACCGGTTTCCGGGAGGAACGACGGTGAGGCCCTTCGCGAGGGCTTCGAGGCCCAATCCGTTGGCAAACACCAGGACAAGGGCGGTCAGCGCCATGAGCGCGTGCCTAGTATTTTTCATGTGTCGCCCCCCGATGAGCAGGGGATACACCCACGCTCGCCGCCCGTTCCCGTATGAACCAATCAAGCTCGATCAGCGTGGCACGCCGGTTGTCAACGCATGACCGCGATCGCCGGGCATGATCGCGCCCTGGGTGTGACGTATCGGTCACTATGCTGGTGCTGACGCCAGCAAATCGTTCGCGGGACCGGCATCTCGGCCAACCTGTTGCCTTGCGAATCTTCGAACACGAGTCTCGCGTTGATCGAGCGTACCGCCCTTGGAAGGTTGCTTTTCACCCTAAACGTTATGATCGGTCCCGTCCGTCCAGGCTTAGCGCACCAAGTTCAGTAGTACGAGCTTGTCCGACCTTCCGCTCAAGCAGTCGCATTGGTGTATCTGCCGTCGGTCCTTGCTACGGATCGCTGCAACATAGTGGTCGAATGCACCTTTTCGTTCCCGCTTCCCAGATGCTAAACGTTCGCTATGCTTTACATTGAACTCGCGACCGTCGTCGTCCTGATCTGCATCAACGGCCTGCTTGCAATGTCGGAACTAGCCGTTGTCTCGGCGCGACCGGCTAGGCTCAAAGGTATGGCCGAACGAGGCCTGAAGGGTGCCAATCGTGCGCTGGCGCTTGGTGCCGATCCCGGAAAATTCCTATCGTCTGTCCAAATAGGGATTACATTGGTGGGCGTGCTTTCCGGGGCCTTCTCAGGCGCTACGCTGGGCGAGCGCCTGTCATTTGTCTTGGCCGCTAGCGGCGTGCCCGGCAACATTGCAGACGCCTTGGGTGTCGGTATCGTAGTGGCAGTCATCACCTATGCCTCTCTGATCGTGGGAGAACTTGTTCCCAAGCAGATTGCACTTCGCAATCCGGAGGGCATAGCAATGCGTGTAGCTCCGGCGATGACCATCGTTGCGAAAATTGGCGCACCGCTGGTGTTCTTACTGGATTTCTCCGGTCGTGGTTTGCTGTGGCTCTTAGGTCAGAAAGGCGAGTCCCAGGAAAAAGTCACCGATGAGGAGATCAAAATGTTGGTTGCCGAAGCCGAGCATCACGGGACCATCGAGGCAGACGAACGCCGGATGATCGCGGGCGTCATGCGTCTGGGAGACCGGGCGGTGCGCGCCGTTATGACACCACGCACCGATGTGGACTGGATCGACATTACCTGGGAAGAAACGAGAGTGCGCAAGGCGATCATCGAGACGGAGCATTCTCTGCTGCCGATTGCCGAAGGTACGGTCGATGCAATGATCGGCGTCGTGCAGATCCGCAAGGTACTGGCGGGCATGCTCAATGGGCAGAAGGTCGATCTCAGGCGTCACCTGCAGAATGCGCCGATCGTGCACGACCAGGCGGACGCGCTTGATGTGCTGACAACACTGAAAGGAGCACAGGTGCCTGTGGCCCTGGTCCACGACGAGTACGGTCATTTCGAGGGCATTGTGACGCCGGCCGACATCCTTGAGGCGATCACAGGCGTGTTCCGTGCCGATCTGGAAGCCGAGGAAGAAACGGCCGCCGTGCAGCGCGAGGATGGGTCATGGCTGCTTGCCGGGTATATGCCCGTTGACGAGATGTGTGATCACCTTGCCATCGAGCTCCCAGAAAATCGCGATTATGAAACAGTTGCCGGTTTCATCCTGTCGCACATGCACCATTTGCCGGCGACAGGCGAAACGGTCGAAGCGGACGGCTGGCGGTTTGAAGTCGTCGATCTTGACGGCAGACGCATCGACAAGGTCATGGCCAGCAAATTACCCAGCGGACGCCGGCTCGCTCGGCATTAAATCAATGATCGCGCAGGATGGCCGCATGTCTCTTGCTGCCGTTCGCGACGATTGATTCACGCCTTGTCGGCAGAAGACGAGCGGTTCGAAGGCGCACATGCCAATTCGACCATGGACCGTGCCGCACGGATCAAAATATGAACGACAACCATCTAGCTGCAAACCGGCAAGAAATGTAGGCGGCTAGCCTCACACACGTATTGGGTGCGTGTTCGCTTGCGCATCACCGGGTATCAAAGCTAATGGAAACCCGGAGAGGACTTGGCTGCTTCAGCAGGTGAAAAGTGCTGCCTTTCTCACGGTTCTATGTCGCGTCGTGCCTGCTCGCAATTATAGCGCTGGTCGCCGTTCTCGAGCTCGGCCTACTTCCGGCACTGCTTTCGGGCCTTCTCGTGTTCAACCTCGTTCATTTCGCCGCACCGATGCTCCATCGAATCGGCGTCTCCAACAGCCTGACGAAAAGCCTTGCGTTGACCTTGGTGGCATTGATTTTCACGCTCCTGATAGCCGCCGCTATCTTTAGCGGCGTGTCGCAATTGACTGGCGGTTCGGAGAACGTCGTGACGCTCCTCAAGAAGATGGCCGAGATCATCGATACCGCGCGTGTCCATCTCCCGACCTGGGCGATGGCCTATTTTCCGTCGAATATCGAGGAACTGGAAGTCTTCGCGGCCCGGTGGCTCCGCGAACATGCCGGCCAGCTTCAACTCGTCGGGCGAGATGTCGGCGTCCTGGTGGTCCACATTATCGTCGGCATGGTGATCGGCGGCTTGATCGCGGTGAACTCGGCGGCGCCATCGGGCGAGCCCGGCCCACTGGCGATCGCGCTGGCGGATCGTGTCAAAATTCTGAGCAAGGCTTTTCGCAACATCGTGTTCTCGCAAATTCGGATTTCGGCGTTGAATACATTTCTAACGGCGATCTATCTCGTCGCTGTTTTGCCGTCCTTCGGAATCGATCTGCCATTCATCAGGACGATGATAGCGCTGACTTTCGTCGCCGGCCTTCTGCCGGTCATCGGCAATCTGATCTCCAACACCGTGATCGTCGTTGTCAGCCTCAGCATCTCCTTCCTTGCAGCGCTCGGCTCGCTTACCTTTCTCATCGTCATTCACAAGCTCGAATACTTCGTGAACGCCAAGATTATTGGAACGCGGATCAACGCGCGTGCCTGGGAGCTTCTTCTGGCGATGGTTTTCATGGAGGCCTGGTTCGGTATGCCGGGTCTTGTCGCCGCGCCGATCTATTATGCCTATTTGAAGGCTGAACTCACGATGCGCGGGCTAATCTAGGATTGGAGCAATGCCCGATCGAACGAAATCGGGTCACGTCGATGGTTAACAGGCCAGCTAGCATCAGGCTCATTGATTAAGACGGAAGGCGACGGCGGCTGCGATGCAGATTGCCGAGAAGACGGTGTGTGCGTAGCGGTCAAATTGGGCGCGATGCGCCGCTAGTCCTTCAGCTTGGCGAACATGTTCTCGATGTTGTGACGTTGGCGGCATAGGGTGTTGTCGTCGTCGATCGGCTTGTTTCCGCTTTTGACCGGTGGGGTGCATTTTGAGTATCCATCCGGCGTGTCGCGCCTTGTTCGGGTGATGAACGAGTGGTCTTAAGCGTGCTCTTATGAGCGCACTTAGGAGCAGTTGATGGGTCAGATCACGTTGCTCACAGGCCCCGAACGTCGGCGGCGGTGGAACGAGGCGGAACGGCGCCAGATTTTGGAGGAGGCGTTTTCGCCGAGACCTGTGTGACGCAGGTGGCGCAGCGGCATGACGTTTCGACGCCGCTGATCTACACGTGGCGCGCAAGCTGTGCGAGCACGTCCCGGACCCGTGCCTTACAGAGGCGGTGGTTGTCGATGACGACGTCGGCCATCCACTGGAGCACCGGCCGGCTATTGTCGTGGAGGTGGTAAAGGGCGGCCGGGTGAGCATCTTCGCGGGAGCGACGCCCACGCTGGTTACGGCAGTGGTAAAGGCACTGCGGTGATCCCGCCGGGCGCGCGGGTGTGGCTGTCGATGGGTCACACCGATATGAGGAAGGGCATGCAGGGCCTGGCTTTGCTGGTGCAGCAGCACCTGAAGCGCGATCCCCACGGTGGTGATCTCTACGTTTTCCGCGGACGCGCCGGATCGCTGGTAAAGACATCTGGCATGACGGGATCGGTATGTCGCTTTATGCCAAGCGGCTCGAGAAGGGCCGCTTCATTTGGCCCCAGGTGAAAGACGGTGCAGTGTCGCTGACGAGCGCTCAGCTGGCGTGTTTGCTCGACGGGATTGACTGGCGCAACCCGCAGTACAGCTGGCGTCCGGTGAGCGCGGGATAGGACACGGATTTCCTCAGCCAAAGCGGCATTTTTCGGTTGCACCGAGAGACAGTGTGCTGATTCATTTCGGTCATGGAAGCCGCCATTTAGCCCCTGCCGGACGATGTCGAAGCGCTTAAGGCCCTGGTTGTTTCGATGGGCGCCGAACTTGCCGCCGCGAGGGCTAAGGCGTCGGCCAGGGAAGCTCTGATCGGGCACCTCAAGCTGCAGATCGCCAAGCTCAGGCGCGAGCAGTATGGCCCCAGCGCCGAGCGCAGCCGCCGGCTCCTGGACCAACTTGAATTGCAACTCGAGGAACTCGAGGCCACAGCCAGCGAAGTTGACCTTGCCGCCGAAGCGGCGGCGACCAGGACGACCAGTGTCACCGCCTTCGAGCTTCGAGCGCAAACGGCCAGTGAAGAAGCCGTTTCCCGAGCATCTGACACGTGAGCGCATCGTCATCCCCCGCGCCATGTTCGTGTCCGACTTGCGGCGGGACGCGGCTTTCGAAGCTCGGCGAGGACGTGACCGAGACACTGGAGGTGATCCCGCGTCAGTGGAAGGTCATCCAGACGGTGCGCGAGAAGTTCTCGTGCCGGAACTGTGACGATCACCCAGCCGCGTGCGCCGTTCCATGTCGTGCCGCGTGGCTGGGCAGGTCCTGGCTTGCTCGCCATGCTGCTGTTCGACAAGTACGGCCAGCATCAACGCTTAACCCGCCAGGCTGAACGTTTCGCTCGCGAGGGCGTGCCACTGAGCCTGTCGACGCTCGCCGACCAAGTTGGCGCGGCCACTTTCGCGCTCATGCCCCTCTATCGCCGGATCGAGGCTCATGTTCTCGCCGCCGACCGATTGCACGGCTACGACACAACGTGCCGGTCCTCGCCAAGGGCAAGACCGATATCGGCAGGCTGTGAGTCTATGTCCGCGACGACCGGCCCTTCGGCGGCGCCGATACGCCCGCCGCGCTGTTCCACTATTCGCGCGACCGCCGTGGCGAACATCTTGCGCTGTTCGCGTTCGCATGGTTTCGGAGCGACCCCAAGAAAGCTTAAAGCGCCAGATAGAGCAAGGCTGCGGCTCCAGCGCCGATGCAATAGTACGCGAATGGCTTGAGCGTGTCCGTTTCAAAGTATTTGAGCAGAAAGCGAATTGAAAGAAATGCGGTTCCGCCAGCACACCAGGCGCCAACAACCGCCTGACCCAATCCTGCGCCGCCATTTGTGAAAAGATCGGGGACCTTGAGCACGGCAGCCGCCAGGATGATTGGGGTGGCCAGCAGGAATGAATAGCGGACGGCGTTCTCGTGAGAAAGCCCACAGGCGAGCCCACCGCTCATGGTCAGTCCGGTGCGAGAAAATCCCGGTATCAATGCGAAACATTGCGTGATGCCGATGATGACGGCTTGGATCCATGAAAGGGCAGCAAGCTTCCCGTCATCGTGGGCACCTTCAGTCGCGCCGCGCGAACGCAACACTTCGACGACATAGAGCATTGCGCCATTCAGTACGAGCACAGCCGCGACGAGTGTCGCGGCTGCAAAGAGCTGCTTCAGTCGCTCTTCGAACAGAAGCCCAAGGAGTCCGGCCGGAATGGTGCTGACGATGAGAAGCCATCCCAGCTTGGCATAGGTGTCATCGGCGCGGATCTCGTGTTGTTTGAGGGAGCGGAGAACACCACCGATGATGCCTAGCCAATCGCGCCAGAAAAAGCCCAGCAACACGAGAGCCGTCGCCAGGTGCGTCAGCACCAAAAAGGCGACAAATGCATCGCTCGATCGGTCGACGGGCCAGCCAAGCAGGGCAGGGATCAGAACGGTGTGTCCCAAGCTCGAAATCGGAAAGAGTTCGGCGAAACCCTGCAAAAGCCCCAAAACGATCGCCTGGAAATAAGTGATCATAGGTCCGTAATCCCGGAATCTTGGTTCCCCAAAATAACGTCGATACCAGCTTTCAAGGGGTGACGGTATCAGGTGCGGCCATTGGCCTCTCCAAATACCTCGTGGCGCTCATCGCGAAGTGCAGTCGTGATCTAAAAGGCGCTCGGCGGCGGAGTGCTCCCAGTTGGCCAGAATGTAAAACCCTGGCCTGGCATGGGCCAGTTCGGCCCCAACAACGACGATATTTACCCGATGCATGGCGCGCCGAGCCTGCGGCAACCCGGCAGCAACAATGCCGGCCACGTTGGTGGCTGCCAAATCCGGCCGATCGACCGCCTTGATCCAGTAGCGTTTTCCCATCAGCGCCAGGGGGAACAGCTGCCATGGGCCTTCGGTCTTCGGCCCGGCAGTTTAGCCGGACCTCACGACCGCCTCCTGTTCCGCAAAGGCAAGGTCGATCCGTGTAGCGATGGTGCGGACTTGGTCAGGCCTGCGAGCACAACCAGTTTCCCGGATGAAGGCCATTACTCGTCAAGACACCCACCCAGGAGGCGTGCTGAAAATTCGGTTCTGGGCGAATTTCACCGTTCACAAAACTGGGTCGGTGGCAGCGAGTTACTGCGCAATAACGTTGCTAATCTCGATCATGTTTGAGCGCACGCGCAACATGTAGAAGCCAATTGTCGTTAGGTGATTCGGCAGCAGCCAGCCGTCCTCGCGGCCGTTGGCGATGATTAAGGGCCGGATGCGCAGCGCCGAGACGAACTGCGCATCCATGGTGTCCCACAGGTTCTGCAGGTGCTTTTCCTTGATCACGTCCTCGAAATCGGCCTGGGCGCCCTTCATCAGCCCGTAATAGGCATAGAGCTGACCATAGGAGAACCAGAAGCGGTCATCGGCGCGGAAGTCGAACCAGCCATTGTTGTGGTTCTCGGCGCGTTCCTTGAGGATCGCCGAGGTTGAGCCGATGTCGGAGGAGATGCGGTCGATATACTGTTTCAGATTGTCGGCGCGGGCATCGAACGTCGCCTGGCAGGTGGCCAGCCGAGCATTGAAGGAGCGCAATTTGCGAACCGCGCCGCGATAATAGCTCGGCGTCGGCGTCTTGGGTCCGAACGGGTTGAGGCCGAAATACCAGGTTTCCTCATCGAACTGCAGATTGCCGCGCGCATCCTGTAGGTCGGTGTCGATCTGCGATGTGGTGCGCACGCGGCCGAGATTGTCGGCAAGCTCGGTGGAGGTGCGCCGCACCGCCTGGTTGATGCCCCGCTGGAACGAGGCCTTGTTGTCCATGAACGGCGTGTGGTCCCAGTCGATGCCGAACAGGCCGAGTTTGTAGAGGATCATCGACGAGATCCAGGCATTCTGGTTGACGTTGAAATCGGTGAGGTCGGCCGCGACCTGGGCGATACCTGAATTGCCGCAGGTCTTGGCGGTTTCGGTGCCAGCGCCGGCGGCGACCTGTTCGCCGGCGGAAATGTTGCGGTTCTCGAAGGTGTATTTGTCGACGTAGTTGGGATCGAATTTGTTCCACCACTGGGTGGCGTAGAAGAAATTGGCGTAGAGGCCGATCAGAACCAGAAGCGCGAGGCCGACCACAGCCTTCAGGATCCAGCCGCGCTGCGTATACCAGCGCCCAGCCCAGAGGAACGGCCACAGGATCGCGCCGATGACGAGGCCGATGCCGCGGCCGATCCATTGGAAGATACGGGTGAAGAAATTCACGATCGGATCAAGCATGGCTCTCGTTCACCCCTTCAGCATGATGCCAAAAAGTTGCAGACTTTTTGGATAACATCATGCGCCAAAACAATAGGTTAGAACGAAATGACGGCTCATTTCGTTCTAGTCAGTCAAGCCGTAAAGGCGCGTGCGAAACGCCACCTTGTCCTTCAAATATGTGGTTTGCAGAACGACGCGCTGCATAGACCATCCGTCCCGGTTTTCAAACCGCATGGTTATCGGCACACACCATACCTCGCCTAGCCATTCGCACACGACAGGCAATTTCGGCGCTTTTTATGAGCGCGCCTTCGTGCCAGTTTACTTCGTTCTGATATCGATAGACGTTCGCCAAATGCAAGCAGTGTGCCTCTGCGAGATGCCCGTCTTGACGTTTGAGACTGCCAATATCATCTAGTGTTCGCTCAGCCCCAGACTTCTGGCTCTGTGCGAGTTCGGCCTCAAGTGGTTGCAGGCGCGGACGTGATGGGCACCAAAGGCGGACCGTCATTGTCGGCCTCTGGCAGGGGCAGGAATCAATCGTAGGTGCCGCGAACGGCTATGCTCCCGGTTCAGGTCGAGTTCGATATCGAAGGCAAAACAATCGGCAACTCACGAGCAATCCGGCAGTTTCGTCTTGGGCTAGTTTAGAACCTGATACAGTGCGCCGCTGGCACAATCGTAGTAGCCAACCCGCCGCCGACAACTCTCGGGCAGATTTCTAGTGCGACAAAAGGACAGGCAGGCGCAGATCGC
Source organism: Mesorhizobium sp. M0626 (assembly GCF_040320665.1). Taxonomy (NCBI): domain Bacteria; kingdom Pseudomonadati; phylum Pseudomonadota; class Alphaproteobacteria; order Hyphomicrobiales; family Phyllobacteriaceae; genus Mesorhizobium; species Mesorhizobium sp. M0626. The sequence continues at coordinate 18,945 of NZ_JAMYQD010000035.1, read as the reverse complement.
CAAGAACGCTTTTGGTTGCTCCACCCACGACAAAATCTCTCATCCGGGAATGGCCGTATGCACCCATAACAAGCAGATCGGCGCCCATGCTGACAGCGCGCGCCTGAAGCGTAACGCCAATGGGGCGATCTTCGAGGTCGATTGAGATCCCCTCAGCGGGAAAGCCACGCTTTCTCAGGCTCAGGGCGAGGCGTTCGCCAATATCGCGCAGCGACTTTTCGTCTGTCACTGTCAGTACCGTTATCTTTGAGGCACATTGCAGAAACGCGTGCGCATCGGCAACGGCCCGGGCCGCAACGCGGCTACCATCCCAAGCGATGATGACATGATCGATTGCACCAACGTTTGCGTCTTCCGGCAGAATTATGGTTGGGCGACCCGAACCAAACAGGACCGCATTAACGGTCATGCGCGCAGTCTGGTTATTTGGCTCCAACCCAATCAAAGCAAAATCGAAATAGCGTGACTGAGTTGCCGCAACATCGCCGATAGATGCTGGCTGAACAGCAATCTCCTCGGTTGTGAGGAGCGATCCGACGCGTGCCGCTTCAGCTTTCAATGCCTCCAGCAAATCGAGCCCATGCTTGCGGCTGGTCGCTTCTGTCTCCCGGATCATTTCGGGAAGATCGATCAAGTATCGCGAAACCGGATTGGAAATACCCGGAATATCGACATTGATCGTCAATGCATGAAGTGCGGCACCAACGTGCTTGACCACCGCGATTGCGTTTGATGCGATTTTGGTGGAATTCGCTTCCGGATACGTCGCCAGAGGAAGTAAGGCAATTTTGCTCATCAGACCTCACCCCGTTATTTCGACCGCCGCCGACCATTGGCCCAATGCGTGTCACACTCAAGCCAGCCATTTCAGCCTACAAAAACTCAGACGACCGAGGGTTGTTACTGCCTATCCAAGGCGATCTTGCGCCGCGCCGATTCCGTCCTGAACGACTGTGGCTATAATGGCAGGCATCCAGGAACAGAGATGGCAAATGACGATTGGCCTGCTTGTTGCCATGAGCGCAGTGCCGCTCGCAAGCATTGTTTGAACAGTAGCGGTAGCCGATGATGTGGCCGCAACCCAGCGGTTCACGATCCGCGCCGGGGAAACAACGTTCCGCGACCATCCTGCTAAATCAGGATACCGGCCAACTTGGATGCTGGGAGGCTGCGACACAACTTGGAGCACCCGACGCGCCAGTATTGTGTCCCCCACATCATGTCCGACAGGACGCGACATTTAAAGATGCAGTAGGTCCTCTTTTTCCACGATCGTGTAGGATTTTCAGTTACCGACAGGATAATATGCTGAATGATGAAATGGCACTTTGCTTTTCGCGAGCGAGGTACTCCAAAGCTGAGCACGTGGGGACGTGATCAGGACCCGACATTCGCAACTGAGCTTTGGCGTTCAAAGGAACCAAACGCGTGAACCATCAGGCGGTGGAGCAAGCTGACACAAGAGCGGGAGGGGTTGAAGCTGTCGATCGCGCGCTTTCGATCCTCGGGTGCTTCACAGAGCATGACGAGGGTTTAAGCCTGGCTGAGATATCTTCTAGAACGGGCCTATACAAAAGCACGATCCTTCGGTTAACGGAATCCCTTGTCCGCAGTGGCTACATTGTTCGCATGGCGGACAAGCGCTTTGCTGTCGGCCCTACGCCGATGATATTGGCCTCATTCTACCGTCGTCGTTTTAAGATAGAGGCATTCGTTCGGCCTCTCCTTTTGAGCCTTGTCGAACAGGCGGGTGAAAGCGCATCGTTTTTTCGAAAGGAGGGAAATGACGGAATTTGCCTATTTCGCGCAGACTGTCGTCATTTGATCCGTGATCAAATCCGAGAGGGTGATGTGCTTTCGCTTGACGGTCACGCAGCTGGCCAAGTGCTTGCACGATTCAGTACCGCTAAGCCTAGGACGCGAACAGCTCTTATGGCGAAGATTCCGTTTATATCGCTCGGGAAGGGAGATTCCGAAACAGCTGCGATGGCCGTACCGGTTTTTTCAGGCAGCGAGGGCTTGATCGGAGCGCTGGCTGTTTCTGGGCCGCTGACCAGATTTACGCCGGAAAAGTTGGTCAGCATCAGACCGCTTTTGCTGGGTTTTGGCGAACGTCTATCGATATCCCTTGCGAGCAAACAATATGCACAAGCGCGCTCATAGAATGGTCGTGACCAGCACGTGTCTGCTTAAGGGAAGGGGAGTAGCAGTTGGGGCGGACTGGTGGCAAGCGAGGCTCCAAGTCGGTTACTCTCTGCTCTGTGGCAAGTGGTCCCGCCAAACATGACTGGAATCGACATCGGCCCCTTGCGGACATGACTGCCAGTGAGCGTCCAAGCATAATGCGCACCAATCAAAACGATAGTGACGATCTGATCCGCCGCGCTTTGGCCGCGTTCAATTCCGGCAATCATCGCCAAGCGATCGATGTGTGCGAATTGGGCCTGAAGCAGCACCCAGGCGACCCGGCGCTTTGCCATCTTCTGGCGGCTGTATTGTTCGCCAAGGCAGATCTGCCGGAGGCTCGTGCGCACATCGAAGCAAGCCTTGCCACTCGACCCGACAATGCGCCCGCCTTGATACTGGCATGCCGGATTGCCCGGGCCGAAGGCAGGTTTGAAGCGGCGTTTCAGTTCCTGGACCGCGCGGCAAGACTGTCATCTCAGGCGGAAATGCTCGTCGAACGGGCACGCACCTTCGATCAAGCAGGCGATGCCCCTGCGGCGAGCGCGTCCTGGACACTTGTCTTGCAACGGGATCCGAAATCCGGGGAGGCAGCGGCGCGCCTCGGGCGCCTTGCATGGCAGCGCCGAGCGGCTGTCGAGGCGGAAGGTCTGCTCGAACGCGCAGTCGCTGGCGGCGGGCATCCGTCGGCCTGGTTCGACCTCGGGCTGGTACGTCAGGACATGCGCAAGTTCGGCAGCGCTGCACAGGCCTATCGACGCGTGCTTGAGATGAGCCCGGCGCCCCGGAAGCGGCTGTCAATCTGGGTGTCGTCCTGCAGGAAACCGGCGACCTCGACGAGGCCATGGTAGCGTATTCATTAGCCTATGGTCTCAGCTCATCCACCTTCAGCGTCATCGCCATGGCGCTGACGTCGGCGCCAAGGGGCCGGCTGTGGCTTGATGAGAAAGCGCTGCGTCGCTCACTCGCTGGCGGAGCGTCCCCGCCTGGCGCGAAACCGCTTGCGGTAGACGCCGGGCGTTGACAGGACATCGGCGACCGTCTGCGCATAGGATGCCTGTCGCTTTTCGTCGAACACTTCGTATTCGAGCTGCGGCGCGGCCCGCGGAACCGCAAAGCACTGCGCGACTGGACTTCCTTTCCTGAGCACGCCAGAGAATCCGGGCTCCGTCCAGATCGCCGGGAAATTGATGCCCCCATCGCTGAACCGGTCGGAATCCACCAGGCCAGTCACCAGCCTGAAGGGAAGATCCTCGCGATTGACCGGATGCGTCGCGAAGAGCGACCAGCCGTCTCGATCTGTATGGTCCAGAAGCTGTTGAATTTGATAGCGGCTTGACCGGGAGTGGCAAACGGGCTGCCGGCGAGCTGCCCCGGCGTGTGGAAGCTCAAAGGCGCTCGGGGGTGGTTCTCAGTGACCGGGTCTGGAATCTGCCAGTCCCAGGAAAAGGTCCCTTTGTCGACGACGACGTCGCACGGCAGGAGGATCATGAAGCCATAGGTCATCGCATCGATAACGGGCGGGCACTGCTTGAGCGTGCGAATGTCGCGGCCGTGGATCGCCGAATAGGCAGTGGCGGGCATTGCGCGCAGCCAATCCGGTAGAGCACCGCGCGCGAGGATCGGGCGTGGCAAATGCTCGATCAACATCGGATCACATCGGAAAATGACACGCATCGTCGCCTCCCGGCGTTGCGGTACCACGATTGCCGATCACACTCCAAGCGGCGATAAGGTAAGGCAATGCTGCACTAACACCTTGGACAAATTGGCGAGTTTTTCTTCAATTCAGGCGAGACCCAGCCATTTGCTAGGCCAAGCTGTTCCAAAGGCTATCCGGAAGGGCGCAACGCAGTCAACAAACCGCCGCGTCACACATGACCAACGGCACAATCGCCACCAAGACTGCCGCGTTTGCGAGGATAAACGGAGGGCGCTGCCAAGCAACCAGGCAAAAGATGAAAATGACGACGCCAACGACAACAAGATGCAGGCGAAAAGTTCACCGTGTCTTTGCGAGAACGACAGTCGACATCGTAGCTTGCATTTTGTCGTCACGACAATCCGGGCATCCTGTCTCGCCTGATGCGCCCTCGTCGGCCGACAGTGTATGCGCAGATCAAAATGAAGGCAGACGGCATGGCGCAGCCAGTCGTTCGGATGATTGGAAGCTGAACAGCTGATATCCGCAGGTGCTGTCGAGCGCGACGCTTGATAGGCTACTGCTTCCGTGCAAATGCTCCGTCATGCGAATTCTCCTCGTCGAAGACACGCACGACGTTGGCGAGGCAATCAGCCGCCGCTTCGAAACGATCGGCCATGCGGTCGATTGGGAGACGGACGGTCGTGCTGCCGCAGAAATCCTCGGTTTCACCAGCTACGATCTCGTCATACTCGATGTCATGTTGCCCGGCCTCGACGGGTTCGAAATCGTTCGAAGGCTCCGGCAGGCAAGAAAGACGACCCCAGTTCTGATGTTGACGGCCCGTTCGGAGATAGAGGACCGCGTTGGCGCGCTCGATATCGGCGCCGACGACTATCTGGTCAAACCGTTCGATTTCCGCGAATTGGAAGCGCGCGCCCGTGTTCTGCTGCGGCGGAAAAGCGGCGAGGCGACCAACATCGTTCAGTGCGGCGATGTCGTGCTCGACCGCGCCAGCCGCTCGGTCCGGGTAGGCAGGCGCGAGGTGCAATTGAAACGACGCGAAATGACGTTGCTTGAGATACTGGCGTCGCGGCCAGGTCGCGTCTTCAGCAAGGATGAACTTATCGATCAGCTTTTTGGGTTTGACGAGCCGGTCAATCAGAACGCGATCGAACTTTATGTCGGCCGGCTGCGCAAGAAGCTGGAAGGCGCCAAGGCGCAGATCGTCACCGTGCGGGGCATGGGATATCAGCTGGCTTCCGATGATACCGGCTGAGCCTTCCCTTTTCACGCGCCTGGCGGTCCGCATCTCGCTGGTGCTGGGCCTGGGCGCGGCTCTTCTGGTGAGTGCGGCGTGGTACTACGCGCGAACCGCCGCCGATGACGCCTATGACCGGCTTCTGCTAGGTGCGGCGATCCAGATGGCGGACAGCCTTACGGTTGAATCCGGTTCACTCATCGTCAACTTGCCGGTATCGGCTTTTGAGCTCCTGGGCCTCGCCAGCCGCGACCGCATCTTCTATCGCGTGATCGATCCTTCCGGCGCGACGCTAACAGGTTATGCCGATCTGCAAACAGAAGTTGATCTGGCAGCAATACACGATGTCCCGGTATTGGAATCGGCGCGTTATCGCGGCGAACCGGTCCGCATAGCGGTGGTGGCTCGCGCTCTATCCGATCCCGCCGTATCCGGTTGGGCGCATGTCATCGTTGGGCAGACCACGGAAGCGCGCAGTGCGCTCGCGGGGGAGTTGACGCTCAGAGCGACCGTCCTCCTGGTAATCATGAGCATATTGGCATTGGCTGGGGCGATGGTGGCCATTCGCTATTCTCTGCAACCGGTCAAGCATCTGGGAGCGACGCTTCGCCGTCGTGATCCACAAGACCTTATGCCCGTGACAGTCGTCGTCCCGCGAGAATTGCGGCCTTTCGTTACTTCCATCAATTATTTCATGAGTCGGCTCGACGAGCGCGTGAAACTCCTGCAGCGCTTCATCGCCGACGCGGCGCACCAGATCAGAACGCCGCTGACGGCACTTACCGCGCAGCTCGATCTGTTGAGTCAAGCCAAGCTGGACAAGTCGAGCCGCCAGCATCTCGATCGCGTACAGCAGCGCGCCGGCGAACTTGCGCGCCTGACCAACCAGTTGCTCAGCCACGCCATGGTCATCCATCGTGCCGATTCCGTGCAGCTTCAGCCGCACCACCTGGCAGACGTCGCACGGCGCGCTTTCCGTGCGGCGGTTCCGATAACTATCGATCCGGACATCATCGTCTCCTTCGAGGCGCCTGACGATGAACCTGTCGTGCTTGCGGACGCCGTCAGCCTGCGTGAAGCGATCGTCAATATCATCGACAATGCCCTGCGCCACGGAGTGATGTCGCGCCTTGAGGTCAGGGTACGCAGCGACGGTACGCTTGCCCATGTCGAGGTCGAGGATGACGGACAGGGCATTCCGCCGAGCGAGTGGGAGCGAGTCACGCAGCGCTTCGAAACGTCCAAATCTCACGACGGCAGCGCAGGTCTGGGTTTCGCCATCGCGTCGGAGGTGGCGGCGGCTCACGGTGGCGCGCTGACCTTTCGCGAGAAAAGCGAGGATGGCGGGAAGCGCACGCAAGGGTTCACCGTCACCTTGACGTTGCCCATCGCCAGAGAGAAGGCAGGATGATAGCGAGAGCATTGCGGGCATTCACTTTACTGGCTGCAATCCTTTTGTGCGTCGATCAGGCGGCAAGAGCTGCTGAAGGAAGCAGCGCATTTTTCCCTTCGCCACAGCCGGAGAAGGATCGACTGTCGATCCACGCCGCGACCGATCTGGTGGCGATGGAACCCCTGATCCGGGACTTTCAGTCCGTTTTCCCCAACGTTGCAGTCGACTATGTTGAATATGTCACCAACGACTTGCAAAATAGTGCCAGCGAAGCCTGTCGGACGGGCGCGGTGCTGGGCGACATCTTGTTGTCGCCGTCGGTCGACCAACTCGTGAAGCTCGCCAATGACGGCTGCGCGGCGCCGCACGTGTCGGCGGAAACCGCGCATGTCGCCGACTGGGCAAACTGGCGCGACGAAGTATTCGGCTTTACCTACGAACCGGCCGTCTTCGTCTACAACGCCCGCCTCGTGCCGTCCGGCGACGTACCGCGCACCCACATCGAACTCGCCGATCTTCTTAGGCGGCGGATCGATTTTTATCGTGGGCGGGTCGGAACGTTCGACATCCGGCTTTCGGGCATCGGCTACCTATTGGCGTTCAGTGATGCGCGGCAGACGACCGCGGTCTACGGTCGGCTTCTGGAAAGCATGAGCCGAGCGGAAACCGTGGTTCGTTGTTGCACCGCGGAGACCCTTCAGGACGTTGCAAACGGGACCCTGTATATTGGCTACAATATGATCGGGTCATACGCCTATGCGGCGGCCAGGGACAATTCCGACTTAAGGGTCGTTGTCCCGCGGGACTATGCGCTGATACTCAGTCGTGGCGCGCTCATTCCGAAGACGGCACCGAGTATGGCCCTTGCCAAACGATTTCTCGACTACCTTCTGTCAGCCCGGGGACAGAAAGTCGCGAGGGAAAGTTCCTTTTTCTTCGCCGAGAATGGGCAATTGCCTGACGGAGCGGACGGCCCGGAAACACTTGGCGAGTCTGGTATCGCGCGCGCCATTCGCATCGGCCCTGCGTTACTTGCCGTACAGGACGAGGCGCTGCGCCGCCGCTTCATCGAAGATTGGAGCAAGTCGATGATCGGTGCCCAGGGCCAGCGACCGTGACCCCGCAGGATGCCGCTCCAAAATTTCAACAATCTCAGCGATATGTCGATGTGGCCGATCCGGCTGTCGTCGAGAAACTGAGCACGACCCATCGGGCCCAAGTCGGCTGAGCAAACCTCTACATTGCCGTGACAGGTTGGTGACAGGTCAGGATGATACTCGCCTTTTGTGCCTGGAGGAGGTACGATTTAGGCGAACTTGGAGGAGACCTCAATGAAAAATCGTCTTGCGACGATGACGGCCGTGCTTTCGCTGTCAGCCGCTTTCGCGACGCTTGCCCCCGCTGCCGAAATTCCCGCCGGGTATCCGGACAACTACAAGGATCTGGTGGCCGCCGCCACCGCGGAAGGACACCTCAGCATCTATTCGACGACCGATGCGGCGCTGGTCCAGCCCTTGCTCAAGGATTTCGAAGCAGCGTTCCCCGGGATTGCCGTAGAATATTCCGACCTCAATTCGACCGAACTCTACAATCGCGTCATTGCCGAAACCGCTTCGGGCCAAGGCACGGCGGATGTCGCCTGGTCTTCGGCTCCGGATCTGCAGATCAAACTTGCCGCAGACGGTTATGCGCAGGAGTACAAATCCGTCGAGGCGGCTCACGTTCCGGCCTGGGCGTCGTACAAGGGCATGATCTATGGTGCCACAGCCGACCCGGTGACTTTCGTCTACAACAAGCGTCTCGTGCCTGAAGGCGATGTTCCCGCAAGCCACGCCGATCTGCTCAAGCTGATGACCGGCAAGACCGCCGATTACGACGGCAAGATCGCGTCCTACGATCCGGAAAAGTCCGGGGTCGGCTTCTATTTCTACAACCAGGACGCCAAGACCTGGACCGATTCCTGGGCGCTCAACAAGGCTTTTGGCAAGGCCCATATCAAGCTCTACAGCTCCGCCGGCTCGATGATTGAGAAGGTCACGTCTGGCGAACATTCCATCGCCTACGGCATCTTCGGCTCGTATGGCCTCGCCAAACAGGCCAAGGACGAGAACCTTGGTGTGATAATCCCCAAGGATTATGTTTTAGTGACCACCCGCGCCACGGTCATTCCAGCGGAAGCCAAGGATCCCAATGCGGCGAAGTTGTTCGTCGACTATCTGCTGTCGGCGCGCGCGCAGAAGCTGATCGCCAACGACATCAAGCTCTATGCCGTTCGTGATGACGTTGAGGGGGCAACCACGCTGGCGTCCATAAAGGCCGCTGCCGGCGAAAATGTTCATCCGATCGCGCTCGACGACAAACTGCTCGAAGGCCTGGACGAGACGACACGGCTGGCGTTCCTCAACGAGTGGCAGAAAGCCATGAAGGGCGAGTAATCGCCTGATCGGGAGTGCCGCCACAATCGGCTCTTCCGCCTTTCTTGCTGTTAAGAACCATCGGAACGGCGCGCTTGCGCTCTTGCTAGCGGACGGCCCCCGGCTTTGTTCGAGGCGATCATGCCCTTCCGCGTCTTTCGTGTCAGCACCAATCTCCTCGCCATCCTGGTGGTGTTGGCGCCGGTAACGCTGATCATCTACCAGAGTTTTCTGTCCGGCCCGTTCTTCCAGAAGACCGCGCATCTGTCGCTGAAGGCTTATAGCTTCATCCTTGCAGATGCGGATTTCTGGCTGGCGCTGACGACTTCGCTCAAGCTCGCGGTGGGGATGACATTGATCGCCGTTCCGGTGGGAATCCTGCTGGCGTTCATCATCGTGCGTACCGACGTGCCGGGCAAGCGCTGGCTGGAGCCGATCATCCTCATCCCGGTGTTCATGTCGGCGGTAGTGCTGGCCTTCGGCTATGTGATGACGTTGGGACCAGTCGGCTTCGTCTCGCTGGCGGTCAAGTCGGTGATTGGCTACGTGCCTTGGAATGTCTATTCGGTGACATCGATCGCGATTATCGCCGGGCTCACCCATGTCCCGCATGTCTATCTCTATGCGTCGGCGGCGCTGCGCAATGTCGGCGCCGACCTGGAAGAGGCGGCACGCATCGTCGGCGCCGGCCCCTGGCGCGTCGCCGCCAGCGTGTCGCTGCCCATGGTGATGCCGGTGGTGCTTTATGCGGCGGTTCTAGTGTTCTTCCTTGGTTTCGAACTTTTCGGCCTGCCACTGGTGCTTGGCGATCCGGAAGGGGTGTTGGTTCTCGCCACCTATCTCTACAAGCTCACCAACAAGCTCGGGGTTCCTTCCTACCAGTTGATGGCCGTAGTGGTGGTGGCGATCATCATGATCGCGCTTCCGCTGGTGGTGCTGCAGCGCTACATGCTGCGCAATGCCAGCCGCTATGTGTCTGTCAAGGGCAAGGGCAGCCGGCACAACCCCATTCGGCTGGGCGCGCTTCGCTGGCCGGCCTTCGCGCTCGTAGTGGCATGGTTCGCGGCCACGGTGATCATACCGGTGGGCGGCGTCGCAATTCGCTCGCTGGTGACAAGCTGGGGCGTCGGGGTGAACATCTTCGAGGTGCTGACGTTAGATCACTATCGCGATCTCGCTGACTATCCGAATGTCGTCAGCGCCATTGTCAACACGGTCGGTGTTGCGGTCATCGGCGGTGCGGCTTCGATCGCGGCCTATACCGCCGTGGCACTCGCCGGTCACCGCTCGAACGCACCCCTGACCAAAGTCGTCGACTACGTGGCCATGATACCGCGGGCGATGCCGGGTATTGTGGCTGGCCTCGCCATGCTGTGGATCTTTCTGTTCTTCAAGCCGATCGCGCCCCTGCGTGCCACGATGATCTCGGTGTGGCTTGCCTATACCATTGTCTGGTTCGCCTATGGCATGCGACTGATTTCCGGAACGCTCCTGCAGATCGGCAAGGAACTCGAGGAAGCCGGCCGGTCAGTTGGCGCCAGCGAAGGCCGGGTCGCCAGGGACATCACGCTGCCGCTCATCCGTGGCGGGATGTTCTCGGCCTGGCTGCTGATCTTCCTGATCTTCGCGCGTGAATATTCGACCGGCGTTTATCTGCTCGGGCCGGGAACCGAAGTGATCGGCTCGCTCATGGTTTCCCTGTGGGGCACCGGCGCGATCGATCTGGTCTCCGCTCTCGCCGTCATCAACACCGTCATCATCGTGACCGGTCTCGCCGTAGCGATGCGCTTTGGAGTCCGCCTCAATGACTGACATCATCATAGACGGCCTGCGCCTCAGTTACGGCACCCTCGAGATCCTGAAAGGTGTGTCCTTCTCGGTCGAACCAGGCCAGATTGTCGCCTTGCTCGGCGCCTCCGGGTCCGGCAAGACGACGCTCTTGCGAGCGGTCGCCGGTCTGGAAACACCCAACCGCGGCAAGATACTGCTCGGTGACAGGCCGCTTTTCGACGCGGAGCAGAACATCAATCTGGCGCCGGAAACGCGCGGTCTCGGGCTGGTATTCCAGTCCTATGCGCTGTGGCCGCACCGGACGGTGTCGGAGAATGTGGGTTATCCGCTGAAGCTGCGCAAAGTGTCTCGGGCGGATCTTGCCAGCCGCGTCCAGAAGGCTTTGGACAGCATAGGCCTCGGCAAACTAGGTGAGCGCTATCCGCACCAGCTCTCCGGCGGGCAGCAACAGCGCGTCGCGTTGGCCCGCGCGCTGGTCTACGAGCCGAACGTGATCTTGCTCGACGAGCCGCTGTCCAATTTGGACGCCAAGCTGCGCGAGGAAGCGCGGATCTGGTTGCGTCGCCTCATCACCAATCTCGGCCTATCGGCACTGTGCGTCACCCATGACCAGGTCGAAGCGATGGCGCTCGCCGACCGCATCCTGCTGCTCAATGGCGGCCAGATCGAACAGGACGGAACGCCCAAACAAATCTACAACAGGCCGAAGAGTCTGTTTGCAGCAGAGTTTATGGGCGCCAGCAATCGCCTTGACGGCGTGGTCGCCGCCATCAAGGGCAACCGTGCGGAAATTGTCGCGAACGGCATCCATCTCGTGGGCAGTGCTCAGGAGGAGCTGACCGTCGGCACCAAAGTCACCGCACTCGTCCGGCTTGAGCGGGTGACGTGGTCCGGGAAGGACGGCCCGGGGCGTATTGCCATGACCTGCGTCGAGAGCCTTTTCCTCGGCGACCGGCACGAGGTGATTTTCGAAGGCAATGACCTGACGGTCCGGACTTATTCCCGCGATGCCCTTCCGTCCGGCCAGTACTACGTTGAATTCCCCGTCGAGGACCTGATGGTTTTCGCGGCGTAACGCGGGAGCCGAACGCTGGGCACGACCAAGTAATTTGATGCGGGCATTGAAGTTCGACCACCCGCTACCGCGAACGGCGACCACAAAAATTCCGCCGGGAAGAAGAAGCCGTTCGCGGCAACGAGCCGGTCGTAAATCTCGTTCAGCTCGTCGGTCGTGACGCTTTTGACCGAGCGCTTTGTATGGCCCTTGCCGACCCAGCAAGCGTCATAGACGCGCTGGGTGACGCCCTTCAATGTTGGGCCACCAGGATCATTCTTATTGTTTTGAATAGTCGCCTTCGTGCGCGAGCACCTTGGCAAGCGATTCCTTCTCACGGGAAACTGCCATTACAAATCCTCTTGGGTTGTGTTGATGCGTGTTTTCCGGCTATGCCATTCGGCAGAGGCGGATCGAAGAATGTCGGCTATTTCGAAGTGGATTCGGGACGCACGTGCGAAATTGCCCGAGCATGTTTCTGTCGGCCGCCACACCTATGGCGTCACTTGGCGGAAGGTGCTTTTCCCAACTAATGAATCTCCCCTAGACGTGGGGAGCTTCTGCTCAGTTGCTGGCCAAGTCCTCTTCATGTGTACTGGTCAACACCAGACAAAGAGTGCCACTTCATTCCCGATTTATAGCCGCCTCCTGAAGCAGCCTGAGCCGATACCCAACGCCGGAAAGCCTGGAGGCATTACGATTGGCAACGATGTTTGGATTGGCCACGGCGCCATCATATTGCCAGGCGTGACCGTTGGCGATGGCGCCGTTGTGGGTGCCGGCTCCGTGGTCACCAAGTCTGTCGAGCCGTATTCAATAGTCGCCGGCAATCGTGCACGAGTCATCCGCAGTCGGTTCCCTACTGATGTCATTGCACAGTTGCTGGAAATAAAGTGGTGGCTATGGGAAGAAGATAAGATCAAGAGCGAGGCAGCTATTCTCACCGGTCCGATCGAGACTTTCATTGCTAAGCACGCGACCAGAACCAAGTCGGTGTCGAGCCGGAAGGTCTAGCGATCTGGGCCATCGGCGCGATGCGATGTCGTCACGCCTGAACCTTCCTGGGAACAAGGGATTGGTGTAGAAACGATCGATGAGAAATTTTACGCTGAAATTGCTCTACCAGTATGATGCCTATTTCGCGGGGCTGGCTGCAGCGGCGACCGGCCTATCTGCCTACAGATTGGGTGCCGGATACTGGCTCTCAGGCATTGCCGCGCTGGCTATTTTCCTGTTCGTCGCCATAGCGGTTGACCAATATTTTCTCTGGTCATTCGATAATTACCGCGACCGGCAAAACAGCAGGACCAGATAATCATCAGGCCCAAGCCCCTACATCAAATGGGTTGTGGAGCAAAATTAGGTATTGCTGGGCGGCCGAAAGGACTTGGTCGGGTACATCGCCTACGGCGACAAGGAATTATACCACCGCGGCGTAGGCGCGAAGATGATTGCAGGATGGAGCGCTCGGACCAGGCTGAGGGCATCCGCATCGTCACTGTAAACTTCCGAAATCACCAGCGATCCGATTGAATGTCTTCATCATCGCCCCTGGCGATCGCATGACTTTTGGAAGCTCCTCTGGCCCGAAAACAACCAGCGCCACCACAAAGATGACCACCAGGTGGGTGATGCCAAATCCGAACATCGGTTCGGACTCTCGCGCACATCGCCGGTAGCGACAATCTCTCCGCGGTTTTGCGACCGATCCGGTTGAACGCCTCGATCGACACCGCCAAGCCCGGTCATCAAACCGCTCGTATGGGCCATTCCACCATGAGGCCGCGCGATTGCCGTTCATATTTCGGGCCATGTGGAACGCCCGTCAACCCCTGCAAAACCTTGTGGTGAAGCCGGAGCTTGACGGCGAAAGTGCGGAAACCGGCTTCCATTTAGTCAGCATCTGGCGAAGGCCGCAGGGTCGAGCAGTTGCTTCGCGTAAAAACGCAAGCAGATCAAGATGACCGAACCGATCCGCTGTGTCATCGACACCGTGAACGATCCGCACGAAATCAGCCTCGATGAGAATATCACGCGCGAGGTAACCAGCTTCAGGTGTTGTTCGTTCATCCGACGATTTGAGCAGTGGACGGGGTGGTTGTGCAAGCCTGCCGCCTACATCGATTGTGCGTGTCGTCGCGGCAGCTATGACGGGAAATCGTTCAAATCCGCTGCTTTAGATTGGCGATTTCGTCAAAGACTGTGTGTTACGCCACTCACCTGCCGCTAAAGATGAAGAAACCGCGCGATGGCAGTCAGGCAAAGGGCATAAAAGGGTGATCTCATGAACAGAGTTGTTCTCATGGCGGTAGCACTTGCTGCGATGCTGTTCGGCACGTCTGTCGAAGGCAAGGCCGCGGGCCTGGTCGCCACCATTGATGTATCTTCGCAGACCATGACTGTCAGCCGCTATGGTCAAGTGCTTTACCGATGGAGCGTATCCACCGCCCGCAAGGGTTACATCACCCCGCGCGGCGCCTATCGGCCGCAACGGACAGCGCGGATGTGGTATTCGCGCAAATACGACATGTCGCCTATGCCTTATTCGGTATTCTTCCGTGGCGGCTATGCCATTCATGGCACCGGCGCGGTGAGATACCTTGGACGCCCGGCGTCGCATGGCTGTGTCCGCTTGCACACCGCCAATGCCGCGACCTTCTATTCAATGGTGCGGGAAGTTGGCTTCGGCAACACGCGGATCGTCGTCACCGACTGAGGCTCGGCGCCGACGAAAAGACACCCACGGCAAGCGGCCGTGCCCGCCTTTGGCTGGCTCTCGCCCGGCGAGATGGTCAACGACTTCACGGAGATCACGCCGGGGCCGTTGATGATGCGTGCTGCAGTTCGTCGGCCATATTGCGGCTTCCGCGCACCAGGCGCGCTCAATCCGCTCGACGGCTTACCCGCAGTCGGGGCACGAATGGGTTGGGTCAGGCGTCCGGACTAAGCCGACGGCGTTGGAATCCACCGGTTGCGGTGGGCCAAGATCAGCTAGTAGTCATCCGTTTTCGAACAATTGCCCGTGCGAAAAGTTCCCGAACTGCATGACAGCGAACCGGCCGCGTTGACCCGGATAAAGCGTGTGGCTCAAGGGCAGGTCGTTCCAGCCAATTGACACGGGCTTCAGGGGCAGAAATGGCCAGTACGATCGCTCCAGCAATCGCTCTCGACAATCTCCCGTCGGCTGTCATCGTCAGCCTGTCGGCGCGACTTGATCCCTTCCGGTCAGTTCATGTACTCGACCATGCGGTCGTGGAAGCACTCGCACTTGTTGAGGGTGTCTTCGTCCTTGTAGTTCGTCTTGAGATAACCATAGGCCATGCCGCAGGCGACCTTGGCTTCCGACGCCCAGATGAAGGCGGGGCGGGACGAATTGATCCATTCCGAGCTGTTGGCGACGGCCACCGACTCGTCCATCAGCTTCACCACCTCGGTCTTGAGATCGACGATGTTGTCGTTCAACACCAAATTCGACGTGCCGACGGTCCGGCAATAGTCGGCCACCGGCCCTTCGATAATGTCGGCGGCCTGAAGTCCTGTCGCGCATATCGACAGCAGCCCGGCTCCGAAAGCCACTCGCAAAACTCTGTTCATGCTCCTCACCCCGTCCCTTTCGCCCCTTAGACCACGTCCGTCTTGGTGCCGTGGCTGTCATCGTAGAGTATTTTGACCGCATCGGCGGCGCTGTGGAATGTGTAGTTCTCCAGCACGGCGACCGTATGATAGTTGTCGCCGCCGCCGTCGGTATCGACCTTGACCTCGGCATTGGCCGAGGACTGCGCGATCTCCACGAAGCCGCCGCCTACGAGATCGGTGACGCCAGCCAAGCCTTTGAGCAACGAGGAAAGATCAAGCTGGTCGCCATCGTGGAAGTCTGCGATCAGGTCGGCTACCTCGAGCGAGCCGATGGTGAAGGTCCTTGTGCCATCGGAGGCAACGGACGTTTCCACGGGCGCAACAAGTGAGGTGTTGAGTTCGACCTCGATATAGTTGCCGGTCGTGCCGTCGGCCATCTGGAAGGTGCCGTTGCTTGCCACGGCCTGCCCATCGATTTCGCCGACAGCGGAGGTCGTTGTCGTGCTGATCGAAATAATACCGTTATCAGCAAGGTGTGACAATTCCCCAGAGTCACTGATGCCGTTGGCGTTGGCGTCCTTCCAGATCAGCAGGCTGCTGAAGG
The DNA here is from genome assembly GCF_040320665.1 of Mesorhizobium sp. M0626. Taxonomy (NCBI): domain Bacteria; kingdom Pseudomonadati; phylum Pseudomonadota; class Alphaproteobacteria; order Hyphomicrobiales; family Phyllobacteriaceae; genus Mesorhizobium; species Mesorhizobium sp. M0626. The sequence continues at coordinate 3,026 of NZ_JAMYQD010000035.1, read as the reverse complement.
CATCGTCGTATTGATCGATGACGCCGTCATGATTGCTGTCGAGCGATGCAAGTGCCGCCGCGCCGCTGGCGAAATGGCCGCCGCCGAAACTCGGCGTAAACAGCTCGGTGCCATCATCGATCTTGCCGTTATGGTTGAGGTCGATCGCCAGCATGCCGTCGTTCGAGGTGTTCCAGGCAATTTGGTCTTTGGTTCCGTCACCATTGATGTCAAACTGGACGCCATGGCTGACGTCGGAGAAGGCGAAGCCATCATGGTTCAGATCCAGGATAATCGGATCGACCGATCCGCCGATCAGGGTGTTCAGGTTCGCTACCGTGACGTTCTGGAGATCGACCAGTGCTCCTACGCCGGCATTGGTGGTTGTCTGGGTATAGACGAACGTATGATTTACGCCCGAGATGGTTGCCGTGAATGCGAGCGTCGCCCCGGCGTTTCCGATGTCTGTGCCCATGAGATATTGGACAGCCGCCGCGAGAGCTGCGGTTGAGGTGATAGCCAACGGCGAGCCGCCGGCATCTGTTCCGAAGAAACTGGCGATGCCGTTGGTGACCGAATGAGATTCCACTGTATCTCCGCCGATCGTCAATACGGAGTCTCCTGCTCCGTCGACAAGGCCGGCGGTGGCGGCCACCAGAGTCCCTGGCAGGGCCAACTTGTCGGTCCCGGCGACGAAGTCAGTGATGATGTCATAGCCGGTGATCGTCCCGGCATTGCCGGTTCCGCCTATAACGGGTGTCGAATCCCCAGTCCCGATCAGGAAGGTGTCGGCGCCGGCGCCGCCCGTCAGGAAATCGTTGCCGCCCCGTCCGATAATGATGTCGTTTCCACCGCCACCGGACAGATGATCGACACCGGACGTACCATAGATCTGGTCGGCCAATGTGGCGTCGCCATTCACCGTGATGCCGGGATCGCCCGGATCATGCGAGAAGAAGGAGAAGCTGACCGAGCGCGCCTGGTAATTGCCACCACTATTGTCGAAGTAAGACAGCGTCCATGAGTCGCCGGCTGTAGGTGGGTGTGCGATCAAATAGCTGGCAAGCGTCGTGGAGGTGGCGTTGCCGCTGCCGTCCAGAAGGAAGATATGGTCGTAGTCGACAGTTGCCTTCATCAGGCCGGTGGCCGGATCGTAGAACCAGCTCTGTTCGAATGTTCCGGCGGTCAGATCGTCTTCGACAACTGCGAAATGGTTGGTGCCTATGACTATCTCGACCTGGACTTCCTGTTCGCGATGCGATCCCGCACTGCTGTCTCCGAACACGCCGGGATTTCGCTCCGCTACAGGTATCGGCGTTACGAAGGGCGACTCTTGAAAGTCGGTATAGACTACTAGAGTCGCGCTATGAGGATCGGCGATTATAGCATTTACCGTGGCTTGTGACAGGGCCAGGGTCGTGACCTGATCATTTCCCGAGGTAAGAGGGCTGCTGCCATTGCCCACCTGAGCAGTGTCGCTGGGCAGACTGGTCGGGGGCACTTCGTGGATGCCGACAGTCTGGACAGTCGTGGCGGTGCCATCGAAGACATTCAGCGTAAGGTTGGTGTTGACAGTATCGGTTACCGTGGCGGTTGGTGTGTAGACCAGGTTACCCAGCAGGTTGATGCCACCGGACGGATTGTAGAGCACGGTGCCGGTTGTCAGGGCGACATAGGTCACGCCGTTGTAGTAGAACACCCCAGTCGGGATCGTCCCTGTTGCGGTGACGATCAGGTTGTCGCCATCCGCATCCGTCGGGATCGAGACCAGCAGCGGATATCCATTGGGATAAGTCGGCGTGCCAAGGGTCTGCTGCCCCGGGTCGCTCGACATCCAGTTCTGGGTGCTGGCAACAACCGGTGCATCGTTGACGTCCGTCAGGTTGATGGTCAATGTCGTCGTCGAGAAGTCGCCGTCGCCGTCCTTGATTGTGTAGACGAACACGTCCGTGGTGTTCGCGTTAATGCTGTGAGCCGTCGACTGGTAGGTGTAGGAGCCGTCGACGTTGAGGTGAAGCGTGCCGTGCAGGCCCACAATGTCGGTGTTGACGCCACCTGATACTGCTGTCGTGGTGTTGCCGCCCGCCGCCCGTACGCCATCGATCGTGGCCCCGTCGGCGCCGGCGACGTCATTGACGAGCACGCCTGCCGCCGCCAATACGGTGAGCAAAGCGCCCTCGTTGACATTGCCGGTATCGGCATGCGCCGTCGGCACGTCGTCGATGATGTTGATGACCAGGTTGCCGGCCGGTGCGCTGTCGCCGTCAGTGTCGGTGACGACGACTGCGAAGCTGGCGGTGGTGTTGTCGCCGGTGGTGTTGTCGACGAGCGTGTAGGAATAGCTGATCGTGCCGGCGCCGGTGGCCGGATTGTAGACATAGCTTGCCGTCAGCGAGCCGGTGGCGTCGGTGAAGGTCTGCGCGGCGCCGGTCAGCACATGGCCGCCGAGCGAGACTACCGACACGCCGTCCGGCGAAGTGAAGCCGATGGTGCCCGAGGTGGTCTCCGAGTTGGCGGCAGCGTTCGAGCCCGCGGACTCGCCGCCGCGTGCCGGAAGGCCGGCCTCATAGACGGTGGTCGAGGCAAGGCCCGGCGCCGGAATGCTGTCGGTCGGCGTCGAGTCGCCGATCGAGATGGTCAGCGTGGTGTGCGAGGTGTCGCCGTCGCCATCCTTGATGGTGTAGGTGAAGACGTCGTCGTGGCCGCCCTGCGAGCCGGCATCGCGTACATAGGAGTAGGAGCCGTCGGCGTTAAGCGTCAGCTTGCCGTAGGTGCCCTGGATCTGCACGCCGAGCGAGCCGGTGAAGTCGGCATTGGTGTCGCCGGCCTGGACGCCAACCACCGCTGCGCCGTCTGCACCCAGGACATCGATGCCGGTCACCGGCGAGGTGGTGCCCACCGCCGTCAGCACGTTGCCGGCCTCGGCCGTGAACTGGTTGGAGGCTACACTGTCGGTATCGGCATGCGCCGTCGGCACGTCGTCGATGATGTTGATGACCAGGTTGCCGGCCGGTGCGCTGTCGCCGTCAGTGTCGGTGACGACGACT
>NZ_JAMYQD010000034.1:0-46739 GCF_040320665.1 Mesorhizobium sp. M0626 | reverse complement strand
CACCCTAACCCCCCCCCCCTTTGGCGCCATATTCTGTGCCCCCGCCGCCCCCCCCCCCCCCCCCCGCGCCCCCCGCCGCCCCGGGGGCCGGGGCTCGATGATCAAAGTGGGCTGGCGTTGCGCGTTCTGTCGCGCTCGGCCTCGATGTCGGTGTAGGGGTCGGCATTGGCATCGAAGCCGGTCCAGCCACCGGCTTCGTAGGCGCGTCGGCGGTCTTGCAGATCGACCGAGTTGGACTCGCCAAGAATACGCTCGGCCTCATCGGCGAGTTCGTCGCTGACCCTGGCGGTCACCATCGTGCCACCGCGGCGAACGCCCTCCGCATAGACATGCGCATCCCTTTCGGGGACGCCGGACTCGGTCAGCGCCCCGACGATGCCACCGGCAGCGCCACCGACGACCGCGCCGCCAACGGCGCCGACCGCGGTGGCGGCCAGCCATCCTGCGGCCACGACCGGACCGACGCCAGGAATGGCCATGATGCCGAGCCCTGTCAGAAGCCCGCCGGCGCCGCCAATGACGGCTCCAAGACCGGCGCCGCCGGCTGCATCCTCGGCGGCGTTGGAAGTGTCGCCGTCGTCGTACCAGTCATCCGAATTGTTGGCGACGATGCTGATGTCGGCCTGCGGCACTCCGATTGCCTCCAGTTCGCCGACGGCATCGGAGGCATCATCGTAGTTGTCGAAAAGTCCGGTTACGGTTTTCATGGTCTTGATCTCCTCGATCTGGTTCAGAGGTTCAGTTGGCGCCGGCAACGACGTTGCCCTGATAATCGAGCGCCACGGTCGTGGTCTTGCCATCCTTGGTGGCCTGACCGCGCCAGATGCCCTGGTCGTCTTTGGTCAGCTTGGACACGCCGGAGAAGCCGGCATCCTGAATGCGGCTCTTCGCCTGATCCTCGGTGAAGCTGTTGGCACCCGGGATCGGGGCGGCCGGATTGGTGGTGTCGGTCGTGCTCACGGCCGGGGTGGTGGAGCTGGTGGTCGACGATGCATTGTCGGCGGAAGCGATCTTCTCGACCATTTCCTGATGCATTTTGAGCGTCGGCAAGGTCTCGGAGGCGAAGGTCTTCAACTGCGCGTTGTCGCCGTCCTTGGCATAGCTCTCGAACAGCGTGACCGCCTCCGAATGCGCATCGCGCTGTATCTGGACATAGGGCTTGTCGACGGCATCGTTGGCATTCTGCAGAGCCTCCAGATCGGCCTTGTGCTTGGCGTCCAGCTCCGTCGGCACTTTCAGCTTCTGTTCGCCGGCGATGGTCGCAAGCTTGGCGTTGGCGGCGCCGTGATCGTCGATCATCTTCTTGGCGAAATCCTTGACGCCTTGATCCTGCGCCTTGCCCTCGGCGATCTTGCTCGAATCCACCTCGAACATGCCGCCGATGGCGGCCTTGTCGACAAAGTCCTGAGCACTGTCGGCGGCGAAGGCGGGCAGGGCGAAGACCATGGCTGTGGCGGTGGCCAGCGAAGCTAGAAGAACACGTGTTTTCATGGACAGAGATCCTCGTTGGGGCACACATCGTGCTGTGAGCCTAACCAGTGCGGCCAAGCTTTGTTCCGCCGCCAAAGCGTTATAGCCGGGAGGGTCGATGCCGCGATGATGGCCCCTCATCCTCGGCTTTTGCGCCTTTGCGATGTCGACGCGTGGCGCGGACGGCGACCCGCTCGATGGGCGCCTTGCAAGTCCATCGCAAAGGGAAACGAGGCCTTCGCCGCCCGCAAATGAACACCGCCCGCGGTGGCCTATCGAGGTTCAGCGATCGTTGCGTTCGAGGCGGCGAGCAACCTCTGTTTGTGCGACCTGCAGCAGCGTGTCTATTTCGAACATCGCCGCCGCATGGCCGCCGTCGCGAATGACACGGCGGGCGCGGTGGAGCAGGTCGGAGACCGTCCGCAGCGTTTCAGCATGGCTCGATCGATTCGACAAATGCGTGCCCTCCATCAGCCACAACCGTTGGATCGGGAGAGTGTTCCCAAAGTTGGCGGCCGGCCGGGTGAATGACTGTGAGCGCAGGCGGCGGAACCATCCTTGTCCGTTGGCCGTTCCCCCTGCCTCAACGAGAGGAACAGCCATGGCCGAGAACGACACCCCGAAGGACACCCCGAAGGATACCGCGAAGGAAACCCCGAAGGACACCCCGAAGATTTCCGCCCGAGAGGCCCAGGAGGCCCTGGAGAAGCAGGTCGCATCGCTGAGGCGCGAGATCAGCAAGATCAACCGGACGCTTGCCGAGCGTGCAGAAGATGCCGTCGGCGAAGCCGGCGGCTGGTACGGCAGCGCGACCGAGCGCGCGGCACGGGCAACGCAGCAGCTGAGATCGCAGGCGCAGACGGTGTCCGAAGCCGTCCAGCAAAATCCCGGCACCATCAGCAGCGCTTTCGTGCTTGGCGGCATTGCCGGGTTATTGATCGGCATGCTGCTCGGGCAAAGCCAGGAACGCGACCGAAGCTGGTTCTAGTGGCGTATCTTATGACTATTGCGCCCGCCGGCTTTGCTGGCGGGCTTTGTATTTATGGACGCCAGATCAGTATCGCTTGAGTGAAAAACTCCCGCTCGGAAATTCGGTGTTGACAGCTGTCCTACTAGTAGGTAGGTAAACGCCATGAGCAACCTTGTGGCGACCTCCGATCAGATTCTGGCGTCCGCGCGAAACTTCATCGTGGCCGGCGGCTACAACGGATTCAGTTATGCCGATATCGCCGGCGAGGTGGGGATCCGCAAGGCGAGCATCCACCATCATTTCCCCAGCAAGGTCGACCTTGTCCGCACGCTTGTGGCGCGCCATCGCGAGCGTACCGAGGCCGGCATGGCAGATCTGGAAAGTAAACTCTCGGACCCGCTTGCACTGCTTCAAACCTATGCCGACTACTGGGCAAAATGCATTGAAGATGCGAGCGTCCCGTTTTGCGTCTGCGCGCTGCTTGCCAGCGAACTCCCTGCGCTCCCGGCTGAAATTGCCGTCGAAGTGCGGGCTTACTTCAGATTTCTGTCGTCCTGGTTGACCAGGGTCATGGAGCACGGCGCCGAGCAGGGGATTCTCGGATTTGCAGGCTCGGCGGAGCTGGAGGCCGAGACCTTCATGGCGACCGTTCATGGCGCCATGCTGTCCGCGCGCGCTTATGGCAACCCCGCCATGTTCGGCACCATTCTGACGCCAACCGTGCAGCGTCTGTCTCGGAAGGTTCACTAACAGGAATTTGCGCGACAGGGGCGGCGAGCCCCTTCACCGAATTCCCTCGACGCGTCCATCATGCCTACCTTCTAGTAGGTAAACACAAAAAGGGAAATCCGAAAATGCTTGCCAAGACGAATGAAGCCAACCAATCCTCATGGCTCAAGAGCTACTATTTCATACGCTTTGCCGTGGCGGCCGCCTGGGTGCTGCTGGCCTTTACCGTCGCCAGCACAATGCCGTCCCTGGCAGCCATCATGCTGGTCGCCTATCCCGCCTGGGATGCGCTGGCCAATTTCGTCGACGCCCAGCGCAGCGGTGGGCTAAGCCGCAACAAAACGCAGCTGCTGAACTTCGTCATCAGCATCATCACCACGGCGGCGGTCGCCATTGCTCTGGGCAAAAGCATGAATGCGGTGCTCGCGGTGTTCGGCGTCTGGGCGGTCCTGTCGGGCCTCTTTCAGCTGGCAACCGCGGTCCGGCGCTGGAAGTCCGGCGCGCAGTGGGCAATGGTGCTGAGCGGCGCCCAGTCGGCGCTCGCCGGCATCTTTTTCGTGAAGATGGCGGGCAGCGATGCGACGGTCGGGATCACCGATGTCGCGCCCTATGCCGCGTTCGGCGCCTTCTACTTCCTGGTCTCGGCAGTCTGGCTGACGGTCAGCGACGCGCGGCGCAAGGCGGCTGAGGCCGCCGGCTGAGGGCGTCGCGTTTCGAAAACGGGATTTGTGGTCGCCGCCGCCTGCGCGGCGCCCTCGACAGGTGAGTTGAGTTTCCCTGCCGCGGTCGTATGTTGTTGACCGTAGTGGAGGATCACAAATGCCCATTCGACGCAAAGCCACCGAGGCCGGCGTTTTGCAGCCATCCGAACTCGAGCTGTTGGGCCGTGTATTCGAGCAGCTTAAGCGCGACGGTCAGTCGCCCGAAGCACGCGACGCCATCGCATCCCGGATTATCGCGAACTATATGGCCGGCGTGGTCGACGAAGCCGAGCTCGTCAGTCTTTCGAGGCAACCGCTGGGCCGGTAGCGCGCTTTCCATTCCGGGTTCAGAAGAGTTTCAGGTCGTCAAATCAGAGGGATAAGGCAATGCCGGCTGACCCACCGATAGAGCGACGGTCGCATATCCGTGATCTTGTTCTGAAGGAAGCGACAATCCGCGTTGGCGACGCCAGTATCAATTGTCTGGTTTGTAACCAGCACGCCCACGGTGCGGAGCTGCGGGTGAAGGCCGATATCGCAATCCCCGACCGTTTCGTGCTTCACGTGCCGGTCGATCATACCAGCTATCGCGCCGTGGTGCGGTGGAGACGGAACGAGCGACTTGGGGTGCAGCTTGATTCGGGAAGGCAGGCGTAGAGGGCGATAGCCGGGACGGGTGCAGGGTTGATGGGACAAGGCAGGGCTCGTTTGCGGCACGAACGCTTCTTTCTATGCTACTTGCGATTTGCAATCAGTTGCTATAGCGTCTGACTGCTTGCAAATTACAAGCGGTTAATCCGTGAACCGACTATGTGAAGGCGCTGCTTATGGCCAAACTTATCTTGGGAATGAACGTCTCCATCGATGGCTATGTCGATGACCTTGCCGGAAATCTGGTCATGGGCGCACCAAGCCAGAAGCACTTCGAGTACTGGATCGAGACGATTCGCAACCATACCGGCGCTGTGTATGGCCGCCGGATGTACGAGGTCATGCGCTATTGGGACGATGATCACGCGGAATGGGACGCTCCGCTTCGCCAGTTCGCGACACTCTGGCGCAAGCTGCCCAAATGGGTCGTTTCGCGCACACTTTCACGGGTAGGCCCAAACGCCACCCTCATCTCCGGCGATATTGAAGCGCAGATTCGCGAGATCGCGGCCCGCACGGAGGGTACCCTGAGCGTTTCCGGTCCGGAACTGGCCGGCCTTATGACCAGGCTGGGGCTGATCGAGGAGTATCACCTGCACGTGAGGCCGTTCGTGCTCGGCAAGGGCAAGCCTTTCTTCCACGAGGCAAGGCCTCCGCTGCAACTGGTGTCGAGCACATTGATCGATGACGATACGGTTCATATGATCTATGTGCCGCGAGGCTGAACGATAAGGCGCTTCAGCGCCAACATGCGAACCAACACGTACGTTCGCAGTGGGCCTGGTCCCGGCCTTCGCACCGAGGTCTCACATGTCAGCTTGCGTGCTGGGTACCCAAGCAGCAGAGGGTCTGCTGTCGGCCGAAAATCTGCCGGTCAGCAATGCGCCCCATGCCGGTCAAAGAGGCCTTGCCGCCGTTCCTCCATAAGCAGACATTGCAGACCTACAAGGACATCGCTTTTACGCCCGAAGCGCCGCTTCGGTTGGTCCTTCAGTGACCTGGCGGCCCAAGGGCGTCGTCCTCCACCGCCCGCCCTCGTCCGCAACTCATCGTTGCCGCCAGCGGCTCTGCTCCTGGCCTTCCCCCGATGACCGAGCGGGTAGTGAAACATCATGGTCAAGCCTGAAAAGCAAGGTCCAACCTAACCGCCTTTCCAGGCCTGCGTCATCATCGTCCAGCAGTTCAGGATCCTGCGTGCGCCAGCCGGGTCCGCCGGGTCGGCCGGCCGCACAGTTTTTTTCATCCCGCTGGAACATTGGCGAAGGAATGCAGTTGGAGTCGCTGCAGATGCCGCCGCGTGGTGCCTGTGGGCGATTGGTGGCAACACCTGATCGGCCGCCGCTCCTTTACGAGGCGGCTTAGCGTGTGAGCCAATCCTGCAGCAAAGGCCTTGGGATTGGAACGACCAACAGGAGGCAGTCATGAAGCACCAGACACTCGATCAACTCCAGTCAGTCGCGGACATCAGTCCACTATCGCCGGCTCTGCTGGCTACAAGGACGCAACGGATAGAGCGGTGGGCGGAACTGCTCTATCGAAATCCGACGCGCTCCCTTGTGGCTCTCACCGGGACTGAGCATCTGCATCCCTCTGTCCGCGGAGAAGCGCGCGCGGTCGGATCGGCGATCAGTGTCGCCTTTGACGATCCACTGCTGCGTGCATCGGGCATGCAATCGGATACCTACGGGGAAGCCAGACGCTTCTTCGAACTCTCCGATTGGCAGTTGCATGAGATCGTCTGCAGTTGCCACACCGGCGCCACCATGCAGGCTGGCTGGGCCGCCGGGCGTGTCCGCAGGGTTCTCAATGGGAGCAAGATATTGGCTTGGCTGAGAAAAGGATTCATGCCGCACTGAGACACAGCGCTTGCGCCTGAAGAAGCATGCAGGCTCCAGCAGAGATTGCATCGGCTCCGCGAAGGCATGGCTGACCTCAATGAAGTAGGGCGGCCGAGTTGCTTGCGACTTCAGAAATGACGTTCACCATTGCTTAATGGACCTCGTCAGGGTGATCGGCAATTTCGTGAATAGCGAGTACCAGCGCCAGTTTCGACCAACCGGTCGGCAGCGCCCTCGTGACCAAGCGGGGTTACTTATCCTCGGTGCGTCACATGTGCGCTTGGTCAGCGGTATAGCCTGCCAATCCCTCCACAGCCGTTTTGACGCTGCGAAAAGCTCGAGGCGCCCAGGAATCCCGAAAACGGACCTTCCGCTTTCGGCCCCGAAATTGAAATTCGAGGCCTCCCCCATCACCCCGGAAAGATCGTAAACCCGCCATCCACCCGCAGCACCTGCCCGTTGATAAACCGCGCCCGCGGGCCAGCCAGAAACGCCACCGCCTCCGCGATCTCTTCCGGTTCCGCATAGCGGTTCAGCGATTTGCGGCTGGAATCCATGCGCTCCGGATCGACCACGCGGGTCGCCTGGAAGCGTGCCGTCTTGGTGGCGCCGGGGCTGACCGCATTGATGCGCACGCCGTCGTCGATCAGTTCCTTGGCCAGACAGCGGGTGTAATGCACGACCGCGGCCTTCAAGGTGGAATAGACGACCTCGGGCGAGCAGCCGAGATGGGCCGCCGCCGACGCGATGTTGATGACGGAGCCGCCGCCGCGCTGCTTCATCGGCGGCACGAAGGCCTGGCAGACCAGCATCGTGCCGATCAGATTGTTCTCGGTGAGCACGCGGATGTCGTCCAGTTCGATGTCGAGGGCGTTGTTCGGGTTTGGCTTGCCGCCCTTGGCGCCGATGTCGCCGCCAGCGCAATTGACCAGCACATGGACGTCGCCGAGATCGGCCTCGATCTTGCGCTTCATCGCGGCCACCGCCTTCTGGTCGCCAATGTTGCCGGTCACCGACGTGACCTTCGTGCCATGCCGCTTCAGGCGCTCGACCACTTCGCCGAGATTGGCGAACTCGCCGTATTTGGCCGGCGCCGTTTCGTCCATGTCGTGGATCGCGACATTGGCGCCGAGTTCCGCCAGGCGCTCGGCCATCACGCGGCCGAGTCCGCGGCCGGAGCCGGTTACGAAGGCGGTCAATCCATCGAGTTCACGTGCCGTCATCGGATATTCTCCATCAGTTTGCGCATGTTGGCGGCGCTGCGCCGGATCATGTCGAGCTCATAGGAAACCAGTGAGACGTCGTCCTCGCGCTCCCAGGGGGTGCTTGTGTCGGCATCGTCGGGCAGCCGGTTGCGCTGCGCCGCCGCCAGGCAGGCGGCAAAGTCGCGCGCCGTCTTCGGGGGATAGCCGCGCCACCAGTCGTCGCTAAGATAGCGGACATGCCGCGCCTCCAAGGCGCCCGGTTCGAGGACGGCGGTCAGGCGCTCGTGGTGCTGGCCGAGAATGGCAAACAGCTCCGCAAACGGCACCGCACCGTCGCCGATGGCGCAACGGATCAGCCGGTAACCTTCGGTCGTGAACTGCACGCGGTAATCCTTGAGGTGGACATGGCGGACATAGGGGGCGATCACCTTCGTAAAATCGAGCGGCGCTTCGCCGACCGGGAATGTGTTGCCGGTGTCGAAGGTGACGCCCACACTGTCACCACCGAGGGCGCAGAAATCGACGAGTTCCCGGCTGGTAAAGTCCTGGTGGTTTTCGATCGCAAGGACATACCCTTCGGCATTCGCGCGGGGACCCCATTCCACCAATCGCTCTCGAATGATGCCGACGTACTCGCTCCATTTTTCGCCGGCCGCGTTGCGGTCGCCGCAGAGAATGGGCGTCAGCGCGGTCCGGATGATTTTGGCGTTGAGCAGGCGCGCGGCCCGAAACGCATCGTCGAGCGGTTCGCCCACCAGCAGGCCGCCGCTGACGACCGGCGCGATGCGAAGGCCGGCGAGCCGTTCGCGCAGCGCGATCACCGCGTCGTCGGAAAGCTCGGTCAGCCATGGCACCCAGATCTCCAGCACGCGCGCGCCGAGATCGGTCGCGAGCGCGATGAAACCTTCGAGCCCCGCAGGTCTAGGATTGGCGCGTGGCGTGCCGCGGCCCTGGAGGCCGAGATGATAGGTCAGGCCGTAGGGGTTCAGGCCGACCTCGAGCATGAAGCGATCCTTTGAGTCAGGTGTGGTCATCGCAGGCCGGCATCCACGGTGATCGACTGCTTGGTGATCATGCGGCTGTCGTCGGCGGCGAGGAACAGCACCGTGCGCGCAATCTCCTCGCCGAGCAGAACCTTGCGGATCACCTGGCGCTGCACGACCTGGTCGACCGAACCTTGGGTCTTGTACCAAAGCTCCCGCTGCCGGTCGGTGATGACGGCGCCCGGCTCGATGGCGTTGACGCGGATGTTGTCGGGGCCAAACGCCCGCGCCAGCGCGAAGGTCAGCCCGATAACGGCAGCCTTGGCCGCCGCATAGGGCGCCATCTCTGACGCGCCGAAACGCCAGGCGATCGAGGAAAAATTGACGATCGAACCGAAGCCCAGTTCCTGCATGTGCGGATGCACGGCCTGGGCGGCAAAGAAGTGGTGCCTGAGGTTCACATCCTGGGCGTGGTCCCAATATTCCTGCGTCACGTCGGCGACGGAGAGGCGATTGTCATCGGCGGCGTTGTTGACCAGCACCGCGACAGGCCCTAGGCGGTCGCGCACCGTGCCGATCGCGGCCTGCAGGGCAGGGATATCGGTCACGTCGCAGCGCAGGAACAGTGGCGGATGCGCTGCCGTGGCGGCGAGGTCGCGGGCAAGCTGCTCGCCGGCCTCCTGCTGCAGATCAAGAAACGCCACTCGTGCGCCATTGGCGGCGAAGGCGCGGACCGTGTCGGCGCCGATGCCCGACGCACCGCCGGTGATCAGCACGACACGCTCGGACAGGCTCGGATAGGTGGCGAAGGACAAGGCGGAACTCTTTTCAGATCAAGCTTCGGTCAGATCGGGTCAGATCAGGCGTTGGGTCGTCGGGTCGAACAGGCACGCCCGCGCCATGTCGATGCCGAGCGTCACCGTCTCGCCCATAAGCGGCGTGCCGTCGGGGTCGAAACGGCCGGTGATCTCCTTGCCGCCCAGGCGCAGGACGGCCATGGTCTCCGCGCCTGTCGGCTCGACCAGTTCGACCACTGCATTGATCTGCGCGATGCCCGGCTTGCGGCGCGCAAGGTCGGGATCGAAGCGGTAGATATGCTCGGGACGGATGCCGAGCACGAGCTGTCGCGGCGTGTCGGATGGGAGCGCCTGGACGATCGGCAGGCTGGCCGTCTCGCCGTCGGCGGTCTGCAGGACGACAGTCGGGCGGCCGTCTTCCTGGCTCAGTTCCGCGGCCAAAAAATTCATCGCCGGCGACCCCATGAAGCCGGCGACGAACATGTTGGCCGGACGGTTGTAGATCGTGGCGGGATCGTCGAATTGCTGGACCTCGCCCTGATGCATCACGGCGATGCGCGACGCCAGCGTCATCGCCTCGACCTGGTCGTGGGTGACGTAGACGGTGGTCTTGCCGACGCGGTGATGCAGCTTCTTGATTTCGGTGCGCATGTCGACGCGCAGCTTGGCATCGAGATTGGAGAGCGGCTCGTCGAACAGGAACAGTTTGGGATCGCGAACCAGCGCCCGGCCCATGGCGACGCGCTGGCGCTGGCCGCCCGAGAGCTGTCCGGGCTTGCGGCCAAGCAGCGGTTCGATCTGAAGGAAAGCGGCAACCCGTTTTACAGCCTCGTCCTGCTGCGGCTTCGGCACGCGGCGGCTTTCCATGCCGAAGGTGATGTTCTCGCGCACCGTCATCGTCGGGTAAAGCGCGTAGGACTGGAACACCATGGCGATGTCGCGGTCCTTCGGCGGCACCGAATTGACCAGCCTTCCGTCGATGCGGATCTCGCCGGAGGTAACAGATTCGAGCCCGGCGATCATCGCCAGCAGAGTGGACTTGCCGCAGCCGGACGGTCCGACCAGCGCGATGAACTCGCCGTCCTGCGCCTCGAGATCGACGCCCTTCAGCACCTCGACCGCACCGTAGTTCTTGCGCAGCGATCGGATGGTCAATGTCGACATGCAATGCCCTTCACTTGACCGCGCCTCACTTGATCGCACCCTGGGTCAGGCCGCGGACGAAATACTTGCCGCCGAAGAGATAGATCAGCAGCGGCGGCAGCGCGCCGATCAGCACGGCGGCGCTCATGACATCGTAGGCGCGCACATTGGTGCCGCTTGCCGTCAGCGCGACGAGCGCTGCCGTGATCGGCTGTTGCTGCCCGGAGGTGAAGACGACGCCGAACAGATATTCGTTCCAGATGCCGGTGAACTGCCAGATCACCGTGACGATCAGGATCGGCGAGGAGAGAGGCAGAATGATCTTGCGGAAGATGCGCCAGAAGCCGGCGCCGTCGATGCGCGCCGCCTTGATCAGGTCGTCGGGGATGCTGACGTAATAGTTGCGGCAAAACAAAGTGGTGAACGAAATGCCCTGGATGACGTGGATGAGGACGAGCCCGTAGACCGAATTGCTGAGGCCGAGATTGCCGAGGATGAACGCCCACGGCATCAACGAAATCTGGCCCGGAATGAAGACGCCGAGCAGCATGCAGGTGAACAAAGCTTCCGAACCTCTGAAGCGCCATTTCGACAGGATGTAACCGTTCATCGCGCCGACCGCCGTCGAGATGATCGTGGCCGGGATCGTCATCTTCAGGGAGTTGTAGAAGTTGCGCTGCATGCCCTCGCAGGTGCCGCCGATGCAATAGGTGCTCCAGGCCTGGCCCCAGGCATCGAGGCGGAAGCTGCGCGGCAGCGAGATCAACCCGTTGCGCGCGATCTCCTGCTGGTCGCGGAATGAATTCAGCACCACCACCAGCAACGGGACCAGGTAGATCGCCGCGAAGACGACCAGCAGCCCATAGATGGCGAAGCGGGTGAGAAAATGCCGGCGCGACGCGACTGCGGCAGCGCGACGGTCGAGCGACTGGTCCAGGGAGACGTCAGCCATGGCCGGCTTCCTTGCGCCGGCGCCAGACCACCCAGAATGAATAGGGCACCAGCACCACGGCAACAGCGGCAAGCATCATGATGGCGGCGGCCGCACCTTCGCCGATCTGGCCGCGTTGGAACATCAGGTCATAGACGTAGATGGCGGGGAAGGTGGTCGAGATCCCCGGGCCGCCTTTGGTCAGGGCCGCCACGAGGTCGAAGGTCTTGATGGCGAACTGGATCTGGATGACGGCGACCGCCAGGAAGATCGGCGCAATGGTTGGCAGAAGCACCTTGCGATAGATGCGGAACGTCGATGCGCCGTCGATCTGCGCGGCCTTGACGAGGTCCTGATCCACCGAGCGCAGGCCGGCCAGGAACAGCGCCATGGCAAAGCCCGAGGCCTGCCAGACACCGGTGATGATCACCGCGTAGATTGCATAGTGCCGGTCGCTGGCCAGTGCGAAACTGAAGCTCGCCCAGCCGAAACCGCGCACCATGGCCTGGATGCCGTCGGTCGGATTGTAGAGCCAGCTCCAGACCGTGCCGGTGACGATGAAGGACACCGCCAGCGGATACAGGAAGATCGTGCGCCAGGCCGCTTCGCCGCGCACGCGCTGGTCGATCAGGATCGCCAGCAGCAGTCCCACGGCCATCGAGCCGACGATGTAGAAAGCGCTGAAGAAAAACAGGTTGTTGTAGGCGATGTTCCAGCGCCGGTTCGCCCACAGCGACGCGTAGTTGTCCAGGCCGACGAAGCCGTAGGTCGGCAGCAGCGAGGAGTTGGACAGCGAGATATAGAGCGTCCAGCCGGTGAACACGAAGACGTAGACGAAGCTCGCCACGAGAGAGGGGCCGAGCACCAGCAAGGGCATCGCGGAGCGCCAGGGGCGGGCGGGCGCCGGTACCGACAGGATCAGGTCGTGATTTGACATTCAGAGCACGGAGATTGGCAGAGCACAGGACTGGCGGAGCGCGGGACCGGGATGGCGGACGGCCGGGTGCGGATGGCGCCCGGCCATTCCCGTCTATTTCTGTGCTTCCGCCGCGTCGGCCATCGCATTGGCGCCATCCTCGGGCGACATGTCCGGCGTCGCCACGAACTCGGTAATGGAGTCCATGATCGCGCCGCGCATCTTCTGCGGGATGGTCATGTTGTGCGCCATCGAGCGGACCAGCGTGCCCTCCTTGATCGAAGCCTGCAGATCCTTCTGCGAGAGCTGCTGGCACGGATTGAAGCCCTTCGACAGATCGATATCCAGGCGTGCGGGGATCGAGCCCTTGGCCTGGTTGAAGACCGTCTGGAAGTCGGGCGACAGGATCAGGCTGGCCAGCAGCTTCTGGCCGTCGATGTAATCCTGGTCCTTCTGCTTGAAGAACACGACCGAGTCCGAGTTGAGGATGAAGCCGGGTTTGCCCCAATCGGTCGGCGCCTGGGCGCAGACATAGTCGGTGCCTTCCTTGAAGCCGGCGGCGGTCAAAAGGCCGATCGTCCAGTCGCCCATGATGTGGAACGCCGCGTCGCCCTTGCCGACGAGCGCCGACATCGAATCCCAGTCGCGGCCGACCATGCCCGGATCCATGTATTTGCTCGTCATCAG
Organism: Mesorhizobium sp. M0626; assembly: GCF_040320665.1. NCBI lineage: Bacteria > Pseudomonadati > Pseudomonadota > Alphaproteobacteria > Hyphomicrobiales > Phyllobacteriaceae > Mesorhizobium > Mesorhizobium sp. M0626. The sequence continues at coordinate 33,718 of NZ_JAMYQD010000034.1, read as the reverse complement.
GCGCATCTGCGTGAAGGCCTTGACCATGCCCGGGCTGCGCATGGACTCGACATCGCCCTCGACGAAGGCCTTGCGATAGAGATCGATGTCCTGGCCATAGAGCACGACCTCGAACACCGTCGAATCCGTCCAGTCGGCGGTCGAATGCGAGATGCAGATCTTGCCTGTGGCGACGATCTTGTCGCAGGCCGCATTGAACTCGGCCCAGGTCTTCGGCATTTCCGCCACGCCGGCCGCCTGCATGACCTTGGGCGAGGCCCAGAGCCAGTTGATGCGGTGGATGTTCATGGGCGCGGCGACCCATTTGCCGGTCGGCTTCATCACCGGAAGCAATTCCGGCGCCACCACTTTCTCCCACCCTTCCGAGGCCGCCAACTCGTCGAGATCGGCGGTCATGCCGGTCTCGTTCCATTCGGCGATCTCAGGGCCCTTGAGCTGCACGGCAGGCGGGGCATTGCCGGCGATCACGTCGGCGCGCAGCTTGGCCAGCGTATTGGCGGTGTGGCCAGCGATCGAGGTCTGTTCCCATTTGCCGCCCTTGGCGGTGAACATCTCGCCGAGCTTGGCGATCGCCTGGGCGTCCGATCCGGTCGCCCACTGGTGCAAAAGGTTCGTCTTGGGTTCGGCGAAGGCTGCCCCGGCGAAAAATGTGCACGCAGCAGCGGCCGCAAGCGCGGTCATGACGGACTTCATCGTTTCACTCCCATATCGTGTTGCACGGTTCGTCTCGACCGCTTATGGCCGCGGTTTGAAGCCGCCGCCGGCGAGATGCGTCAATCTCGAGTTCTTTCCAAGATGACATATTGGAGCTATCAGTCAACGATGTTTATGTTGAGCCATGACAAAACCTTCGCTTAGAACCTGGCTAATCGACAGACCCTCCGCGTCGCCGGAGAGCATGATCGTGCGCTGCCTGAGCGAGCGCGGCGCACTTTCCGCGTTGCAGATCGCACGCGCCACCGGTCTGGCGCGCTCGACGGTGTCAACCGCGCTTAACGGCTTGAAAAAGTCTGGAATGGTGATCGAAGCCCCGACCAGCCGCGACGGCATCAGAGGCATCGGCAGGCCAGCCGCGGCGGTGACGCTCAATCCGACAGCGGGCACCTGCGTCGGCGTTCACCTGGCTCTTCAGCAGATACGGCTCATCGTCGCCGATGTCTCGCATTCCGTCATTGCCGAACAAAATATTCCAATGGCGCTGGACTACCAGCCGCAACAGGCGGCCCAGGCGGTCAAATCGGCGATTGCCCAATCCTACAGGGAAAATGGTCTGCCGATGGCGGGGCTCCTGGGGGTTGGTGTCTCCGTCTCCGGCCCTGTCAGCCGCGATGGAGTGGTGCTGCGCGCAAGCATGGTTCCAACATGGGCCGGCGTCAACATACGAGATGTGTTCGGACCCGTCCTGGAACAGCCGATCTTCGCCGACAACGAGAGCAACTGCGCGGCCATTGCCGAGCTGATGTGGGGTGCGGCCGTCGGCCAGGACGATTTCGTGCTGTTCAAGATCGATCTGGGTGTCGGCGGGGCCATTGTCCAGCATGGCCGGCTGGTGACGGGCGTCGCCGGCGGCGCCGGCGAATTCGGGCACATCAGCATCGATCCCGGCGGCGACCTTTGCCGCTGCGGCAATCGCGGATGCCTGGAGCTCTACGCGAGTTTTACCCGGCCGCTGGAACAGATTTCGCGTGTCGTTGGGCGGCAAGTCACCATGGACGATGTCATCGCCATGGCCGAGCAGGGCGACGTCAGGGCGTTGCGGATGATCGAGGATACCGCCGAGATCGCCGGCCGGGGTCTCGGCCTGATCGGCTCGGTGCTCAATCCGCCGCTTATCATCATCGGCGGCCACATGGCTTTGGCAGGGGACATTCTGTTGACGCCGCTGATCGCGTCCTATGAACGCCACACGCTGATCAAGTCCCGGGATGTCGCTCCCGCGCTGCGCACGCGCATCATCGTTGGCAGGCACACCGAGAACGATGCCTTGCTGGGCGCGGTCGGCCTCGTTTTGAGACACCAGACGAAGGAACTGTCGCTGGGGTGATCGTCAGGACCTGCCTGTGCTTGTTCAAGTCAATTGCACGTGTCGGCAGCCTTGAGCGCTTCGGCGCGGGACGATTTGGGCAAATCGGCGATCCGCCGGACAGAAGCGTAAAACCTCGGATAGTCGCCGGAACACAGGTCGAACAAGCGAAGAAAGGCCGGAACCTGTTCACCGTAGACAGAAGTTGCGGCGAGCTTGGCGTTGTTGATCGGGGCAGCGAACCAGGCGTCGTATCCCCGGTATCCCGCCCAGTGCCTGTCGCGCATCCGCCGATAGCGCGCCCGCATCCTCTCGATCGCGGCTGCCTTGGCAGTCGCCATCTTTTCCGGGGTGCGGGGACTACCATAGACCTGCCTTAGCTCGTCGCGCGTCTTCGCCACCAGTCCAAGAAAATCGGCGCTGCGCTTGCGATCGGCTTCGTAGCGGCGCAATCCGGCCCGGTCGCCGGCGGCGCGGAGCCATTTCCTGACGCCGCTGGTTTCGACGGCAACGGCGAACGCCTCGTTGAATGCGGAATCGTTATCGACATAGAAGCGCTGATGCGCCAGTTCATGAAAAACAAGGCTGGCGAGATAGGTGTCGTCCCGACGCAGCATGGTGCTCAGTAGCGGGTCACTCGACCAGCCAAGCGTGGAATAGGCGGTGACGCCCGAGACATAGACGTCCAGCCCCTGTCTTTGAAGTTCGACAGCGTTCTCAGTCGCGGATTTCCGGGAGAAGTAACCCCGGTATGGAACGCAGCCGAAAACCGGAAAGCACCAGGTTCGTGGCGCGAGCGAGAATTGCGGCGCGGCAAAAACGGCCCAGGTCACGGCGTCGCGATGGATGTCGACATAGCTGCGATAGCTGTTGTTTTCGGGCAGTGCCAGTTCATCTGTCGCAAACCGTCTTATGGCGCTCGCCGACGTCAATTTCGCGCGCAATGCCTCAGGCGTCGAAGGATCACGGATGAGTTTTGCAATATTTTTGCGGGCGGCCATGATCTGCGCGTGACCCTGCAACGACTGCGCGTAGTAGGAAATGCTCGTGCAGCCGGTCGCCCCGGACGCGATGATCGCCGCGGCAAGCATCCGAAGAACGCGCTTCACTGTTTGCCCACCCTTGCCCATCTCCCTATGCAGCAAACGTCCTGGTCACCCTCAAACAGGAGGCACCGGTTTCCGTCAAGAGCTGCAGGGGCAGGGGGCGACACCGACCTGGGCAGGGCAATGCGGGCATTCGCCTAGGATTGACGAAAGTCCACCGCAGGGCGGAGCGGGCGAGATACGGACCGTCCGTTGGGACGCCGTTCCCCCAAGCTGCCGCGCGCTACTGGTCCGAAAACCTCACGCTCACGCCGCGCTGGCGAAAATAAGCCTGCATCAACTTACGGCCCGAGCGGTTGTTCTGCGCCAATTTTGCCGGATCGAACACCGCCTGTTTTGCGCCCTCTCGTGTCAGCGCAGCCTTGAGCGTCGCGATATGGGCGTCGATGTCGGCATTGTCCGCCCGCAGCGAGGCATAGATACTTTCGGTCGCTTCGGCCACAGTCGGTTCGCTCACAGATGTCGTCCTTTGGTTGGTTGGGCGGCGGCTTTACCACAGATTTGCGGCTCCGACGATATCGACTGAAACGTCAGAGCACAGCGCCCAGGGCGCAAAACCGCAAAACGTATGTATTCGGCCCTGCTAAACATTGCCCGGCAGGCGAATGGGTCTAACTATCGCTAGGAAACGGGGGGAATCACGTGGCTGCCAATCGTCGAAACGACATCTCATCGTCCGAGCGGGGGCTAGGACGGATTCTTGCGGCAGGCAATGCCCATCCGCGCACAGCTCTGCCTACCGTGGCAACCATCGTCACGACAGTAGCTGCGCTGTATTTCGGTCGTGAGGTGTTCCTTCCCATTGCCATCGCGCTGCTTTTGACCTTTGCGCTGGTGCCGATGGTCTCCGCACTGAAGCGTGTCGGCTTGCCTCGGCTGCCCGCAGTGCTTCTGAGCGTGATTGGCGCATTCGCGGCCCTGGGCCTGTTCAGCTTCATTGTTGCGACCCAGGTAAGCGAGCTTGCTCAGAACATTTCCGTCTACCAGACAAACATTCTGACCAAGGTGCGTTCCCTCAAGGAGACGGGCGTTGGTGGCGGCATAATTGCCAGGCTGAGCGGGGTGATCGAGCGCGTCGGTCAGGAGATCGACAAGCAGGATGTGGCGCCGCCTGCGGCCGACAAGCCCCGGCGCGAGCCTGTTCCCGTCGAGATCGTCGCCCGCGAGAGACCTCTGGAGGTATTGCAGAACATCATCGGACCGTTGATCAGCCCGCTGGCATCAGCTGGCCTGATCATCATCGTCGTCATCTTCATGTTGCTTGAGCGCGAGGATCTGCGCGACCGGTTTATCCGCCTCGTCGGCTATGGCGACCTCCATCGCACAACGCAGGCATTGCAGGATGCCGGCAAACGGGTTGGCCGTTATCTGATCATGCAATTGGTGGTGAACATCGTCTACGCGATACCAATCGCGATTGGCCTTTGGGTGCTCGGCATTCCCAACGCGCTGCTGTGGGGGTTGCTGGCACTGGCGCTGCGCTTCGTTCCCTATATCGGCCCTGTTATCGGCATGCTGCTGCCCTTGTTTCTGGCCTTGGCGGTTGCGCCCGGCTGGTCGCTGGTGCTGTGGACCGCCGCACTGTTTGTCGTGATGGAATTGGTAACCGGCAACGTCATCGAACCGTGGCTCTATGGCTCGCGCACGGGACTTTCTCCTTTGGCAATCATCGTTGCGGCAATTTTCTGGACATGGTTGTGGGGGCCACTCGGCCTGGTCCTTTCGACGCCGCTGACAGTTTGCCTCGTCGTCCTCGGGCGACATGTTCCGCAGTTCGAATTTCTCGACGTCCTGTTTGGCAACGAGCCCGTCCTTGAAGCTCACGCCCGACTCTATCAACGGCTCCTGGCCGGCGATCCTGACGAGGCAACTGACCATGCCGAGGAGATCCTCGAGGAGAAGTACCTGATCGATTTCTACGACACTGTCGCCATTCCTGCTCTCCTGTTGGGCGAGCAGGACCGCATGCGTGGCGTGATGGGCGATCAACAGCGAAGGCAGGTGGCGGCGAGCGCCCAAATTCTTGTGGCAAATCTTGCCGACGATGCACAGGAAGAGGCAAGCGAGGAAGATGCGCCGACAACCACCGCGGAAGGGAGCGCGAGCAAGGAAACAGATGGCATCGAAGAGGAAGAGATCGAACTGCCCGACGGCAAGGACATGTCGGTGCTTTGTGCCGGCGGTCGCGGCGAACTCGACGATGCCGCTGCCGCCATGCTCGCTCAGGTGCTGGAGGTGCAAGGTGCTACGGTGGCGAAGGCCAGTTTTGTCGATATGGAGCCGGCAGGTATTCGTCGTCTCGAACTAGAGGCGATCGACACCGTCGTGGTCGGTTTCCTGAACCGGGATTCGCTCAAGCATGCCCGCTTTCTGGTCCGCAGACTGAAGCGCGCCAAGGCAGGTTTGAGAATTGGGATTGTGTTCTGGTCAGACGCGGAGCAGGGCGATGTCGGGCAAGAAAGGCAAGCTTTGGCCGCCGACATCAGCGCCGATTTCGTAGCCCACGGCATGGTCAACGCTGTGCTTGGCGCACTTTCTCCAGCGCCGGCCGTTCCCCTCAAAGTCGTTTCGAAACGCCGCGATCGACGGCGTCCGGCCCCTCGAAAACGGATCCCGGCCCAGGCAACGGCCGCAACAGCCTAGCCGCACCGCCATGTCTCAGATTGCCGCGCCGGCGCTGGAATGCCTGGTGCGACGGCAAGATCGTCCCCACTCGCAAACCATGGAACAATCTCGCGGCCTTGCGGTTCCTACCATCGAAGGAGAACCCCCATGCTTAGATTACTTATCCGCCTCGGCGCGATCTACGCGGCGTTCCAGATCGGCCGAGAGTTCGGCCGCAAGGAGACCGAAATCATGCTCCTGCCGCCGCCCGTTGACTACGAGCGGCACCCGACCTCAAGAAATGAAACCGAGTTCGGAGAGGCATAGGACCGCTCAATCTGTCTGGTCGATTTGGCCCGTGCTGGCGCGCCGTCCCTGCGCGGGGCGCATTATCGTGCGAACGGACCGGCCACTTGGCTGTGCCAGGATAGATCCTGGCAACGCAATAAGCCGCTATCTCTGCCGTTCAAACGCGGCACAGCGAGGTTGACCGTGCGTCGAGGAATGAGTCTCTCGCAGATCTTGGCGTTGAGCCGATGGAGAAGGAATGATCAGCACGGGCAAGGCACGACCCTAAGAAAGTGGAAGGGGAGAAGCACTGGTGCTGTCAATTGCCAGGGAGACCGGCATCACCGAGGATCACGGGCGCGAACTTGTTCGCCTGATCGGCGCCGGCCGCAATTCGCTGCTCCGTGAGGCGCGGCAGCTGCTCCGGCAGCGCCTGCGCTAGTTTAGACCAAAGGTGCTCAGAGCACGGCTATCCCGTCATCTTCTGCTGGCCGGCGGTCATGGCTATGAGAGCCCGGATCACCTCTGCAGGTCCGGCGGGTTTCATCACTCTTACGCCGGGCGAGAACGCTTCGTGGGTTTCCTCGACCCCCAGGCCGGAATAGACGACGAAAGGAACCGCCCGCGCTGCCAAGGTTTTTGCCGCGTCAACAGTCTCGCCGTCCGACAGCCTGACGTCCAGGATCGCTGCGGCGGGGGTATGGTCAGCAAGAAAACGTTTCGCCTGAGAACATGTCGCCGCTAATGCTACGGCAAAGCCCGCCTCCGAAAGATTGGACTCCATATCCAGTGCTATCAAGGCTTCGTCGTCGACGACAAGGACCAAGGGTTTGCCCATGCGCGGATGATCGCACGTTTGTAGATGGAAGACGAGTCGAGGCTACGTCCCTTTTTAGGGTCCGGTTCCCGTACGCCGCGGGTCCAGACCCCGAGCGATGGGAACCAACTGATCCAAGCCGCATTATATTTGGTTGGACTGAAAAAGGTGTTTGGGATGCATGAAGCAACACAGGCGACTGTTGTCGCCTTCGAAAACCCGGGAGTGTCCAGCAATGACAGTCTGGATTTCGATTACAAGGATTTCTTCCAAAACGGCGCCGTTGCCCTGCATCTGGTGAACGCAAACGGCGTGATCGTGCATGCCAACCAGGCTGAGCTCGACCTTCTCGGCTATCCCGCAGAGGACTACCTCGGTTGCCACATCGCCGAGTTCTATCCCGACCGGGACGTCATAGAGGACATTTTGGGTCGCCTTGCCAATGGCGAGAAGATCGTAAGATATCCGGCGCGATTGAGGGCCAGCGATGGATCGATCAAGCACGTCGAAGTCACCTCAAGCGGACATTTCCGGGACGGCAAGCTGATCAACACCCGGTGCTTCACGGTCGATGTAACCGACTTGGTGCACACCCGCTCGGAGCTCAGGCAGCATGACAGTACCTATCACCAGATACTCGACGGCCTTCCCGTCGCCATCTACACGACCGATCAGGATGGGACGATCACCTACTACAACCGCGCCGCGGCCGATCTGGCAGGCAGGGAGCCTGAAATCGGCAAGGATAAATGGTGCGTGACGTTCAAGCTGTTCACTGCCGACGGCAAGGAATTGCCGCACGATGAATGCCCGATGGCCATCGCGCTCAAGGAGAACAGGCCGGTCCGCAATCAGCAAGCTGTTGCGCAGCGTCCCGATGGATCGTTTTTTCCGTTCCTGCCCTACCCGACACCGCTGCGGGACGAGCACGGCGCTCTGATTGGCGCCGTCAACATGCTGCTGGACCTGACGGACCGCCAACGTGCCGAAGAAACCAGGCAGCACCTCTCAGCGATCGTGGAATCCTCATTTGACGCGATCGTCAGCAAGGATCTCAACACCATCATAAAAAGCTGGAACCAGGGCGCCGAACGGCTTTTCGGCTATACCGCCGACGAAGCGATTGGCCGGTCGGTGACCATGCTGATCCCCGAAGACCATCAGGACGAGGAACCCCGCATTCTCCAACGCATTCGCCGCGGCGAGCGCGTCGAACCATTTGAAACGACCCGCCAGCGCAAGGATGGCAGCCTGGTTCCGGTTTCGCTGACGATATCGCCCGTGCGTAACGCAACCGGGCAGATCACCGGCGCATCGAAGATAGCGCGAGACATCACGTCGACGAAGGAGAATGAATATCGCATCCGCATGCTGATGCGCGAGGTCAACCACCGGGTGAAGAACCAGTATTCGGTCATCCTGTCGATGATCCGGGAGACCAACAAGCGATCGGAGACGCCAAAACAATTTGAAACCCAGGTGCGCGAGCGCATCATGGCGTTGTCGCGATCTCACGACCTGCTTGTATCGGCGGATTGGAAGGGTGCCACGATCAGCGACCTCTTGGCGGCCCAGGTCGAGCCTTTCCCGCGGGGGGATGTGATCGAAATGTCGGGCCCATCATTGGTGCTCAGTCCCAACGCAGTTCAGTATCTCGGGATTGCCTTCCACGAATTGGCGACCAACTCGGCCAAATACGGGGTTCTCTCAGGGGACAATGGCCGGATTTCGGTCGCATGGGGCATCACCGGTTCCGGTGCTTCGAGGCTCTTTCACCTCACCTGGGCCGAAACCGATGGTCCGCAGGTTCAGACTGTCGGACAAGGTGGCTTTGGAACCGTTGTGCTGAAGCGGGTCGCGCCCGCAGCGGTCAGTGGGCAGGGAATTCTCGAACACGGTCCGCATGGCATAACATGGAGCCTGGAAGCGCCTTCGGTTTCCGTGGCAGCTTCTGTCGTCCAAGAAGCTTAGAAGCAGGAAGCAGCCCTGCAACGAGCATTCGTCAATTGGAAGCCCTTGATGCGGCCTTTGCGAGCGAAAACCCCGTTTCCGCTAAAGATCGCCAGAGCCATTGCTAAAGTCGGCAGAGCAAATCACCGGCAGAGGGCGCATTTCGTTGCACGGTACGGGACAGGACCGGCGTAGCCAGAGGCGAGGTAACTATGGACATCGACGAGTTCCGTGCGACCCTTCAGGGTGTAGAGCCCCCGGCGAATCTTGGGATGGCGCTCCACGCTCTATGGTGGGATAGACAGGGCGATTGGGAGCGGGCGCATGAGTGTGTGCAGGCCAACGAATCTGATCCGGCCTCTGTATGGGTTCATGCCTATCTGCACCGCAAAGAAGGCGACCTTTCTAATGCAGCCTACTGGTACCGCCGCGCCGGGCAGCCTGTGGCAACTGGCAAGCTAGACGCAGAGTGGGAGTCGATTACAGAATCACTTCTTGCAGGATAGTGAGGGTCGCCCAAGGGGCAGCCTAGCGCCTCATCGCCCCCGTAGAGGCGAAACTCACCTCCGCCCGATGGGATCGGCTGGGCCCAGGAGGTCCGAACGTTTCCGCATAAATTCATGCAGCGAGATTGTTCTCGCGATTCCGTAAGGTCTCTGTTTAATAAGCTATATCTAATATTGGCTACTTTCTGTCGCTCAAAAGTCGCAGACTTCATTTTACTGATCACCGTTAGCTTCTTGGTAGCTCTCATGACTATAAACTTCTTGCGGGCGAATAGCTTTCATGCTGCCGTCGCGCACTCAGGAATCAGGGAGCTTAGGCATGGCGGAGCGGATTGCGCGTGATGGGTTTTGGGTTTTGCATCTCGCGCGCTTGCCGCAAGTCGTGTCGCTTCGCTCCAGCACTTCCGCCTTGACGATCCTAACTGTTGCCCTTGCGCTGAGCGCCGCGCCGGCTCGGGCCGATGGCGGCAATGGTAGCAGCGCAGGCGCTGGACAAGGTGGCGTTGACGGCGCGCTCGCGAGTGCCACGGGTCAGAATGCCGCCAATGGCGCGACCGCTGGTGGCGGTGGTGGCGGCATTGACCTCACGACGGGTAACGGGGCGCCAGGAGGATCGGGAGCGGTAAGTGGGACAGCCAACAACCCAAATGGCGTTGCCGGTGCCACTGGTGCTACGGGTCTGGTCATCTCGACAGACGGGACCATTGCAACCAGCACCAGCGGCGGGGCCGGCGGTTTGGGCTCCCCTGGCACGAATGGCGTCGTCAGGAGCGGCGGCGGTGGCGGTGGCGGTGTGGGCGTCAGTGCCACGGCCGACGTTACAGTCACTGGCACAGGATCGGTGAGTGGTGGCACTGGCGGCCGAGGTGGGACCAATGGCAACAGCGGCAGCGGTGGTGGCGGCGTCGGCATATTCTCGTCCGCAAACGTGTTTGTAGAGGCGGGCGGCAGCGTTACCGGCGGCACGAGTCTCTCCACAATTGGGGTCCAAGCAGGTGGTGGCGGCGGCGCAGCTGCCATCGTCCTGATGGGCGGCGGGACAATCCAGAACAGCGGGAATCTGCTCGGGGGTGCCGGTGGAAGAACAGTTCTCGGCGGCGGTGGGGACGGTGGCGCCGCTGTTCTGCTGCTTTCAGGTGGAACCGTCATCAACAAGCTAGGTGCGACGATCGTTGGCGGCAGTGGCGGTCAGGGCTCCTTGGCAGGCGGCGATGGCGCCGCAGGGATCAAGGGCGCCAACATCGCGGTCATCAATGCGGGTACGATCAGCGGCGGTGCCGTCGGCACCGGTGGCGGAACGCCGGCAGCCGGCAAAGCCATCCAGTTCACCGGCGGCGTCAATTCGCTGGAGATTCAGGCCGGCTCCACCATCACAGGCAATGTGGTCGCTTTCAGCGCCGCGGATACATTCAAGCTGGGTGGCGATATCAGCGCCAGTTTCGGTGTGTCGCAGATCGGCGCTGGCGCCAAATATGACGGGTTTGGGTTCTACGAGAAAACCGGAAACAGCACCTGGACCCTAACGGGGACGACAACTGCCGTCACGCCTTGGACCTTGTCCGGCGGGATTCTGCAGATTTCGAACAATGACAATCTGGGCGCCCTCTCGGGCGGCTTGACCTTCGACGGCGGCACGTTGCGCACGACCACCAGCTTCGCCACCAATCGCAATGTCCTGATCAATTCGACCGGCGGGTTCGACACGGTGGCAGGCACGCAGTTGGACGTGTCAGGCCAGGTGACCGGCACCGGCACACTGGTCAAGAGCGGCGCCGGCACCCTCAACGTCACCAATTTGTCCAACAGCTATACGGGTGGCAACATCGTCAATGCAGGAACGCTTGCCGGCAACACCGTGGCGATCCGTGGCGACATCCTGGACAACGGCGCTGTCTCGTTTCTCGACCTCGGCCCCCACACCTTCGGCGGAAATATCTCCGGCTCGGGCAGCGTCGACATCGAAGGCTTCGGCACGCTGACGCTGACCGGTGCCAACACCCACAGCGGCGGCACGAAGGTCGGGACCGGCAAAAGCATCTCGGTCGCGTCGGACCAGAATCTGGGTGCCGCAACGGGCCTGCTGACACTCGACGGCGGCGAACTCGGCACGACAGCAAGCTTCGCCATGAGCCGCGATGTCAACCTCACTTCCGCCTATGGCTACTTCCGCGCGGCGGCGGGTACGACGCTGACCGCCAATGGCGAGCTGAGCGGCGTGGGCGGCGTCTACAAGGAGGGCGCCGGCACCCTGGTGCTCAAGGGCGACAGTACCTATTCCGGCCGCACCACCGTCGACAGCGGCAAGCTTATCGTCGAGGGCTCGCTCGGCAGCACCGAAACGACGGTCAACAGCGGCGGCACGCTGGGCGGCTCCGGCTCGATCGGCGGCGCGGTGATCGTCGCCGATGGCGGTGTGCTGGCGCCGGGGTCCAGCCCTGGCACGCTTACGGTCGGATCGCTCAGCCTGAGCTCCGGTTCTATGCTCGACTACGAGCTCGGCCAGGCGGGCATTGTCGGCGGCGGTGTCAACGACCTGATCGAGGTGACCGGCGCGCTGACGCTGGACGGCAGCCTCAACATCACCGATGTCGGCGGCTTCGGGCCTGGCGTCTACCGGCTAATCAATTATGGCGGCGCACTCACCGACAATGGTCTCGAGCTCGGCAATCTGCCGGCCGGTGTCACGGCCGCCGACCTGACGGTGCAGACCTCCGTCGCCAACCAGGTCAATCTCGTCAGCAGCGTCGGCACCGACTTGCTCTTCTGGGATGGTGACGCGGCCGGCAATGCCAACAATGATCTGGTCGACGGCGGCAACGGCACGTGGACGGCGACAAGCCTGAACTGGACGACGAGCACCGGCCTGGTAACTGGCGCGATGAAGCCGCAGCCCGGCTTCGCCATCTTCCAGACGCTCGGCGGCACCGTCATCGCCGACGGCAGCGCCGGCGCGCTTGCGATTACGGGCATGCAATTCGCCGCCGATGGCTACCGCATCGAAGGCGACGCCATCACGCTTGATGGCGCTGGCGGCGAGAGCATCATTCGGGTCGGCGACGGCACGGTGGCCGGAGCAGGTTACACCGCCACCATCGCCTCCGTGCTAACCGGGACCAGCAGCCTGACCAAGACCGATGCGGGCACGCTGGTGCTGTCCGGCGCCAACACCTACACGGGCGGCACCACCGTCCTGGGCGGCGTGCTATCTGTTTCAGCCGACAACAATCTCGGCGTTGCCGCTGGCGGCCTGACGCTCTCCGGCGGGACGCTGCGCAACACAGCGGCGTTCAGCTCGGCGCGCGACGTCACGCTTTCGTCGGCCGGCGGCACCTTCGACACTGTGGCCGACCTGACCTTGTCCGGTGCGATCTCTGGCGCTGGCAGCCTTGCCAAGACCGGCGCCGGCACGCTGACGCTTACGGGAACGAACAGCTATGGCGGCAACACGTTGGTCAGCGCTGGCACGCTGGTCGGCGATGCAACCTCGATTCGTGGCGACATCGGCAATTCCGGCACTGTCGTGTTCGACCAGGCGGCGGACGCCAGCTTCGCCGGCGATATCTCCGGCACCGGCGCAATGATGAAGGATGGCTCCGGCGTGCTGACGCTGTCAGGCACGTCGCTGCTGGACTGGACCGTCAATCAAGGCGGCCTCGTCTCGGCAGCCGAGCGCTTCGGTGGCGATGTCGCGATCGGCGCCGGCGCCTCCTTCACATTCGACCAAGTCGCCTCCGCCAGCTATGCCGGCGTGCTCTCGGGCGCCGGTACGTTCATCAAGGACGGCCAAGGCACGCTGCTGCTTGCGTTGGACAACTCAGGCTTTATCGGCGCCACTACGGTCAGCGGCGGCACGCTTGCCGCGGGCGCTGCGAACGCGTTCAGTTCCTCCTCGCAGTTTTCCGTCGCCTCGGGCGCCACGCTCGATCTTGCCGGCACGTCCCAGACGATTGCGGGGCTGAGCAACGCCGGAACGGTGCGCATCGCGGGTGGCGTCCCAGGCGACACACTTACCGTAAGCGGCGACTATGTCGGCAATAGCGGCGCCGTCGTTCTCAACGCTGCGCTCGGTGGTGACGGTTCGCCGACAGACATGCTGGTGATCGCCGGCAACACGTCAGGGACGGGTACCCTTCAGGTCGTCAATTTCGGCGGGTCGGGCGCCCAAACGGTCGGAGGCGTCAAGATCGTCGACGTCGGCGGCGTCTCGAACGGCAGCTTCTCGCTCGACGGCAATTATACCTTCGAAGGCGATGCAGCGGTCGTCGCGGGCGCCTATGCCTACAGGCTTTACCAAGGCGGCGTCAGCACACCGGCCGATGGCGATTGGTATCTGCGTTCGGCCCTGGTCAACGGCGATCCCGATCCGCAGCCACTCTATTCGCCCGGCGTGCCGCTGTACGAGGCCTATGAAGGGGTGCTGCAGGCCTTCAATGAACTGGGCACCATGCAGCAACGCATCGGCAATCGGTCGTGGGGCGAGGGTGCTACGCCGCAAGGTGCGGACCTGCCAGGCCAGGGCTCGGTCGACGGCAAGGCGATATGGGCGCGCATCGAAGCTGCCCATGCCGAGATCAAGCCGGAGACGTCGACCTCCGGCACGAACTATGACGTGACCACCTGGAAGCTGCAGGCCGGCGTCGATGGCCTGCTGCACGAAAGCGACGCCGGTACCCTGATCGGAGGGATTACGGCCCACTACGGAACCGCGTCGTCGGACGTCTCCTCGATCTTCGGGGCAGGGTCGATCGCTGCCACCGGCTACGGCGTCGGCAGCACGCTCACCTGGTTCGGCAGCGGTGGCTTCTACGTCGACGCGCAGGCCGAGGCGACATGGTATGACAGTGACATCCGGTCGGCCACGCTAGGCACCACGCTTGCGGACGGCAACAACGGTTTCGGCTACGGGCTGAGCATCGAGACCGGACAGAAGATCGCCCTCAACGGCAACTGGTCGCTGACGCCGCAAGCCCAGCTTGCCTATTCGTCGGTCGACTTCGACACGTTCACCGACCCGTTTGGCGCCGTCGTGTCGCCCGGCAGCAGCAACAGCTTCGTTGGCCGCCTCGGCCTCTCCGCGGACTATGAAGACCAGTGGGTGGACGATGCGGGGCAAGTCAGCCGCACCCACATCTACGGGCTCGGCAACCTTTACTACGACTTCCTCGACGGAAATGATGTCGATGTGTCTGGCACGAAACTGGTCAGCGAAAATCAGGCGCTGTGGGGCGGTGTCGGCCTCGGTGGCTCGCTGAGCTGGGCGGACGGTCGCTACGCCGTCTTCGGAGAAGGGACAGCGCGGACAAGCCTCAAGGATTTTGGCGATAGCCACGCCCTGGGAGCCAAGCTCGGGTTCGCTGTGAAATGGTAGCGGCGATCAAGCTGGACATGTCGACTTTGGCTTGAGCGTCGTATCCGGCACGGCTATGGAATCCGGACTTGCGGGCCACCCGGCTCGTCGCCCTCGGACGTTTCCTTACCGGCTGCCGGCATCAAGTACCAGGCTCGCAACCGAAGCACCCTGGCGGTCGATCACAGGGATGCCAGCGCGCTGGACATGCGCTCCAGTCCTTGGCGCAACAGAGCACGCGGGCAGCCGACATTCAGGCGGATGAAGCCTTCGCCGCCAGGCCCGTAGACGCGGCCATCGTAGAGATTAACCTTGGCCCAATCGACAAAGAATTTCTGAATTCCACCCACTCGGCGATCGAGCGCGCACGCATCCAACCACACCAGAAACGATGCGTCGGGCCGCATGGGCGTGATGCCTGGAAGGTGTTCACCGGCGAACTCGCAAACCAGATCGATGTTGCCGGCGATGTAGCGCGTGAGTTGGTCGAGCCACGGCGCGCCGCTGCTGTAAGCAACCTCCAGGGCCAGGCGGCCGAAAAAGTTCGCATTCACCATGAATGACGCCTGCATTGCGGCAAGAAGCGCCCTGCGGCGCTTTTTGCTGGCTACCGAAATGGTTGCCGAAGGAACCCCGGCAAGATTGAAAGTCTTCGTTGGAGCGGTGCAGATGAACGATTTCTCCGCAGCATCTTCCGAGATGGAGGAGAAGACGATGTGGGGGCGATCCGACAACCTTATGTCGCAGTGAATGTCGTCGGATATGACCAGGATGCCATGGCGCTCGCAGATGTCGTTGAGCGCCGCCAATTCTTCGCGGGTCCAGGCCATTCCGGCAGGGTTGTGAGGATTGCACAGCAGGAATGCCTTGGCACCGCCGGCCGCCAGTTTCTGGAAATCCTCCAGATCGAGTTCATATCTGTTGTTCTGCAGCCTCAGCCGGTTCGTAAGCAGAACCCGCCCGTTTCCCTGAACCACTTCGAAATAGGGCGAGTACACGGGCGACTGCACAATGACGCCGTCACCGGGCTTGGTGAAGGTTCGCAGTATCGCAGCCACCGACGGCATGATCGCCGGCGCGGGAAGCAAGGTCTCCAGTTTCGGCGACCAGTTGTGCCGGTGCGCGAACCACGATTGCACGATCTCATAGTGGCGCGGATCGCGGCGTGTGTAGCCGTAAATGCCATGCTCCGCAGCCTCGCGCAGTCGCGCGATGACGGTTTCCGGAGCGCGGAAGTCCATATCCGCCGTCCACAGCGACAGCAGGTCCTGGCCCTCGACCTGGGGAGAGAACTCGTCCCACTGGTTGGCCCATTTGACGGATCCGAACTGCCGACGGTCGTGGATCTGGTCGAAATCTATTCCCGCGATATGTCGTTGCCCAAGCGCCGATGCGGGCGTGTCTGCACAAGCCATTTGATAGTCACCTTGCCGCGGGCATTGCTTGTGGCATAATCATCGCCTCCTAGGATTTGTGGCCACGCGCCAATTGGCGCTCCATAGATTGCGAGTAACGCGACATGCCGAAGCAAAAGCTCCAGTAGACTAACCCCGCAAAGAGGTAGCCGGTTGATGAGATCGTCGGGCCTGCCCAGTTCGGATCGACGCGCGCCGTTTCGACGGCCTTCAGGAAATCCGCGATGCCGACGATGGCGACCAGAGTCGTGTCTTTGAACAGACCGATGAAGGTCGAGACGATGCTCGGTATGACGATCGTCAACGCCTGAGGGAGGACGATCAGGCGCATCATGTCGAAGTAGCCGATCCCGAGCGCCTTGGCCGCTTCGTGTTGGCCCTTCGGGATCGCCTGAAGGCCGGCTCTCACGACCTCGGCCATATAGGCGGACGAGAACAACGCTATCGCGATGAGCGGGCGCAACAGACGATCAGGTGTCAGATAATCCGGGACGAAGAGCGGCATCATGAAGTTCGCCATGAACAACACTGTGATAAACGGCACGCCGCGGACGACTTCGATGAACGTGACGCAAACCGTCTTGACGAAAGGGAGTTCCGATCTGCGTCCAAGCGCCAGGACAACCCCGATCGGAAGCGAGAAGACGATACCCACGATCGACATCAGCAACGTGATCAAGAGACCGCCCCAGAGCGTCGTATCGATGACAGGCAAATGAAGCCAGGCAACGCCGCGCACGAGAACGAACGCGGCCACGGGGTAGACGAGGAAGAACAGCAACGCCGCCACTTTGCGCCGCGGAGCCTTCGTCCACAGGAGCCAAACGATGAGGATGGCGCCGATCGCCTGCGCAAGGTCCACCCGCCACCGCTCGGAAACCGGATACGCGCCGTATCGCAGGTAGTCGAACTTCTCGGCGATGAAAGGCCAGCAAGCCCCCTGGCTGTTCGTACGGCAAGCTTCGTGGCCGCCGCTCCAGACCGCGTTGAAGATCGCAAAGCTCAGGAAGTGATGCAGCAGCCACGCGGCGAGGAGGACAAAGCATATTGTCAGCGCGCCTGAAGACGGCGTCGAAAACAGGTTCTTTTTCATCCAGCTCACTGGACCCGGTCGAACGTCCGCGGGAGGCGCCATGGCTGGTATGAGCGCGCTGATGTCAACTGGCGAACGCATGGACTGATCGCTCATCCGTCACCTTTCAACAATTGCAAAATGTCGGTTACACGCGTTCATGACCAATGACGTGGCAAGGGAGATGACGAGATAGACCGACAGGGTAATCGCCATGACCTGGACGGCGGCTCCGGTCTGGTTGAGCACCGTGCCGGCAAAGATCTGAACGAGGTCGGGATAGCCGATGAACACGGCAAGCGACGAGTTCTTGATGAGGTTGAGATACTGGCTTGTCAAAGGGGGAATGATGATGCGCAGCGCCTGGGGAACGACGACCAGACGAAGCGTCTTGCCCGGCGCCAGCCCCAGCGCATGCGCAGCCTCGGTCTGGCCCTTTGGCACTGCCTGGATTCCACCTCGCACGATCTCGGCGATGTATGAACCGGTGTAGACCGACAGACCGATCAGGAGAGCGGCAAACTCCGGATAGAGCTGATGCCCGCCTTGAAAATTGAAACCCCGCAGCTGCGGAGCGACGAACGAGACCGGCTCGCCAGCCGCCAGGAAAAGGACCAACGGAAATCCTATCAAGGTCGCCAGACTGACCAGAAGCACCGGCAGCTGCCTGCCCGTCCGTCTCTGGACGCTCCTGGCGCGAAACCAGAATGCAACGCAGCAGGAAATGGCCGCAACGAATGCCAGGCCCACCAGACCCGCTCCCGGATGCAAATGAATCTCCGGAACGATGAGGCCGCGATTGTTGAGGTAGACGCCGCCGGGCATGGCGATGGACGCCTTCGGCGAGGGCAACGGCTTGAGGACGGCGTTGTACCAGAACAGCAGCTGCAGCAATAACGGAACATTTCGCACAAGCTCGACATAGGCGGTCGCCACCTTCGAAACGATCCAGTTCGGCGACAGGCGGGCAACGCCGATGACGAAGCCAAGCAAGGTCGCGAACAGGATTGCGAGGAGACTGACGTAGAGGGTGTTGACCACTCCCACCCAGAACGCCTGACCGTAGCTGGACAATGCATCGTACGGTATCAGGGTTTGATTGATGTCGAAGCCGGCAGACTCATTCCAAAAGTCGAATGAGAGCGGAATCCCCCGGACCCGCATATTCGATGCAGTCTGCATGCCGATGCCCAGGGTCAAGGCCAGCAGGCAGCCGGCGAGCAAGAGCTGGTAGAAGATGCCCCGCACCTTCGTATCGTGCAGCGACAACCTCCTGCGCGACGGCGCGGGAAGCGACAAATGGGACATGGGCTGTTCCTATCGGGTCCGTGCAAGGCGCTGACGGTAACACGCCAGCGCCTTGCAACCATGCCTTTGCCTAAAGCGCGTCGGGTTTGAACGGACTCAGGCGACGCGCTTTAGGGTCTTCGGTATGCATGTCGTTGTCTCAAAACCGGGGCCATTTTTGAGCGACATGCATTAGCGGATCGGCGGAGCGTACTGAACGCCGCCTTTGTTCCAGAGCGCGTTCATGCCGCGCTCCATTTTCAGCGGCGAATCCTTGCCGACATTGCGATCGAACACTTCGCCGTAATTGCCGACCTGTTTGATCACCTCGACCGGCCAGTTATCGCCGAGCCCGATGTCCTTGCCTATGCTGCCTTCCACGCCAAGCAGGCGGCGGATGCTGGGATTGTCCGACGATTTCATGGCATCGACGTTCTTGGAGGTGACCCCGTATTCCTCCGCGGCCACCATGACGTAGAGCGTCCACTTCGCCACATTGAACCACTGGTCGTCACCCTGCCGCACCGCCGGGCCAAGCGGCTCCTTGGAGATCAGCTCGGGAAGAACAATGCTGTCGTCCGGCTTGGCCATGCGAAGCCTCGACGCGTTCAAGGTGGAGGTGTCTGCGGACAAGACGTCGCAACGCCCCTCCTCATAAGCCTTCACCACAGCTTCCTCGTCCGCGAAACCAACCGTCGTGTACTTGATCGACTGCGAGCGAAAATAGTCGGCAAGGTTCAACTCGGTCGTGGTGCCCTGGGTGACGCATATCGATGCGCCGTCGAGCCCCTTGGCCGACGTGATGTTGTCGGCCTTGCGCACCATGAACCCCTGGCCGTCATAGAAATACGTGCCGGCAAACAGTATGCCTAGCGACGTATCGCGGGACGATGTCCAGGTTGCGTTGTGCGCGAGAATGTCGATCTCTCCCGACTGCAAGGCGGTGAAGCGATCCTTTGGCGTCAATGGGATGAACTTGACCTTTTGCGCATCCCCAAGCACGGCAGCGGCCACGGCGCGACAATAATCGACGACAAATCCGGTCCATTTGCCTTCATTGTCGGGGAGGCTGAAGCCAGCCGTGGCCGAATTCGTGCCACAGGTCAGCACGCCATTTTTCTTGACATTGTCGAGGGTTGCGGACCACGCCGAGGAGGCGGTGCACGCGATGGCGAGGGCAAGTAGGCCCTTGAACGTTGATCTCATTTCGGCATTCCCCTGTTATTGTTGAAAGGGAATGTGCTCTCCAGGTAAACTATTCGTCAAATCGATTGTCCTCATGGTCAAAATGAGCGCTCCTCATAATTGCGCAGCACCCGCTCGCAGGTAAAAAGGCGCTCGAGTGTTGAAACAGACGACAGCGCGCGCGACCTATTTTACGGCCGACCCAGGTCTCCGACGGTCGACCCTTGGTCTCTTGGTCCGCGACTCGTTGTAGATGCCCACGATGATTTCCCGGAGCCACCTGGTTCCCGGGTCATTCGCCATCTGGCGGTGAACAATAAGCCAGGCATTCACATTCGATATCGGAATGGGTGGCGGGACCAACGTCACCTCACTCCTCTCGTCCAGCATTTGCAGGATGGCATCACCGCAATGGGTAATCAGTTCAGTGCCGCGAAGCGCCCAGGGCAGCACCGGATAGTTCGAGATGGTCGCAACGACATTGCGGCGAAGACCCATCTGTTTGAGGGCGGCATCCGCGAGGCCTTCCGCCAGGCCATCTGCGGAAATCTGGAGGTGAGAACTGGCCAAATAGGTTTCCAGCGTCATAGCGCTTCTGGCGATCTTGCTTCCACTCCACACCGCGCAAAACAATCGGTCCTGGCCAAGCTCCACCTTCAAGAGACCTGGGTCGTCGCGTATCGCTGCTCCCGTCAGCGCACAGTCAACTTGTCTCAAATAGACCGATGAACCGATTTCGGGTCCGTTTGCGGGAATGACGTTCAGCGTCGCGCCAGGAGCTTGCCTGGAAAATTCTCGAATGAGGCCCGGGATGAAAACCATGGCATGATAATCTGTAAGCCCAACGCGAAAGTTGCGTCGCGTCGTTGCTGGATTGAAGATCTGATGCCGGTCGATCGATGCGCGGATCGTCGCGAGTGCGGCGGAAATATTCGACAGCAGCTCAACTGCCCGGGGAGTTGGCCGCATCTCGCCGCCATCTCTGGTGAACAATTCATCCTGCAATAGATACCGAAGCTTCGACAGGGAGTGGCTTACAGCTGATTGTGTTCTGCCCAATTCGGTAGCCGCCCGCGTCACGCTCCTTTCCCGCATCATCACGTCAAAGACCCGCAATAGATTGAGGTCGATATCGTTATAATTCATGGAATTACCTCATCTGCGACCTGAGACCGCACCAGGCGGCACTACCGCGTTGGTTGCGACGGTGACAGATGGGGCACGAAGAGTGAAGACAGAGGTCCGGGGCTAAGCGCTTGAAACTCTGGCGGAACAGGTGACGACGACCGCCGCATCTCCCATTGTGGAGATCAGCGCGGCTGAAAGCCGACACGTTCCCAAAAATCGCTTGTTCAAGGCCGAGCCGAACGGCACACGGATGCCAAAACGCGAAAAGGGCGCAGTTCGTGACGGCGCCCTTTATTTGATAAGGTTCAACTGTCCTATCCTACGAGTCTTGCCGACCATACCAGTCGTCGACGTCTCGCCGCACTCGATCCTTCTCAATGCCGTAGCGTTCCTGGATCGTACCTTCGAGCTGATCGCGGTTGCCGGCTATGCGGTCGAGATCATCATCGGTGAGCTTGCCCCACTGCTCCTTGACCTTACCTTTGAATTGCTTCCAATTTCCTTCGACGCGATTCCAGTCCATAATGGCGATCTCCTTTCGTTTGTCCTTCGAACAACGGTCGTATGGCCGTTGGGTTCCGCTGCAGGAAAGTGCGCTTGCTGGTGATCTAGCAATGGAACCCGATGTCCGTCGCCCGCTTGTGTGCGCTGGCCCTTTCCGTTTTTGGGAACACAGCGGGCCTTTTGCCGTTGGGTGCGATGGAACAGCTTCGCAAGGAAATGCAGGTATTCGCCGATCCGGGCATGTGCGTCGCCCTGGCGGCAGTGCTGATGCCTTATGCGATCGGTGTCGCACTGCTGCTGCGGATAGCCGGTTGATGAACTTGCCAGCCGAAAGCGTTTGCGCAAGGCAAAACAGCCGGTCGGCCCCGCGCCTCTTTCCCCTACGCAAGAGGTGCGGGCGATGTCGCGGGCTTCAGTCCTTGTGCGGGACGATATAGCGACGGCTCACCGAATCCGCCCCTGTGCCCCGCGTGACGACAATGGTCCTGTATCCCGCGGGAACGGAACCTGTAGCCATCGGATCGATTAAACGGCATCGACCGACAATCTCTCCGTTGGGCGCGTCCGCGAGCCTCCTCGCTAGCGTCAACTGGCATGTGTCAAGGGATCCGAAAACGGCCGGTGATGTATCGAGTGGTTCGCAGACTCCCTGGCCGGGGCTGCAAGAAAGCAAAACTAGCACAGCAGCCGTTCCGGATCCATTTTTGAAGCCCCCTCCGCGAATGAGCCTCAACGCGCTATGTCGCAGTTAAGCCCGGTTGTGCCGAGCCCGGCCAGCAGGGGCAGGAAGCCATGCCCACTATATCGCGCTGCCGGAATCGCAGACGCCGGCAGCAACCAGCGAGATGACCAAGGCGCGGATGTAGAGCGGGACGAAGCTTATATCAGTGGTGGGTCTTTCGATCCGCCAGCGTAACCGCTTCGTCTATTTGTTGGCGCAGGCGGGTGAGGTCGTCCAACCGAAAATCAAGCGGCAGTTCCGCTCCACTCTCCAATCGGAGAAAGATGGCTACAGTGCCGTCCTCTTTCATGGCCAGTTGAGTGCTCGTTATAGAAATGCCCTGCAGTTTTGGTGTCATTTCGGCAGGAAGAGTGGCGACGAGCTTTCCCATCTCGGCCGAGAGGGCAGCAATTGCCAAAGGAACACATTGTGCGGAGAAATCGAGTTGGAATCTCTTTGTGTCGATTGATCCAAATGTGACCGACACCGTGCCTAAGGCGGCGTCGATCCCAGATGCTAAAACTACATCCAGAACCGGAGCTTTCATAACCGTGTCCGCCATGGCGTTCCCCCGCTTTGTTGAATCGCAGCAAATCATCATCCCTGCGCCGGCACAAGGACACGCCCAACGCTCCCCGCCAACCATGGGATCTACGCCTTGTCGACAAGTCGCGTCTTCCGCTTCGGCGCTACGTAGCTCTCCACTAAGCGAGCGTGAAATTCGAACTCGGCGCAATGATAACCCACAAAGACCAAATCTTGCCGTCTATGGTTATGGGACGGGTTAGGACCAGCAAGGTCCGCGGGATTTGCGGCGTGGGATCCTTCATGGACGTGGATCCCAATCGGGATAGATCTTGGCGGACAGCCTAAAGCCGATCGATGACGAGGCATGGGCGGATTGCATTCTGACTCCGGAGATGGTTGCGAAGCTCTCCGCCTAACCGCTCCGCATCGCAAACGACAGAACCCCGCCAAGTGTGGGGTTTTGTTGTGGCAGGCGGGCGGAACCGGAACGCTCTTAAACCGTTTAAAGCCCATAAGGGACGGCAACGGAAAGATAGAAGATCATGAATAAGATTGTATCGGGTATGCTGGCGGCCACACTGTCAGTTTCGTTCGCGGCCACCGCCGCTGTGCCTGCAGGTGCAGCGCAAATGTTCACGCCGCAGGCGCCTTCGGCGTCGTCCGATGTGCAGGCGGTGGACTACAAGCCGTGGATGAAGCATCGCGGCGATCGCAATTTCTCGCGCTACAACAATGACGGCCCCTACTGGAACGGCCATCGCGGCTCGCGCCATTACCGACACGGCTATCGCCGCCACGG
Organism: Mesorhizobium sp. M0626; assembly: GCF_040320665.1. Lineage (NCBI taxonomy): Bacteria > Pseudomonadati > Pseudomonadota > Alphaproteobacteria > Hyphomicrobiales > Phyllobacteriaceae > Mesorhizobium > Mesorhizobium sp. M0626. The sequence goes on along the minus strand of NZ_JAMYQD010000034.1, from coordinate 10,438 downwards.
CGATTTCTGGTTCCCCGCCGGAGCATTCATTGCCGGCGCCCTGATTACCGGCGCGCTCAACAACAACCATCGCGTCTACCGGGGTGGCGATTCGCATGTGCAGTGGTGCTACGATCATTACCGCAGCTACCGCGCCTCGGACAACACCTACCAGCCGAACTACGGCCCTCGTCGGGAGTGCAATTCTCCCTACTGAGATTTTTGACCGAAATGAGAACCCCGCTTCGGCGGGGTTTTTCTTTGTGTGAGGCGTGACGGCGAATTAGGGTTACGAGACCCGACATCGCTGTGAGGGACAAACAAATGCTCCGCCGCCACGAGACTCAAGATATCCGGCTGGGCAAGGTTCCGAAGAGTTGCTACCGTCGAGTTTCCCCGGTTATGGCAGATCGATAAATAGTCAAAAAATACAATAAAATCAACGGCGATGGCGGAGAGAGCGGGATTCGAACCCGCGTTACGGTCTCCCGTAAACACACTTTCCAGGCGTGCGCCTTCAACCACTCGGCCACCTCTCCGTCCTTGCATTCGCGCCGGCCGGTTTTGCCACGCGGGTTGGGGAGATGCATCCCTTTGGGATTTGCGGGAAGACCCGCTTGATGGACACCGCCAACCAGCGGATGCCCTTCCCGGCGCCCGTCAATCAAACAGGCGCGGGGCTCATCTAGTCGATCCGGCGCCGAATGCCAAGCCATAACGGCAGTCTATTCGCTTTGCCGGCCATGCATCGTTTCGCGGGGCGTTGAACGGCTCCGCTTGTAAGGCGCTTCGGTTCTGAATGGTGTGCACGGGCAAGGCGGCAGGGCCGGCCGCGCTTGACTTCGCCCCTCGCCACCTGTCGAGTGCGGCGGAGGCTTTGCGGGGGCAACGTCCAGACATGACATCGAGCAATGAACAGCCGGCCAGCGGAATGCCGGCCGGAAGCATGCCAGGCGGGCTGACGCCCGCAGGGCCTCCGGACAGCGGGCTGTCCTTCGTGCCCGTGGTCTGGCTCCTCTTCGTCATGGCATGGTCGGTCTACTGGCTGGTCTCGGCGCGGTGGCTGTTCGAGAGTTCCGGCGTGCCGGACAGGATCTTCTATTTCGTGCTTGGCGGACTGGCCTTCGACATCGTCACCATCGTGTGGGGGCTTTATCTGCTCGGCCTCGCCTTAAGCCGTTCCGCGCGCTTTCCGCGTCATTTCACCATCTGGCAGATCACCACCATCGCCTGGCGGCTGGCCGAGCAGGTCTATGCGCTGACCGTGCCCGATTTCACCGTCTCCGCCAGGGAGCTTGCGATCGCCGCCACCGAAATCGTCATCGGCCTGTTTTGCATTTACCTGCTGCGCCGCCGCGACGAGGCCAAGGCCTTTTATGCAAGGCCGGAAGCGCAGGCACCGTCAGCCTTTAGTTCGATCGTCGCCGCGCTGGCCGGCATCATCCTCGGCGCCGTCGTCGGCACTGTCGCCGGCTTCGCGCTTGGCGCGGGGATCGCCGAAGCCACCGACATCAGCTGTTTCGAAGGCGGCTGCGGCTACTTCGCGGTGTTCATCGGCCTTGCCGGGCTGGTGGTCGGGGCCATTGGCGGCGGCGTCCTCGGCGTCTGGCTCGTCCATCGGCGGAGCCGAAAGGTGGCCATATAGGCGGGCGATAGGCTTCAAATTCGCGTATGGCGATTGCACGCGGGGCGTGCGCATTCTATTCCTCGCCTTTGACCGGAAGGTCCTCGGGAGGAACTTGAGGACCGGGGAAGATTTCGATGTTGCGTTTTTTGTTTCGCCTCGCGGCCATGATCGCACTCTCGGTCGCCGTCATCATGGCCGTGCTCGACGCGACGCGCTCGGTGGCGGCTTCCACATTGGTCATGACGCCGCTGAATTCGAGCTGGCTGGCGGTTTCGCCCGACACCCGCGCGGCCTTCGAGACCTTCGTGCGCGCCAAGGTCAATCCGATGGTATGGGATGGCGGCATCGCCTGGGTGCTTGCCCAGCCGGGGTTTGCCGTGTTCGCGGTGCTTGCCTTCATCCTCTATGCGATCGGCTACCGGCGCCGGCGGCGCGGCGGAGAATTCGCGCCGGGCTGATGGGTTGTCCCAGCGGGCTTGCGACGACAACGCGGCAATCGTCCACAGCTGTCACCGCATTGGGCATGTTTTTCCAACGGGGGGCATGCTTTTCCAAAAGGTCAAAATTCCGCGTGAATTTTGTTTCGGGCCGTGCCAGATTGCCTTGAGCGGGAGGGGAGTACACTCCTGGCTGATGCCGCATGCCTGCCGGAGAACCGGGCAGGCGGACGGCGCGTAACGGAAAAAAATAACCGACAGGGTGTGGATCACATGAAACGTATCGTTCTCGGCCTCCTGGCCGCAACCGCAATGGTTCTTCCGGCTTTCGCCGCGGATGTCCAGCCGGCCATCCTCTACGATCTCGGCGGCAAGTTCGACAAATCCTTCAACGAGGCTGCCTATCACGGCGCCGAAAAGTTCAAGACCGAGACCGGCACCGCCTATGTCGAGTTCGAAGTGTCGAACGCCTCGCAACGCGAGCAGGCGCTGCGCCGCTTCGCCGAGGACGGCCGCAACCCGATCGTCATGGCCGGCTTTGCCTGGGAGGATGCGCTGAAGGTGGTCGCGAAGGAATATCCCGATCTCAACTTCGCCATCATCGACGATGCCGTCGATATGCCCAATGTCCGTTCGCTTGTGTTCAAGGAAAACGAAGGCTCCTATCTCGTCGGCATCCTGGCGGCGATGGCCTCGAAGTCCAAGAAGGTCTCCTTCATCGGCGGCATGGACATTCCGCTGATCCGCAAGTTCGAATGCGGCTATGTCGGCGGCGCCAAGGCGGCCGGTGCGACCGATGTCATCCAGAACATGACCGGTGACACGCCCGCGGCGTGGAACGATCCGGCCAAGGGCGGCGAGATCGCCAAGACACAGATCGACCAGGGCTCCGACGTGGTCTATGCCGCGGCCGGCGGTACCGGCGTCGGCGTGCTGCAGGCGGCGGCGGATGCCGGCAAGCTCGGCATCGGCGTCGATTCCAACCAGAACGGCCTGCAGCCCGGCAAGGTGCTGACCTCAATGCTGAAGCGCGTCGACGTGGCCGTCTACACCGCCTTCATGGACGGCAAGAACGGCACCTTCAAAGGCGGCCTGCAAAATCTCGGCCTCAAGGAAGGCGGTGTCGACTACGCCATGGACGACAACAACAAGGCGCTGGTCACCGACGAGATGAAGGCTGCCGTCGAAAAGGCCAAGGCCGACATCATCGCCGGCACGATCCAGGTGCACGACTACACCGCCGACAACGCCTGCCCGTATTGATTGATAAGAATTCGCTTACGAACCGCCGGGTAAAAGCCCGGCGGTTTTGTTTGAGGGCTTTAAAGGACGTTGAGGATTGGCGGAGGTCTCGGCGACGTCCGATCTCCCCCCTTGCGGGGGAGATGCCTGGCAAGGCAGAGGGGGGCTGTCCCTCGGCCTAACGGCCAATCAGGTTGGCGATCCTTCACACCCCCTCTGGCCTGCCGGCCATCTCCCCCGCAAGGGGGGAGATCGGCAGTTTCGGCGTTGCGGGTCCTTCTTCGCAAGTCCATATGCGATTGCCTTGGACGTCAAGGCAGAAGCGCACCGCCGGTCGACAACAAGCCCAAGAGATAACCCAGCGCAAACACCACGTTCAGCGCGATGGCGATGACGGCGCCGCGTCGGGCACCGAGCGAATGCACGCCGACGCCATAGGGCTTCCGCTCCAGTCTGCCGATCACCGGCTTCGCTTCGTCCTGGCCGACCACACGCATCTGCGGCAGTTCGGCGATGCGTTGCGAGATCAGCCGCCAGCGATCGTCGTCGCCCGAGGGCCGCCCCGTGCCGTCGAAGACATGCATGCGCTCGGCCAGCCGCATCACCGTGTCGCGGAAGGCGGGATCGATCGCCAGGTCTCGCTCGGCACGCTCGCGGTCGCGATCGTTCATCAGGCCAAGCACATAGTCGCCCGCCCGCGTAACGCGATCGCTTTCACCGGCCATCGGCTTCTCCTTGCTACCAGTGCGGCGGTTTGGTTATCGGCACGTCGGGTGCCGATTGTTCCTCCAGCGCCATGAAGCGCCCGGTCAGCGCATCCAGCTTGCGCTGCATGCGCTCGATGACCGTCCACTGTTCGGCGATCTGGCCCGACAGTTCCTCGATCGTCTTTTCCTGCTCGGCGGCGCGGATTTCCAGCGTCGTCAGCCGGTCGACAGGCATGATCATTCGAAACTCCCCAGGTCCTGGTGCACGCAGGTGCAGCATGATGCGACTGTCGAGCCTTGCATATTAGTGAATGTGAAGGTCTGCGGCCACGTTCGAAATTGACAAGCGCACCGGGATTTGTCGAGAGTGGCCACTGCGCCGCCAATTGGCACGGGTGGGGCATCATGCTAGGCGTTTTGACCAAGCGATAAAAAAATAAGAGTGGGACAGGCTGCATGGCGCAAGCCGCAATCGAACTGATCGGCATCAACAAGAGTTTTGGCGCCGTTCGCGCCAATCGCGACATCAATCTGGAGATCGCACGCGGCACCATCCACGGCATCGTCGGCGAGAACGGCGCCGGCAAGTCGACGCTGATGTCGATCCTCTACGGCTTCTACCAGGCCGACAGCGGCGAGATCCGCGTCGGCGGCAAGCCGGCGTCGATCAAGACTTCCAACGACGCCATCGCGCTCGGCATCGGCATGGTGCACCAGCACTTCATGCTGGTCGACAATTTCACCGTGCTGGAAAACATCATCCTCGGCGCCGAAAGCGATGCGCTGTTGAAAAAGAGCATCGCCAAGGCGCGCTCCGAACTGGAGCGGCTCGAGCGCGAATACGGGCTGGAAGTCGATCCCGACGCCATCATCGAGGAATTGCCGGTCGGCCTGCAGCAGCGTGTCGAAATCCTGAAGGCGCTTTATCGCGGCGCCGAAATCCTGATTCTCGACGAGCCGACGGGCGTATTGACGCCGGCCGAGGCCGACCATCTGTTTCGCATCCTCAGGCAGTTGAAGGACCAGGGGAAAACGGTGGTGCTGATCACCCACAAGCTGCGCGAGATCATGGCCATCACCGACAATGTCTCGGTCATGCGCCAGGGCACGATGGTGGCGACGCGCGAGACCAGCAAGACGACAGTCGGCGAACTGGCCGAACTGATGGTCGGACGGCGCGTGCTGCTGCGGGTCGAAAAGGGCGAGACGGAGGCCGGCGCGGTCAAGCTGGCCGTCAAGAACCTGACGGTGAAAGACCAGCGCGGCGTCACCATGGTCGACGACATCTCCTTCGATATCCACGCCGGCGAGATCGTCGGCATTGCCGGTGTCGCAGGCAACGGCCAGTCCGAACTGCTCGAGGCGATTTCCGGCATCAGGCGCGCGGTTTCCGGCTCGGTGATGCTCGATGGCAAGCCGATCGACCTGACCGGGGCCGCCGATCCCGGCGAGTTGCGCGACCGTGGGCTCGCCCATGTGCCGGAGGACCGCCATCATGTCGGCCTGGTGCTGGCCTTCGAGGAGAACGAGAATTCGATCCTCGGCTACCATGACGACCCGCGCTACCTCAAAGGGCCGTTCCTCAACATCGACGCCATCATGACCGATGCCAAGGACAAGATCGAGAAGTACGATATCCGTCCCGGCAATCCGCGTCTGAAGACGGCGAATTTCTCCGGCGGCAACCAGCAGAAGATCGTGCTGGCGCGAGAAATGGAGCAGGATCCCGGTGTTCTGATCGTCGGCCAGCCGACGCGCGGCGTCGATGTCGGCGCCATCGAATTCATCCACAAGCGGCTGATCGCAATGCGCGACCAGGGCAAGGCGGTGCTGGTGGTGTCGGTCGAGCTCGACGAGATCCGTTCGCTGTCGGACCGCATCCTGGTGATGTTTGCCGGGCGCATCGTCGGCGAACGTGGCCCCGAGGCGACCGAAGGCGAGCTTGGCCTGCTGATGGCAGGCGTCGATCGCCAGGAGGCGGCAGAGTGAGCACGCCTTACGCCAAGCTGCCGGCCTGGGCCGATTATGGGCTGATCCCGCTGATCAATCTGTCGGTGGCCTTCATCGTTGCCGGTTTCGTCGTCATGCTGGTCGGCGAAAACCCGTTTCGTGCCGCCGTCATCCTGGTCGAGGGCGCTTTCGGCAAGGGAACCGGCATTGCCTTCACGCTGTTCTATGCCACCACCTTCATCTTCACCGGCCTGTCTGTGGCGGTGGCCGCGCATTGCGGCCTGTTCAACATCGGGACCGAGGGCCAGGCCTATATTGCCGGCCTTGGCGTGGGCGTGGTCTGCCTCGCCTTCGACACTGTGCTGCCGTGGTGGCTGACCTTTCCGCTGGCGATCGTCGCCGGAGCCGCCGTCGGTGCGCTGTGGGCGCTGATCCCGGCCTATCTGCAGGCCAAGCGCGGGTCGCACATCGTCATCACCACCATCATGTTCAACTTCATCGCGGCCTCGATCATGGTCTACCTCCTGGTTGGGCCGTTGAAGCCGGCGGCGTCGCAGGCGCCGCAGACGCGCAACTTCCTCGCCGGCGCCGAACTGCCCAAACTCAACTGGATCATCGAACTGTTCGGCGCCAAGATCCGCTCGGCGCCGTTCAACATCTGCTTCCTGCTGGCGCTGCTCATGGCATTCCTGGTCTGGCTGCTGATCTGGCGCACCAAGCTCGGCTACGAGATGCGCACCTATGGCCACAGCCCGAAAGCGGCGCGCTATGCCGGCATTTCGGAGACCCGCATCATCATCATCGCGATGATGATTTCGGGCGCGCTGGCCGGCATGATGACGCTGAACCCGGTGATGGGCGACCAGCACAATGTGGCGATCGATTTCGTCTCCGGCGCCGGCTTCGTCGGCATCGCCGTGGCGCTGATGGGCCGACTGCATCCGGTCGGCATCGTGCTGGCGGCGATCCTGTTCGGCATGCTCTACCAGGGCGGTGCAGAACTTGCCTTCGAGATGCCAGCGATTTCCCGCGACATGATCGTCATCATCCAGGGCCTGGTCATCCTGTTTGCCGGTGCGCTAGAGCACATGTTCCGGCCCTATGTGCAGGCGCTGTTCGCTTCGTTCAGTCCAAGGTCGGTCGGCATGGAAGCGGTCAAAGGGAAGGGCGCCTGAGATGGATGTGTTCATCGCCATCGTGCAGATCCTGGACTCGACCATACGCCTGTCGGTACCCTTGCTGCTCGCTTGCCTCGCCGGCCTCTATTCTGAACGCGCTGGCGTCTTCGACATCGGGCTGGAAGGCAAGATGCTGGTCGGCGCCTTCGCCGGTGCGGCCGCAGCTTCGGTCTTCCATTCGGCCTTCCTCGGTCTCGGCATGGCGATCGTGATGTCGGTCGCCTTTGCCCTGGTGCACGGCTTCGCCTCGATCACCCACCGCGGCAACCAGATCGTTTCCGGCGTGGCGATCAACTTCGTCGCCGCCGGGTCGACAATCATTCTGGGCCAGGCCTGGTTCCAGCAAGGCGGGCGAACGCCGGCGCTGCAGCCGGGCGAGCGCTTCGAGGCCATCACTCTGCCAGGTGCTGCCGCCATCCACGACGTGCCGATTATAGGGCCGATCTATTCCGAGCTTTTGTCCGGCCATTCGATCCTGGTCTATCTCGCTTTCGCCATGGTGCCGTTCACCTGGTGGGTGCTGTTTCGCACCCGCTTTGGCCTCAGGCTGCGCGCCGTCGGCGAGAACCCGGCCGCCGTCGACACCGCCGGCATCTCGGTCGCCTGGCTGCGCTACCGGGCGCTGATCTGCACCGGTATCCTCACCGGCATCGCCGGCGCCTACCTGTCGATGGTGCAGAATGGCGGCTTCGTGAAGGATATGACCGCCGGCAAGGGCTACATTGCGCTGGCGGCGCTGATCTTTGCCAAATGGCGACCGGTGAACGCCATGTTCGCCTGTCTTCTGTTCGGCTTCCTCGACGCGGCGGCGATCCGCCTGCAGGGTTCGCCATTGCCGTTGATCGGCAAGGTGCCGGTGCAGTTCATGCAGGCGCTGCCCTATGTGCTGACCGTGATCCTGCTTGCCGGCTTCATCGGCAAGGCGATCCCGCCGCGCGCCGGCGGCGTGCCTTATGTCAAGGAACGTTGATCCGGGCGCGCCCAGGAGCACTGTGTCGAACATGCGGCTGGTGCTCGAAAGGCGCCAGGAAAACGCAAAGCGCCGGGTTTTGACCACGATCGTCGGAGAGAACGTCTAGATGTCGCATGATCTGTTCGAAGCCGCGCAGGAGGCCATGGCCAAGGCCTACGCGCCCTATTCGAAGTTTCCGGTGGGTGCGGCGTTGCGCACCGAAGACGGCCGTGTCTTCACCGGCGCCAACATCGAGGTCGCGTCCTATCCGGAAGGCTGGTGCGCCGAGACCACGGCGCTCGGCCATTACATCATGGGCGGCGGCGGCAAGATCGTCGAGGTCGCCGTCATTGCCTCGCGCATGGCCAAATGCTCGCCCTGTGGCGGCTGCCGGCAAAGGCTGGCGGAATTCTGCCGGCCGGACACAAAGCTCTATCTTTGCGACAACACCGGCGTGGTCGAGACCGTGACCATGGGCGACATGCTGCCCTACGGGTTTCGTGGCGACATTTTGAAGTGAGAGTTGGCTGATATGAAGGAAGCTCTGGACCACCTCGTTGAAAGGCTGGACGGGTTGGCGCCGACAACGGCGATGGTGCTGGGGTCGGGCCTTGGCGGGCTTGTCGACCAGGTCGAAAATGCCGTGCGCATCTCTTATGCCGACCTGCCGGGTTTCCCCCGCAGCGGGGTGACTGGCCATGCCGGCGAGGTGGTCGCGGGGCTTTTCGCCGGCACGCCGGTGCTGATGCTGTCCGGCCGCGCCCATTATTACGAGCACGGCGTTGCTGCGGCGATGCGGCCGGCGCTGGAGGTGCTTGCCGGCATCGGCATCACCAAGCTGATCCTTACCAATGCCGCCGGCTCGGTCGATCCCGACATGCTGCCTGGATCGGTGATGCTGATCACCGATCACATCAATTTCTCCGGCTCCAACCCGCTGATCGGCGAGCCGAGCGACCGCCGCTTCGTCGGCCTGACCGAAGCCTATGATGCCGGCTTGCGCGCGGCGATCGAACGGGCGGCGAAGGCGACAGGGACGGCGCTGCACAAGGGCGTCTATATGTGGTTTTCCGGTCCGTGTTTCGAAACCCCTGCTGAAATCCGCATGGCCCGCGTCATGGGCGCCAATGCGGTAGGGATGTCGACCGTGCCGGAGGTCATTCTCGCCCGCTTCCTTGGGCTTCGCGTAGCCGCCTGTTCGGTGATCACCAATCTCGCCGCCGGGATGACCGGGGCGGAACTGTCGCACCAGGAGACCAAGGACATGGCGCCGATCGGCGGCGCACGGCTGGCGACGATCCTTGCGCATGTGTTCCAGGATGGGTTGCCGGAGCCGAAGGGCGCTGCCTGATGCTTCCGCAGGAAATCATCCGCCGCAAGCGCGACGGCCAGAAACTGTCCCCGCAGGAGATTTCGGCCTTCGTCGCGGGCGTAACTTCGGGCAGCGTCTCGGACGGCCAGGTCGGCGCCTTTGCCATGGCGGTGTTCTTCAACGGCATGAACCGCGACGAGGCGGTGGCGCTGACGCTCGCCATGCGCGATTCCGGCGATGTGCTCGACTGGTCGGACCTGCCGGGTCCGGTCACCGACAAACATTCGACCGGCGGCGTCGGCGACAATGTCTCGCTAATGCTGGCGCCGATCGTCGCCGCTTGCGGCGCCTATGTGCCGATGATCTCCGGCAGGGGCCTTGGGCATACCGGCGGCACGCTGGACAAAATGGATGCCATCCCAGGCTATATCAGCCAGCCGGATATCGCGCGCTTCCGCAAGACCGTGCTCGAGACCGGCTGTGCCATCATCGGCCAGACCGCCGATCTCGCGCCCGCCGACCGTCGCCTCTATGCGATCCGCGATGTGACCGGAACGGTGGAATCGGTGCCGCTGATCACTGCCTCTATCCTGTCGAAGAAACTGGCGGCCGGCCTGCAGTCGCTGGTGCTCGACGTCAAGGTCGGCAATGGCGCCTTCATGGAGAAGTCGCGCGACGCGACAGCACTTGCCAACAGCCTGGTCGAGATCGCCAACGGCGCCGGCCTGAAGGCCTCGGCGCTGGTCACCGGCATGAACGAGCCGCTGGCGTCGGCGGCCGGCAACGCGGTCGAGGTGCGCAACGCCGTCGATTTCCTCACCGGGAGGCTCCGCGACAAGCGACTGGAGGATGTGACGCTGGCGCTGGCCGCCGAGATGCTGCAATCGGCAGGGCTGGCGTCGTCCAATCAGGACGGTCTCAGGCGCGCGGCCGAGACGCTGGCCGGGGGGGGGGGCGGGGGGGCCCGGGCGGCGGGGGGGGGGGGGCGGGGGGGGGGGGCGCCGGGGGTGGGGGGGGCGCGCGCAAAAAAAAGGGGTTTTTAAAAAAGAAACCC
>NZ_JAMYQD010000033.1:0-47097 GCF_040320665.1 Mesorhizobium sp. M0626 | reverse complement strand
TTTGCCGTCCAACACGAGATGAGCGGCGAGATCGCCAAGGCGCTTGGCATGCAACCTTCGGCAGCGGAAAGCGAGCGCATGGCGCGGCCGCCGACGAGCAATCTCGAGGCCTATGATTACTATCTACAAGCCGAGACGGCGTCACGCAGCGTCCTGCAGGCCGGGCTGCGGGAGGCGCTTGCGCTCTACGACAAGGCGGAGGAGCTTGACCCCGCCTTTGCCGAAGCCTTCGCGGCCGACGCGCGCACCACAATCTATATCTGGCGGGAGGCCTTCAACGACGTCATCCAGAGCGCGCCAGCACGAAAGAGAGCATATGAGAAGGCGAGCCGAGCTTTGGAACTCGACCCTGACCTTTCGTCGCCCTATGCTATTCTTGGGATCATGCAGGTCGTGAATCGCCGCTACGAAGATGCGATTGCCTCTGCCAAGAAGGCTGTTTCAATCGGTCCGGGCGATGCAGAGGCGCAAGCAGCCCTTGGATATGTTCAGTTCTACGCCGGCAATCATGCCGAGGCAGCCACTGCGGTCGAGACGGCGCTCAGGCTCGACCCCGACCTCTCAGCGATCAACCGGGAAACTGCTGGGCTGGTTTTTCTGCTCCAGGGCAATGTCGAGAAAGCGATCGAGACTCTCGAGCACACACGCGACGATGCGTCCACGGTTGGCAACTTTCGGTTTACGCTCGCTGCGGCGTATGTCCGCGGCGGCCGCCTACCGGATGCGAAAGCCGCAATCGCCGAGGGGCTCCGCCTCGTAGCAGGGTCCAGCTACGTGGACTCTTTGGCTGGGTGGGAGATGACTCATGCACATTTTCGGAATCCGCAGGATCTGGCGATACTCGTCGCCGCACTGCGCCAGGCGGGCCTCCCCCAATGGCGCTTCGGCTTTACCCCGGCCGAACAGGACCAGTTAAAGGGTGCCGAGATCGCGTCCCTCGTCATTGGCCATACACTGCAAGGCCAGATCGAACCCGGTCTCCAACCAGCCTTCCTTCAGATCGGAAGCGACGGCAAGGCGGCCTTCCGCTCTACGACGCGGCTAGTCACCGAGACCGTCTACGTCGATGGCGATCTGTTGTGCGAGCAGAGCGAGAACCTGTTCGGTCGCCCCGACTGTGGTCCCGTCTACAGACGCAACGACGCAGCCGGCAAAAGCTACTCCTATGCCAATACAAGCAAGGTGTTTCACTTCACCGTGGTTCGGTAGACGCACACGCGCGTCTCAATGATAGTGATCGAGTTCCAAATTGGCCGCGACCTTCGGCCAGTTGGCATCGGCTTTCGGGATATTTTCAGCTGCATGCGCGGCGAAATCATCCGCATTGTCGACGTCGTAGATCAGGTAGAGCTTGCCGTCGATAATCTTGAATGCCTCAGGATCGACATTGACCGTGACCCCCCCGCCCACGACTTCGCCGGCGCAGTACCCGCCATATTGAGGAGCGTACTTGACCGGTTCGCTCATGAACATTTCCTGGTGTTTCTTGCTGGCGAAATGCCAAGGTGTCCCCAGCCATTCATAAGTGAACTCTTCGGAGCCCTTCACGGCCTTGCCGTCAGTGAAGTAAGCGACCGTGTCGTAGCCCATGATCGCCACACCACCAAAATAGCCGGTGTTTACCGAATCGTCGGCACATGCCGATCCCGCGCCGGCGACCACAGCTACCGCGACCAGGGCAGCCGTCCCCAAACTCCGAACCAGTCGTGGCTTGATCATCGTGCTCATCTGTATCCTCCGTTAATCGTGGATCTCGGCGCACTTCGCCGCGTTCGCCTCGCCAAGAATTTTGGCTTGGCAGGTAGCACCATGGCGTTTGAAAAGTCGTATGATATCCGTGTTGCCCTTCCAGAATGCGCGCGTTATCGGCATGTAGCCATGCCCCTCGGCATGGTTCACATTGGCACCTTTCGCAATGAGGAACTCGGCCAGTTCAATGTGGTTTTCCTCGCCGGCCACCAGCAACGGCGTAGCACCCGCCTTGTTGGCGGCATCGTCGAGCACCGCGCCTTTTTCCAGCAGCAGCTTGGCGATCGGCAGGCTGCCCGAGAAGGCCGCCGCATGAAGCGGGGTAAAGCCGCCCGAGTTACGCGCCATGATGTCGGCACCCTTGGCCAGCAAGAAGTCGGCGATTTCCGGCTGGTTATCGAGCGCTGCAGCGATGAGCAGCGTTGCCTGGTCGCGCGCCCGGCTGTCGACGTCGGCACCGCCTGCCAGGGCTTGCTCCACGGCACCCTTGTCGCCGGCGGCGATGGAGTCGAACAACTGCTCACCTGCGGCTGCTGTTGTAGCCGCCAAAACCAGCATTCCAAGTGCCAGCAATCCGCGCATTGTGCAAGGTAGCATATTAGCTTGTGGTCATACAAGCTGTCCTGGGCACATCAGGTGGATCCAAGGCGGACGGCGCGGCCAGACATAGCGAACGCGGCCCAGGGCGGGAAGGCGTTAGTGCTACTGGCTTCGTCAGTACGGCACCAATCCAGGCTGAATTTTGAAGAGCGTCGATTACCGAGGCGCCGAGCGGCGTCGAGCGTAACCGCCTGTTGCTCCGTTGGGATAGCCGGTAAGCGCAAAGGTGGCCGTTGGCGGAAGTGTCCGCTTTCGGATGCAACTATGGCTTGCTCAATGACCGACATGGGGCGCAAAGCTGCCATTCGTAACCGGCGTACACATAGGAAGTGCAGTAGGACATTTCAGGAAAAAGCCCATTCCTCATCGGTCGGCGCAATCAGCCCGTTCCGCAACCGGCTGTGAAGTTCATGCCACGACGGATCAGTCACGAAGCCTCTCATGGTTCCACATGCCTCGGCGAAGGAAATGTCGCCCAGGCGGTCGATAAGACCACTCAACCCACGGTTCCTGCCATTTAGGAATAGTTCGAGCGGATCATCGTCACACTCAATTACCCGATGTCCCCAGGCACCCGGTATGTCCTCGTTTGCGAGAGCCTGCCGAAGATCTTCATCCACACCTGCGGCCTTGAGCGCCCGGCAGACGACATAGCGCATCAGGGGGTAGTAGATCGGCTGATAGCTGCCTCCAAGCGCGCGCACGCCGGGCAGGATCGACAAAACCAGAAACATCAGCAGGAGATTCGGGACAAGGCTGCGGTTTGCCAGCCGCTCGAGAATGTCGGGGGCTGTGAAGCACGCCACCTTCATACCGGTCGCAGGATCGATGAGTTCGCCGGCGATCAGACGCAGCGGACGGCGTTTGCCATTTTCATAGAACCAGAAGAAATCAGTACCCCGAGCGAGCCAGCCACTCCACGGGCCAGACGCGAGTCCGTCGCGGCCGGCAAGGATGTTGGAAGCGAACTTCGGGTCTTCCAGCAGTCTCATGCGTAGCCAGGAATTTTCCTCCGACAGATGGTTGGCCACCAGGTCGGCAACATCCTCGTCGTCGATCTGCAGGAAGGCGAAGCGGCCTCCGAACATTTTTGGCCAAAGGATGAGATTGGCTGCCTTGATGGCGTGCGCGGGCCGCTCGAATTGCGTCTTCGGCAGAAGGCTACGAAGCAGCGTGAGCGCGTCTCCGCCAGTGCTTGGCTCCGTCGGTAACAACTCGAACCTGTAAGGTCCCGGCCCGGCTAGCAGGCTGTATCCGATCATCCGGCTTCGGCTCAGGCCAAAGACGTTGACCGGCTTGCCGTCAACGGTGATCCAGCCTGGTCCCTTGCGTGGCTTTTCGACGAGATTCACCGTCGAAACGGCGTAGGAAACGTAGGTCGAACAGCCATGCGCCGAGAGACCAAGGAGGCTGAAGATATGCGTATAATAGGCTTCCGGCTCCAGGAGGAGAAACAAATGAGGGCCTGTCTGCAACACGCGGCGCCTTTGGAAATCCCTGCAGATTTCCAAGGCGGTATCGGCAGACAACCCGTTTCGTGTCGCTGCCTTCCTGATGATGTCGAGTAGTTTGGTGAAGGCTCGGAGCCGGATTTCTGGCATGGGAACCGAAGCCGGCGCCGTAAACAGGCGAAACGCATAATCACGGATCGGCCGGGAATGGTATGGGCTCATCCAGGGGTAGAGTGCCGTCAGCGACCCCAGGACTGCCTGTTTCGCATCTACGCCTGCTGTTAGCTCTTCCACCTCACGTTTCACCTTTTTCTCGTGTCTGAATTACACCCACGCTCAAACACAAAATACTGACGAGGAGCGCCACGCCAAAGCTCAAGAAAATCGTCGAAGGAAATGCTCGATCTCCGACAGCGGCGGCGATGCCGAAGATGAGTAACCCGAGCACCACGGCCACACTATGCATAATGCCTTTGGCCCGGCCCAAAAGATAAATGGAAACATGCGACTGCAATGTGACTTCAACGCTGACGCGTCCAAGATTGTATAGAAATCCGAGCGCGACAAAAAGGATCACTGTCCAAGGCGTGGGCAGAGATGCCAGCGCCATGAGTACCAGCGCCGTTAAGCCCAAAAGCATGAGATGCCGCACGTGGGTACTCATCGCTCTTTCAATCCGGAATAGAGAGACCGCACCGATCAGTGAGCCCGCCGACCATGCAGCCTCAAGGTAGCCGAAATCCGCGGCAGTACCCTTCTGCTCCTGGAAGACGAAGCTAGATCCCATGACGCTGACAAGCACCGCGCTTGTGTAGAGAAGCGCGTAGACGCCGATGAGACGACGCAGGCTTGGATCTAATTGTGCTGCCGAGATTTTGGCGAAGCGGACATCACGCGAAACCGGTTGCAGCCGCATCAAGGCTAGGCAGCCCGATGAAAACAAAAAGAAGGCAGCAATAACGGTGAATGGCAGGACTGGGGAGCGATCATGCAGCAAAGGCCCTGCAAGCAAAGCTGCGCCGAGATTGCCGACCTGCATGACGAAGAAGACGGCGGAATTCGAGGCTACAAGATCGCGGCCGTCAGCTATCACGGGGATCATTGATTGAGAGCTTGTAAGCGCGACACGGTCGCAAAACGAAAAGAGGGCCGCTGACAGACAGATAATCACAAACACGTCCATGTCGAGAAGCGCGCAAGCGGTAGCCAGCATAACGACGAAGCGGCTGAGGTCTGCCGCAACGTTCAAGCATCGCCTGTCAAATCGATCCGCCGCTACACCGGCCAGAGGGCTCGCGATGAATTCGACAACGCTGACGATCGCAAGGAACGTCGCCACGCCGGCGGTTCCGTACCCTCGCTCGACGAGAATCCAGGCGGATGCGATGTAGTAGCCGTTTCGGGCAACGGCCGCCGATAGCGTGCTGGCCAGGAATCCGAGGCAGGGACTGGACCGGCCGGCCCGTCCTTTGCCATGATGAACTCGAACCAGGTTTGACATGAGCGGCGTATCCGGCTGACCGCCGATGGATACCGTCTTCCGCCAAGCCTGCTTTACTGTGATGTTGGGGTTTTCCGATACTTGCTGAGAACCGACAAGCGGCGGGCTAGATTCTGCAGTTACGACGAAACTCCGTCGGGACCGCGCCGAATGCCCGCTTAAAGGCGGTCGTGAAATGGCTCGAGCTGCCGAAACCACATTCCATCGCGATTTCCGTCGCCGACAGACTGGTCGATCGCAGCATGTCCGCGGCCTGCTCCAGCCGTCGCTGCGCAATGAATGCGTGCGGCGTCATGCCTGTCGACTGCTTGAAGGCCCTCCAGAAATGGAACCGGCTAACCCCAATCTCTTTCGCCAGATCGGCGAGCGTAGGTCTGCCGTCCGACAACGTCTCGATCATGTCCACCGCCCGCTTGAGATCGAACGATGACAAACCGCCTTTTGCCGGCTCCTGATGGAAGCCGTTCAACCTCAACATTTGGCCGAGCAATTGCGTGGCGTGGCACTCCACCATCGTTGCGCTGATGGGGTCAGGCTGCTTGAGCTCCAAGGCAATCCTCTGCAACGCCAACTCTACAGTGCCGTCCCGAAACCCGATCGACGGCGGCAGCACTGCCGGGCGATGGCGAGCCGTTCCCGCAAACACATCGTCGGCGAACTCTTTTGCAATCGAGACTAGGAGGTAGGAAGCGGTCGCGTCCCCCTCGTCCCACCCATTCCAATCACTGCCGGCGGGCATGAAGATTATCGAACCGGCCCGGCGCGGCAAAAAGGCAATCCGGCGCCCATCCACGATGTCTTCTCCGCGGCACGCCGTGCCCTTCAGGTTCATCAGGAACAAATGGTTTGGCTGCAGGATTCTTGTTTCCTGGCGCTCAGCCCGGTTCTTTTGACCACGTCCGCCCGTACGCTGCCCCAATTCTCATACTTGTGGGCAAGCGATTGGTGGCGTGACCGGCGGTTCTCGGTCGGGTCGAGGGCAAGAGTATTCACGTATCCGCAGCCTCCTTACTGGCGAGCGGCCAGTCGTCGCATGATGTGGCGAACCATGGGTTGCTGAACAACACGCAAATAACTCTGGATTGGTAGAAGATGTGACTTTAGCGAAAAAATGGCAAACGAGTGAAAGCCGCCTGTATCCGGCAGGCCTACCATTTGGCTCAGCCAATACTTGAGCCCGGTGAAATATTAGACCCCACTTATCTTGGTGGAATTTCCCCCATCGACGTATCGGCATCTCACCAATGGAACGGTGCTGGAGGCATACTGCGATGCGTGGACTCGACGACTTTCTGGCTGAGTGCGACCACGGCCCACGGATCAACGGACTGGCAGGCTTTTTCGCGGCGACCGCCGCTGGCAAGAGCGGGATGCCAATCCGCAAGCCCGTCGCCGACGCCCGGCTTCTGCCGAGCGATGAACTGCTGCGCGGCCTGGTCAGCCTGCATGGGGCACGACAAGGCTTTTTTGACCAGCATTATCACGGCAGCATTCCCTACAGATTGGAGGAGGAGTGCCGGATGGCCTACGCAATGCTGAAATACGCACGGGATCGTGGTGGTCCGCATTCGCTATACAGCCTTGGAACAGCGGAAGGCACGATGGCGAGGACACTGTCCGAACTGTCGGAGGGACAGATACGCACACTGTCGTGCAGCCCGAACGCGGAGAATTACAATTGCTTCATGGCTTATGGCGAACCGCCGCACGCTGACTTCTTCGTCGGCCCCTTTCATCATTTGACAAAGGACGTCCTGCGTTCAGATCCGCGACTGGCAAATTTTGCCCACGGGTTCGACATCATTCTCGAAGATACGACCTTTCAGATGTACTCGCCCAACAGAGCAAGCCAGATCGAATTCGTGACCCAGCACCTCAAGCAGGACGGAATCTTCGTCTTCGTCGAAAAGTTCCGGGCAACCGAGGAGCCGGACTACAGGCGTCGCGAATACCAGAAGGATTTTGGGTTCAAGGCGCGCTATTTTCCCCCAGATGAAATCGAGAAGAAGCAAACCCTCGTTCTGGATACGATGTTCGGCAATGAGGTGACTTTGGCACAGATGGCCGACGCCATACGCCAGCATTTCAGCTACTGCTCACTGACGTGGAACAGCGGAAATTTCTGTAGCCTGGCGGCGAGCAATAGCGAGGAAAACCTAAACCGGTACCTCTCCCAGATGGCCACTCCGGCCATTCCGCACGAGTACGTCTACGAAACGAGCTTGTGTCCGCCCCTGCCAGTTAGCGTCCCTGCCGCGCAGGAATAGGCTCCTGCGCCTTGGGACAGGTCGACAACACGCTCCGCCGTTTGGACCATGTCTTCGCAGCTGTCGACCATGGCAGCCTCAGGCAGGCTGCAAGAGTTCTCAGAGTGAGGGAATCCTGTGTCAGCCGCAACATCGTAGCTCTCGAGCAGTTGCTCGACATGCAGTTGTTTGACCGCGACGTCCATGGCGTTCGGCTGACCGAGGCAGGCCGGGCCTGGGTCGATCTTGTCCGGGCCCATTATGAAGGCTTGCAGGATGCACTGGCTGGAGGTAGTCGCGGTCACCAGGATGTCAAAACGCTCAGGATAGGATTATGCGCCCAGATGGGGCGCACGTTCGTGACACGTCTCATCGATCGTTTTGGCCGTTTACATCCAGACGTGTGCGTCGAGATCGAAGACGTTCCACTCGAACAGTGCCTGGCGGCTATACGCCGCCGGCGCCTCGACATCGTCTTCACGCACGGGCTTGAGAACGCCGCCCTGTGCCGTAGCGAGATATTTGCGCACGAGCGCTTGTTCGTTCTCCTGCCCTGCTACCATCCGCTTGCAGAAAAGCCTGCGGTCAGATGGGCAGATCTTGCAGATACGTGTCTGCTGGTTTCAGGCGAATCCTCCCGGGATCCGCAATTGCTGGAGCATATCGCTGCGAATGGTGGCCCCGCTATCCAGATATGTCGCGCCAGCGAAGCAACGGTCATCCTCAAGGTGCAACTCGGTCAAGGCGTCACTCTGGCGGGCGAGGGTTTTGCCAGGACAGTCGCCATCGACGCCACAGTGTGGAAACCGATCCGTGGGCAGAGCAGCATCAGTTGGATCAAGGCAGTGTGGCTTGAATCGAACCCAAAGCGCGCGCTCTTGCGGCTGGTTGGGACCGCAAGAAACATGGCGACAGCAGCACGACCCGGGACCTGTCAATGGAGGAGCTCGCCGCGGCGCGATTTCTGAAGTCACGCCAGGCATGGGAGGCGCGACTGACCCGGTTCGACTTCGGTCCCCAGGCCCTTAGCCAGCACTTTCCGAACGCTTGGCCCTGGCAAAGCCCCGATCCGTCGCAATGAACCGCTCCAACATCGCAACGATGAGGCGCGGCGCATCGGCGGGCCGGTGCCCCGCTTCGCGGCCGAGGATCTCGGCATAAGCGGTCAGGTCACGGTGCAATGCCGCGGGAAGCTCCACCATGACCTTGACAGGTTTGTCGTCAGCGATTGGCCCCAGTTTCAGCTTGGCCATTTCAGCCTCCATAAGGTTCAAGCACGAGATCGCGCGTGACGATGACGCGCACCGGGTATCCCGGCCGGATGGTGAGTGTCGGCGCTATATTGAGCTGCCGCTGCAAGACCTGCTGGCCTGTCTGGCTGATGCTGTCCGAAGCGCCCTGGCGAAGAGCGCGCATGATGTTGCTCTCCTGTCCCGATGAGCCTGCCTGCGCCCCGATGCTCAGAACCGTGGAGAGCGCTGCAGCCTTGAAGAGCTCGCCCCAGTGATAGTCAACGCCGTCCTCGAGCCCAGCATAGCCTTCCGCGTCCGCGCCAGGCTGACGTTCCAGAATGATGGAGCGGCCGTTCGGAAAAATCAGTCTGGTCCAGACCAGCAACACGCGACGCTGGCCGAAGCCGACACCATTGTCATACTGGCCGATGAGGCGCGTCCCCTGCGGAATGAGACGGACTTGTCCGGTGGGGCTGTCATAGACATTCTCCGTCACCTGCGCGGTAATCTGACCCGGCAGGTCGGAGCGAATGCCGGTGATGAGGGCGGCCGCGATGACAGCGCCCGCCTGCAGGACGTTTTTCGACGCCGGCGCCGCCACGCGATCAGGCGAGACGGTTCGCTTGTCCGCCGGCTGATCAAGGAACGCGCGCTGCCGGTCCTGCGCCGAGGGCGTGGCCGGCTGCGGCGCGAACCCAAGGCTGGAGAGATCAGGCCGTGGCACGGTTTCTGTCGTGACTTGAGCGACGGTCGTGTCACTTGCAGGCCACGTTTGCGTGGACGCGAACAAGCGCGCCGTCCTCGCCGCTTCCAGTTCCTGCTCCCGGCGCTGCTCCTCCTGGTCCGGTCCAACGGGACCTGTTGATAGCGCGGGGCCGCCATTCTGCGCGGCGAGGATCGGGCGGCCGAGATCGCCGGGAAGCGGTGGGCCAAGCTTCGGAACGCCCGTATAATCTTTCGGCAGGCCGGCGAGCCCATCGGGGGTCGAACGATTGTCGGTCGAATACAGCTCCTGCCCCTGGCCTTGTTGACGGTTCTGCAGCGCGTAGATCAGCGCACCGCCGACAGCGAGGCTTGCGGTGAGCCCCAACGCGGCCAGCGCCTTGCGGGACAGACGCGTCACCCGCGGTGGCTCGGCGCGCAGCCGCATGGCCGCGGCCGGCTCGCCTGTCAGGGGCCGGGCGCCATCCTCGACCGACGCCTCCGGCCGGGCGTCATCCGCCGGCCCCCGGCCCTCTTCCTTCCCGGGATCCAATCTGTCGCTCATGATGACGACCCTCCCTTGTCTGTTCGGTAGAACGTCGCTTTCGGGGTCTCACCAGGGCCACGTATCAATGAAAATCGACTGCTCCGCACCCCGTCGGTGCGGGAGATGCGGATACGCTGCTGGTTCTTGCCTGCGCCGAAGCGCAACTCGGCGGCGGCAAACAGCCGGTCGACGATCATGTGGTTACCGCGCACGCGATAGTTCACCAAGTCGGACGTGTCACCTTCCGGCCCGACCACGAAGAGTGGCGGCATCTCGCCCTGGCCGATGCCGCGCGGGAACTCGATGAACACCTGCTTGCCATCGTCGAAGGCGCGCAGCGGCCGCCACGGTGCGCGATCGCCCGTCACCTCGTAGCGGAAATTGACGCGAGAAAGATCGATGCCGGTCGAGACCGGCTGTGCAGCCTCAGCCTGCTGGTTCTGCCTGCGCAAGGCGATGAGCTGGTCCTGCGGATATTGCCAGGAAACCGATGCCATATAGGTCGACGGCGTCGAGCGCAGTTCCATGATAGGTACGCCGATCGGTATTGATGACGAGATTGGTGAGAAGGTCGGCGCGCGTCGGCTTGACGAGGATGTGGACCTGCTTGGCGCCGCCCGTACCGCTCTCGGTATCGCCGATGATCCAGCGCACGGTGTCGCCGGCGGCGACGGGACCGGAGCCGACGAGCTGCTCGCCGGGCTGCAGCGCGATGTCGGTGATCTGCCCCGGCGAGGCATAGACCTGATAGAGCGCGCCATCGACGAACGGATAGACCTGCATCGAGTTGATGAAGCCGTTGCGCACAGGCTGGACGCGCGCGGCCGCGTTGGCCAGGCTCACCCGCGCGGCCGGATCGGTCGGTTCCGGCTCGGGCCTTGCGGCCTTGCCGACCGGCTTCAACTGGCCTGGAAGCGGCAGCGGCTTAGACAGCTCCACCACCTTGACGGGCGGGGGCGGATCGACCGCCTGCACGGCCGGGACCGGATCGTCATAGGAAATCTCCGGCGGCTTCTGCCTGGTGGCACAGCCTGAAAGCGCCAAAGTGCAAAGCAGAAGTGCTGGAAAGGCTATTTTGCGGAAGGCCGGCACAGCGTGGATGAGGAAAACCGGACGCCCCCAGGGGGCGGCTTTGCAGGGTGCGGGCGTCATTGTCCAAGCTCCTTCGACCAGTTGATGGCGTTGATGTAGATGCCAAGCGGGTTCTTCCTCAGCGCATCGGCGTCGCGCGGGGGCTGCACGACAATAGTGAGAATGGCGGACCAGCGCTCCGTGGAAGCGAGTGAGCCATCCTGATAGCGGCGTTCGACCCAGGCGATGCGGAAGCTCACCGGCGATGCGCGGATCACCGAGGACACGTCGACGGCGACCTGCTGCTTTCCGACCTTGGTGAACGGGTCATTGGCGCGCGCATAGTCGTTGAGCGCCAGCGCCCCGCCCTTCGTCGCGAAGTCGTAGGCGCGCAGCCAATTCTGCCGCACGATGACCGGATCGGCGGGGATCGACCTCACCTGTTCGATGAAGTGTGCCAGGTAGAAGGCAATCTGCGGATCGCTCGGCTGATAGTCGCCGATCGCGGGTCCCACGGCCTGCGCCTGGCCGAGACGATCGACCTGCACCACCCAAGGCACGATCGAGCCTTTCGCGGATTGCCAGATGAGCGCTGCGGAGAAGCCCGCGGCGAGCGCCAGGCAACCGAAAGCCATATACCGCCAGTTGCGCGCCTGCACGCGAGCGGAACCGATGCGCTCGTCCCAGACCTGCGCAGCACGCTGGTAGGGCGTCTCGGGTTGTGGGGATCTGCCGTAGTGCGTGGACGGTCGTTTGAACATGCTCAGTCACTTTCAGAGAGGTTGATCGAGGAGCCGCCGCCATGGCTGTCGCCACTGCGAACGGCGTGGGCGGCGGCCTGGACGCCATGGGTCATCTGTTGCGAGCGCTTCATGCGCTTCGCCCAGGCTGGCTGACTTTCGGTTGCGGAGGACGCGACGGGTGCGGAGCCGGCTTCGGGCGCGTTCGCGCCGATTGTGCCAGCCGTGGATGACCCGCCCGTCGTCTCGAAGGCAGCGCGAGCGCCGGACTGGAAGCTCTGCTTCATGCTGCCTGCCGCATTATTGGCCGCACGCTTGAGCGGTGAGATGGCACCTTGGGCGCCGGCTCTGATGACACCGCCGAGCCCGGATGCGACGCCAGAAAAGCCAGACTCTCCGGCCGCGCTGAGGCCGTAGGCTGTGGACGCCCTGCCCGCCATGGCGGCACCGCCACGGGCCGCCGCTGCAGCACCGCCGCTGACAGCCGCGCCGCCGGACACGACGGAACCGGCGGCGGCGGCGCCCACTGCTGCCATGCCGCCGGCGGCGAGCCCGGTCCCGACAGCCGCGCCCGCACCGAGTTGCGGGCCGCCGGAGACGAGACCGTTGGCAATGCCCGGTCCAAAGATGCCAAGGCCGAGCAGCGACAACGCGGCCAGCACGATCGCCATGGCATCGTCGATCGACGGCGTGTTGCCGCTGAACCCCGCGGTGAACTCGGAAAAGAGCGTTGAGCCGATGCCGATGATGACGGCGAGCACCAGCACCTTGATGCCGGACGAGATGACGTTGCCAAGCACCCGCTCGGCCATGAAGGCGGATTTGCCGAACAGACCGAAGGGAATGAGCACGAAACCGGCGAGCGTGGTCAGCTTGAATTCGATCAGCGTGACGAAAAGCTGGATTGCCAGGATGAAGAAGGCCAGCAGCACCAGCGCCCAGGCGAAGAACATGCAGGCGATCTGGATGAAGTTCTCGAAGAAGGACCAATAGCCCATCAGGTTCGAGATCGAGTCCAGCAACGGCCGGCCGGCATCGAGCCCGGTCTGCGCCACCTTGCCCGGGCGCATGAGATCGTTGACGGTAAAACCCGTACCCGAGGCCTTCAGGCCAAGCCCGGCGAAGCTTTCAAAGACGATGCGGGCGAGATTGTTCCAGTTGGAGATGAGATAGGCGAAGACGCCGACGAACAGAGTCTTCTTGACGAGGCGCGCCATGATGTCGTCGTCCGCACCCCAGGACCAGAAGAGCGCAGCCAACGTCACGTCGATGACGATCAGGGTCGTCGCGATGAACCCGACCTCGCCGCCGAGCAGGCCGAAGCCGCTGTCGATGTAGCGCGTGAAGACTTCGAGGAAATGGTCGATGACGCCCATGCCGCCCATGTCAGCGAGCCTCCGGTCGGGGCGGCTCGACCTGCATCGCGGGAGCGGTCACATCCGCCCGCTTCCCTTCTTTCCGGTCGGCTGACGGCGGCACATTCGGAAACAGCGTTGTCGGCGCTACCGGAGCAGGCGCGGTTGCCGAGTCACGTTGACCGAGAAACCGGCGCCGGCTGGCTGCCCACGCTTTCAGACAGCCGGGATCGCGAGGACCGGCCTCGCCGATCCCGGAACAGCGGCGCAATTCGGCCGCGAGTGGGTGTTGTGGCGCGACGGAACGGTCCCCCGTCGCAAGGGCGTCAGGCTCGTCGTCCTCGCTGCTCATCTCGATTGCGGTCACTGTCAAAGCGCCCGCGATGAAGATGACCGCGCCGATGCGAGCGAGGAGCTTGCCTTCCATCGCGCCGACCTCAGTTCTTGCCATAGAACATCTGCGCACTGCCGGGCTGGTAGCCCGAGCCCTGCGTCAGGAAGCGCCGGCGCTGCTCTCGGCCCTGGTCGGCAGCGGTGGCCTGTTCGGCCGATTGCAACGCTTGCGCCCGACCGTTCGCGGCGACGACAGCGGTGAGATCGGCGAGCTGCTGCACTTGGAGCGCGAGGAGCTGGTTGCCGGCCTGTGTTGCCTGAAGCGCTCCGGTCGCACCCTGGCTTTGGCCGACCAACGCCGACATCTGCGTTCGATTGGTGTCGATGTTGCCGACGACTCCCGCCTGCACACGCATGGCATCCTGAAGGCCACCAACCGTGTTGCCCCAGCGCGAGCGCGCGTCGGCGACGAGTTGCTGATCCGAAGCCGACAGCGAGACGTTGCCATATTTCTGCTGGAAGGCCTGATCGATCTGCTGCACGTCATAGGCAACGTTCTGCGCCTGACTGAGCAATTGCTGCGTGCGCTGCACGGACTGCTGGAGCTGTTGCAGCGAGGAGAACGGCAGGCTTGCGAGATTGCGCGCCTGGTTGATGAGCATCTGCGCCTGGTTCTGAAGCGAGGTGATCTGGTTGGTGATCTGTTCGAGCGAGCGCGCTGCCGTCAGGACGTTTTGCGAATAGTTCGAGGGATCGAAAACGATCAAGGCCTGTGCGGGCGTTGCCAGCATGGGCGAGAGCGCGGCGGGAGCGACAAGCAGGGCGGCAGCGAGCCGCATGCCAAGGGAGCGGTGCAGTTTCATGGGGACTTCTCCTTGTTGGTGAGGGCGGGGCTGGTTAGGGCGGGAACCAGTTCAGCGGCCCAGCCGACGCCACGGTGGCTAAGCCAGGCAGCGAGGAACCCGTCGCGGCCGTGCTCAGCGACGATGCGGGAGATCGCGGCCTGGTCGGTCTTCGCGGATACGGCGCAAAGCGCGAGCGCCACATCCGACAGTCCCAGCTCGAACAGCCGGTTGCCGCGACGGGACTGGCAGTAATAGTCGCGCTTCGGCATCGCCCGCGCGATGATCTCGATCTGCCGGTCGTTGAGGCCGAAGCGGCGATAGATCGCCGTGATCTGCGGCTCGATGGCGCGCTCGTTCGGCAGCAGAAGCCGGGTCTGGCAGCTCTCGATGATCGCGGGCGCGATTGCCGAACCATCGATGTCGCTGAGCGACTGCGTGGCGAAGATCACGCTGGCGTTCTTCTTGCGCAGCGTCTTCAGCCATTCGCGGAGCTGGCCAGCAAAACCCTCATCGTCCAGCGCAAGCCAGCCTTCGTCGATGATGAGAAGCGTTGGCGAGCCATCGAGCCGGTCCTCGATGCGATGGAAGAGATAGGATAGCACCGCGGGCGCAGCGCCCGTTCCGATCAGTCCTTCGGTTTCGAATGCCTGGACCGACGCCGATCCGAGATGCTCGCGCTCGGCATCGAGCAACCGGCCATGGGGACCCCCGACGCAATAGGGGCGCAATGCCTGCTTGAGGTCATTTGATTGCAGCAGCACGACCAGGCCGGTGATGGTGCGCTCCGCGACAGGCGCGGACGCCAGCGAACTCAACGCCGTCCAGATATGCTCCTTGACCTCAGGGGTGATCGTCACATTCTCGCGCGTCAGGATCGCAACGATCCAGTCGGCGGCCCAGGCGCGCTCGGGGACATCGTGAATGCGGGCGAACGGCTGAAGGCTGACACTGTCGATCGCCCCATCGCTGAGATCGCCGCCGAGATCATGCCAGTCGCCGCCCATGGCGAGTGCCGCCGCGCGGATCGAGCCGCCGAAATCAAAGGCGAAAACCTGTGACCCTGGATAGCGGCGGAACTGCAGCGCCATCAGTGCCAAGAGCACGGACTTGCCCGCGCCGGTCGGGCCGACGATCAGCGTATGGCCGACGTCACCGACGTGAAGCGAGAGCCGGAACGGGGTCGAGCCTTCGGTCTTGCCGAAGAGCAGAGGGGGCGCTGCAAAATGCTCGTCCCGCACCTCGCCCGCCCACACCGCGGAAAGCGGAATGATGTGGGCGAGATTGAGCGTGGAGATGGGAGGTTGACGGACGTTGGCATAAACATGACCCGGCAGGCTGCCGAGCCACGCGTCGACGGCGTTGATGGTTTCAATAATCGCCGTGAAGTCGCGGCCCTGGATGACCTTTTCGACCAGGCGCAGTTTTTCGTCGGCGATGTTGGGATCATCGTCCCACACCGTCACCGTCGCGGTGACATAGGCCATGCCGGCATAGTCGGCGCCGAGTTCCTGCAGCGCCATGTCGGCATCGGCGGCCTTGTTTGCGGCGTCGGTGTCCACGAGGACGGACGCCTCGTTGGTCATCACCTCCTTGAGGATCGCCGCCACTGACTTGCGCTTGGCGAACCATTGACGCCGGATCTTCGTCAGCAGCCTGGTGGCATCGGTCTTGTCGAGCAGGATCGCGCGTGTCGACCAGCGATACGGAAACGCCAGCCGGTTCAGTTCGTCGAGCAGACCCGGCGTGGTTGCGGTCGGGAATCCCGTGACCGTGAGAATGCGCAGATGCGACGCGCCAAGCCGCGGCTCGAGCCCGCCGGTCAGCGGCTGGTCGGCCAGCATGGCGTCGAGATACATCGGCGTTTCGGGAACGCGGACACGGTGGCGATTGGTCGAGACGCAGCCATGCAGATAGGTCAGCGTCTCGGCGTCATCGAGCCAGCGGCACTCCGGCATGAAGGCTTCGACAAGGCGCAAGACGCGGTCGCTGCGGTCAGTGAACCCGGTCAGCGCCGCGTTGGGGTCGAGGCCCTTCTTCTCGCGGCCTTCGTAGAGCCAGCTTTCCGCGCGGGCGGTGTCTTCGGCGGGCGCAAGATAGGTGAGCGTCAGGAAGTAGCTGGACTCGAAATGCGCGCCGGCCTCCTCGAAGCCCGCCTTTCGCTCCGCATCGACCAGCGTGGAGGCCGCATCCGGAAAGCTGCTGTCGGGATAGCGGGTCGAGGCATGGCGCTGCGCTTCGACGAAGATCGCCCAGCCGGAGCCGAGACGGCGGAAGGCATTGTTGAGCCGGCCGGCGACGGCAATCAGTTCGGCCGGAACGGCGCTGTCGAGATCGGGGCCGCGAAAGCGCGCGGTCCGCTGGAAGCTGCCATCCTTGTTGAGGACGACGCCGGCGCCGACCAATGCCACCCAGGGTAGGAAGTCGGCGAGCCGGCTGCTACGGTTGCGATATTCGGCAAGGTTCATCATCGGTGCGACCTCGCTCAAACAGTGAGATGCGCTGGGATGCGCAAATGCCGGCGAACGACGTCGACGAAAAGCGGATCGCGCTTGGCGGCCCAGACGGCGGCGACATGGCCGATGGCCCAGATGGCGACGCCGACGAGCCAGAGACGCAGTCCCAGCCCCACGGCGCCCGCGAGCGTCCCGTTCATGATGGCAATGGCTCGCGGGGCGCCACCGAGCAGGATCGGCTCGGTCAGCGCCCGGTGCACGAGGACCGCATAACCCGGCACTGCGTAGTCCGGCATTGGGCCGCTCTGTTCGACAGCGCCCGCCATCAGACCAGCGCTCCGCCGCCGAACGAGAAGAACGACAGGAAGAAGCTCGACGCCGCGAAAGCGATGGACAGGCCGAACACGATCTGGATGAGCCGGCGGAAGCCGCCCGACGTGTCGCCGAAGGCGAGTGTCAGGCCGGTGACGATGATGATGATCACCGCCATGATCTTGGCAACCGGGCCTTCGATCGACTGGAGGATCTGTTGCAGCGGTTGTTCCCACGGCATCGACGAGCCGGAGGCATGGGCGGGCGCGGCCATCACCAGGATGAGCGTGGCACCCGTAACTGTCATGGCGAGACGATGGCGCGTGAGGCGCAGGCGTTGGATCATGGATTTTCTCCTTCAGGGTTTTGGACGAGCAAGGTCGGGCCCTCGTCGCCATCGAGGACGGCTGGCGCGACCCGGTAATCACTGTCCGGGCGCAGGCCATCGACACGGGCGAGTTCGGACAGCCGGCGCGCGGAACCGCGGCCGGAAAGGACGGCAACCAGGTCGATCGTTTCGGCGATCAGAGCGCGTGGAACCGTGACGACGGCTTCCTGGATGAGCTGTTCCATGCGGCGGAGCGCGCCAATGGCGCTGCCGGCGTGGATCGTGCCCAGGCCGCCGGGATGGCCGGTGCCCCAGGCCTTGAGCAGTTCGAGCGCCTCGGACCCGCGCACCTCGCCGACCGGGATGCGGTCGGGGCGCAGGCGCAACGATGAGCGGACAAGATCAGATAGAGACGCGACGCCGTCTTTCGTGCGCATTGCCACGAGATTTGGCGCGGCGCATTGCAGTTCGCGCGTATCCTCGATGATGACGACGCGATCGGCGGTCTTGGCCACTTCAGCGAGCAGCGCGTTGATCAGCGTGGTCTTGCCCGTGGAGGTGCCGCCTGCAACGAGAATGTTGGCGCGGTTGGCAACGCCCTGGCGCAGCGTGTCCGCCTGGCGCGCCGACATAATCCCGGCCGCGACATAGTCCTCAAGGGTGAAGATGGCGACGGCGGGCTTGCGGATCGCGAAGGCGGGCGCCGCGACGACGGGAGGAAGAAGCCCCTCGAAGCGCTCGCCCGTCTCGGGCAACTCCGCCGAGACGCGTGGGGCGCCGGCATGGACTTCGGCACCGACATGATGAGCGACGAGGCGAACGATGCGTTCGCCGTCCGCCGCCGACAGGCGCTCTCCTGTGTCGGACAAACCCTCGGACAGGCGATCGATCCACAAACGCCCATCGGGGTTGAGCATCACCTCGACAATGCTCGCGTCGTCGAGATAGCGCGCGATGGCGGGTCCGAGTGCCGTGCGCAGCATCCGTGCGCCGCGCGCGAGACCTTCTGAATTGTAATGCGAAGCTGCCATCCGGTCCCCTTTCGATCCGGGGGAACATTGGCGGCCCCTGGACGGGGATGATTAAGAGAGCCACATCTCGAGTGGATTCAACACCTATGTCGAGGCGTAGTGGCGTAGCGTGCAAATACAGGAGATCGGCGGTGCCGCCCGGCAATCAAGGCTGACGACCTTGAGGCACATCCGTTCCAGAGAGCGCTGAGCTAGGACAACATTTGCTGATGTTGGGTTGGCGTGAGATGCTTACTACCGCAACCGGTACCCTTTTACATTGTGTAAATGGTGATGACAGAACCCAATTATCCGGGAGAGCTGGCCTCCCCGCAGCAGATCCATGAACTGGCCGAAGAGTACCGCAAGGCGGCAGCCCTGCTCCTTCAGCTCGGCCGATCAGGCAAGCCGCTTACTCGGGCGCCGTTCAGACTCTCCGCCATCCACGCGATCGAACTCTATCTGACCGCGCTTTTGCTCCACCGCGGGCACAATCCCAATCAAATTCGGAAGATGCAGCACAACTTGGCGGAGCGTACAGAGCGCGCCCTGGAAGTGGGGCTGCGCCTTCGCGCGAAAACCGCCAATCATCTTCAGTCCCTCAGCCAGAACCGGGAATATCTCGTCACTCGCTACGGCCCGGAACTGGCGGCAACCACCTCGCAGATCAACCGGCTTACCGCCACTCTCGAAGAGGTGGCGGTAAAGGTTACCTTTTTGATCGCGCCCTCCTTAAGAACGGTGCAACAGGCTGACGCGGCCGCAACTGACAAGGTCTGAGCTGATTACCGCCTTGCCGCGTTCAAGGCTGCGGTTCGGCGGCCTCTCTGTCTGCCTCAACCGCCAGACCAATGACATGATGTACCAGGAATACATCGATATAATATGCAACCTCGTCCCGTGCATCGGCAGTTTGAGGTCTGTGAACAGGCTATTGTCGATGTAATCGCCGGCATCCCAAAGGCTTCGGGTCTGCTCCTCGTTGTTCGGTTCAATCCGCTCAATGACGGCCTCGAACGCGGCGTCAGCGGCCTCAATCAGCACAAATCGGTCAGCCCCGGCCACTGGCAGGGACGTAATAATGGCATTGGAATCCATGAGAGGACCATCCTTCTTGGAGTGGCGTTCCGTGACATCAGCCTGTCGGTCGCCATCCCGACGGTGGTTCTTAGTGTGGTGGCCAAACAGGGCGCCAGGCGCCACCTTATGCTCACATGCGCAAAAGCAGGATACTCAGGAATTTCGCAGATGCAATCCAAGCACTGAAACGCGAGCTTGCCGCGCACATCTAGCCCGCCCGCGGGCCGGAGTCCCGGGTCAGTATCCCTTATCGCAGGTGGGAGATTAAGATGACCGCTTAGGTCTGACTAAGGGTGTCCACGTTCGTGTTCCCGTGCTTTCTTATCCTACCGTCCTGGTCGCGGTGGCGCCCATCCAAACCTGGAAAATTAATTGTCCGCTCGTCGGCAAAGCCGTCTGATCAATCGGCTTCAGCACGAGTCGACCGTCGAGGCTTGTGGCGAACCACAACCTCGACCTTGTAGTCGAGCCGGTCCAGACAGCGAACCAGCCTGTCTATTGAAAACTTACCCGTGCGCCCGGTCACGATCGCGGAGACGTCGGGCTGTTTCATTCCAAGCAGTTCAGCCGACTTCGCCTGGGTCAGGCGCTGGCGCTTGATAATGGCGCGGATCTCGCGGGCCAGCTTGGCCTTGAGCAATTCCTCTTCGGGATTGTCAAAGCCGAGGTCCGCAAACACGTTGCCGCTGCTCACTTCGGCGGTGATGTCTTCTGTCATGACTCTGTTCCTTTGCCATAGTTTTCGCGGTAGTGCGCCTCGGCCGCCGTCAATCGCACTGTAACCAGATCGATTCCGTGCCTGGGTGTCTCCCTGCCCTTCTTCGACTTCTTCTGGAAGCAATGAAGCACGTAGATCACCCCGGCAAACCGCACGGCATAGACGGCCCGATAGGTATCTCCGTCGAAGTCGTCGACCACCTCGAGGACGCTGCGGCCCCCAAAGCCCTTCAGGGCCTTGACAGCCGGGTGCTCCTCACCATTCTGCGCGTCGTTGATTGCGACACCCATCAACCGGCGAACATCGACCGGAAACTCGCGCAGGTCGCCCTTCGACGACCCCATCCATACTGCGGGCTTTTGGTTTTTCATTCGCCCTCGCCTTATAGCATACAGACTATACTTTTCAACGAAGAATCCTGATCGAGGCTTGTAAAATCTCAGTCCGCCCGTCCATTTAGCCCACGGGCCTGCCGGGCTGGTTTGTGTCCAGGCCGCCATCGATATCCTCGGAGATTTCCTGTCGGAGCTTTGGACCTTTCGCCAGGCGCCGGCCGAGCGCTGTGACGAAGGCATCATAGCGCTCGCCAGCCTTGGCGTGGGCTGCCTGCGCCGCAGGCTCGGGCAACGCTGGTGTTGTCGCCAGCCAGAAGCGGACGAAAACAGCGAGCGTCTCCACGGCAATTGCGACATCGCGCTCCTGGCGTGTCATACGGCGATCGAGCTGGTCAAGCCGCTTGGTGATCGCCGCCTCCTGTCGCTCGGCGGCATCGGGTGAGAGGAACGACTCGATGGCCGCCTCAGCGACGAGCGACCGTGAAAAATCTCGTCGCGCCGCATGTTCGGCCAGCCTGCTCATGACCTTCGGATCGAGATAGACGGACAGGCGTTGTTTGCGGGGCGGCTTTACCATGGCAGCCTCACATATCCACGCCGTCGCCGGGGTCGAGTGACGCCTGCCGCGCAATGCCCTGCATCAGACGCGTCAGTCGACGGTTGCGGGCAGCCTCGTCTTCCACGTCGTCCAGGTGATCGATCTCGAATTCGTTCTCGGTCGAAGGCTTCACGACCTGATCGACGCGACTGAGCTCGGGTTGCCGACGACGCTCGGAATCAGTTGTGTCGTCATCCGTGGCCGACGGTGCCGACGTGGCTTCAGCAATCTGCGGACGGGAAGGCAGCGGCAGTTTCGTCCAGTCGTCGGGCCTCCCCTCCTCCGCCGCCGCCTTCAGCACCGGCGGCGGCAGGATACGTTCCTGGAAGCGAGCATCCTCATGATAGCGCGCCTTTTTGGCGCGGATCGGCGGTGCACCCGAAACCATGACAATCTCGTCGGTGGATGGGAGCTGCATCACTTCACCCGGCGTGAGCAGAGGGCGAGCCGTCTCCGAGCGGGAGACCATGAGATGACCGAGCCACGGCGACAGCCGGTGGCCAGCATAGTTCCTCATGGCCCTCATCTCGGTCGCTGTTCCCAGCGCGTCGGACACGCGCTTGGCGGTGCGCTCATCATTGGTGGCAAAGCTTACCCGGACATGGCAACTGTCCAGGATCGAGTTGTTGGCGCCGTACGCCCTCTCGATCTGATTGAGGGATTGAGCGATCAGGAAGCTTTTCAGCCCGTAGCCGGCCATGAAGGCGAGCGCCGACTCGAAGAAGTCGAGGCGGCCAAGCGCCGGGAACTCGTCGAGCATCAAAAGCAGCCGGTGCCCTTTCGCCCTCACCTGCAGATCTTCCGTCAAGCGGCGACCGATCTGATTGAGGATCAGGCGAATGAGCGGCTTGGTCCGGTTGATGTCGGACGGCGGCACGACGAGGTAGAGTGTCGTTGGATGCTTGTCGTCGACGAGGTCGCTGATGCGCCAGTCGCAGCGGCGCGTGACCTCGGCCACGACAGGATCGCGATAAAGGCCAAGGAACGACATGGCGGTGGACAGCACGCCGGAGCGCTCGTTGTCTGATTTGTTCAACAGCTCTCGCGCGGCGCTGGCGATGACCGGGTGTGGACCCGCGTCACCCAGATGCGCAGTTTTCATCATCGCGGACAGCGTCGATTCGATCGGCCGCTTTGGATCGGAGAGGAAACCGGCCACGCCAGCAAGCGTCTTGTCCTTCTCGGCGTAGAGGACATGCAGGATCGCGCCGACCAGCAGGGCATGGCTGGTTTTCTCCCAATGGTTTCGCCTCTCGAGCGAGCCTTCGGGATCGACCAGGATGTCGGCAATGTTTTGAACGTCTCGGACTTCCCATTCGCCGCGGCGCACCTCTAGCAGCGGGTTGTAGGATGAGGATTTCGGATTGGTTGGATCGAACAGCAGGACACGGCCATGCCTGGCGCGGAAGCCTGCGGTGAGCTGCCAGTTTTCGCCCTTGATGTCATGGACGACGGCTGAACTCGGCCAGGTCAGCAGCGACGGGACGACGAGGCCGACACCCTTGCCCGAACGTGTGGGCGCAAAGCACAGCACGTGCTCCGGTCCATCGTGGCGCAGATAGGCGCGGTCAAACCGCCCAAGCACCACTCCATCGGAGCCGAGAAGGCCCGTTGCCTTGATCTCCTGCTTGTCGGCCCAGCGGGCGGAGCCGTAGGTCTCGACCTTCTTGGCCTCGCGAGCCCGCCAGACCGACATGCCGATGGCGACGGCGACGCAGGCGAAACCGCCGGAAGCCGCGATAAAGGCTCCCTCCACGAAGATCGACGGCGCGTAGGCATCGAAGCCATACCACCACCAGAAGAAGGACGGCGGAAGGTAAAACGGAAAGCCCAGGACATGGAACCATGGCCTGCCGAGCTCGGGCTGGAACGCCAGGCGCCAGGCCACCCATTGCGTCGCGCTCCAGATGGTGATCAGCACGATCATCAAGACCGCGAGGATCTGGCCCCAGAGTATCTTGGTGGCGGACATAGAAGCGGTCCTTTCTTCACAATGGGTTAGAGACCGAGGCTTCGCTTGCGTGCGAAGCTCCAGTCGATGCCGCCGTCATCGCGAGCGATGCCCGAGACGTGGCGGCCAAGATGCTTTTCGAGAGACGGCGTCCAGGGCACCAGTTGGAAACCGAGGCCGTCATCGATCATGGCGAAGCGGCCCGACGCGAGCGTGAAGCGCTGCCGGCAGGAACCGGCCACAAACTCGCCGCTGCGGACGCGGTTGAAAGGCTGGCCGGTTTCGGCCGAGAGCTTTTCGCCGAGCGCATCCAACTCGCGGCGACGCAGCGTGTCGATCAGGTTGCGAGTGAAGGTTGTGCGTTGGCCATGCCGCTCGCCGAGGCCATGTTGGACGAGGTGGTCGGCACGGCGCTGCATTGCCTGCCGTACCTCGGCGCCGAAACCGGATTCCGACAGCGCAATCGGTTCGCGGGCGATGTTCTGGCGGTCAAGCCAGGTCGCGCCGGCGGCGGTGACCTGCCGCTCAATATCGAGATCGGAACGGACAGCGAGTGCTGCGCGCCCATGTCCCTGCGCGTCATGGAACTTGCGCAGCTCAACGATGGAACCCGGAGCGCTGTCGCCGGCGGCATCGAGATCGGACAGCTTGATGTGATGGGTGCGGCCGTCGGTGCCATCGACCACGGCGTAGGCACTGCCCTTCAACTCGTCATCGAGACCGCGGTCGACCAGCCGACCGACGATCGGCGTGTCGAGGCGCTCCGCCGCCAGCACATAGGTCGCCGAGCCGCGCTCGATGCCCTGCTCTGTCAGGGCGCGGTGCATGCGCTTGATGATGTCACCGCGCTCGCCAAGCTCGCGCAGCGTTGCCTCGGCCTTGTCGTCGATCATCCATTGGCCCGGGCCGACCTGTTCGGCAAGGCCAAGGGTTTCGAGCTTGCGCACCCGCCCGACCTTCAGCACGTGAAACTCATCGGGCTGAGCGTTCGCCGGGGACCCAAGATCGACAACGCCTGTGTCGCGGCCGTCGCGAACAAGCTGCCGGTCAAGCTGGGTCCAGCGTTCGGCTTCGACCTGGCGCTGCAGATTGCGATGGATGTCGAGATCGGTGCGCGGGCCGAGCTCCTGGGTAACAAGATCGGCCGCGCGGGCGCGCATCCCCTCCTTGATGTAATCGCGCGAGATCACAAGATCCTGCCCGTCATCAGTCTGGCCGCGCAGGATGATGTGAAGGTGCGGGTTGTCGGTGTTCCAGTGATCGACGCCAGCCCAATCCAGTTTTGTGCCGAGGTCCTTTTCCATCTGCCCCATCAGATCGCGGGCGAAGGATTTGAGGTCCGCCATGTCGGCGGCATCTTCCGGCGAGACGATGAAGCGGAAGTGGTGCCGATCATCGCCGCACCGCTCGGCAAAAGCACCGCCATCCACCTCCCCGGCCCCCGGCCCGAACAGCCTGGCCTTCTCCCCGTCCCGGGTGACGCCCTCTCGGCGCAGATAGGTGAGATGGGCGGCAAGCGGCGCTGCGCGCGCGTGATGACGCACCAGCCGTGTCTTGATGATCACGGCTCGCGAGCGGCCGGTGAGGAGACGATTGGCGCGCACGCTCGCCGAGCGGCCACGCCCGAAGGTCGAGCGATTGCCCGCACTGATCCGGCCTGTGCGAGAGATGCGGGCGCCGGCCTTCTGGGCGGCGGCAAGCGCCTGCGCGATGAAGGGCCTGGCGCGCTGGGCGCCCGATGAGCGGATGCGGCCGGGCCGGATTCGGAAACCATCCTCACCGTGCATGACGAAGATCCGCACATCGTGTCAAGACACGGAAATCACAGGTAAATCGGTGCTCCGCCGAGGTGCGCGAAACCTTCGCACCTCGCGGAAATGCTGCATAAACTATTGAAACAACACAACCGATCGACGCCGCACCTCGCGGCCTTTTATCTCGCCATCTTCCGGTTGTTCTGCACATTTTCCGCCTCCATCCACGCCACGGTGCGCCGGGGCTCGCGGTTGCGCGAAGACGCCCATGTGCGCTCATGGCTGGATCCCTTCGCCAGCTCGCGCCACGAAGAGGCCTTCGGACAGCGGCACGATGGCGGAGACATCGCGCACAGTGGGTGCGGAGCTCGCGTCATTTGGTGGTCGCTCGGTTGGCACCCGAGCGACAGCTTGTTTGCGATCCGGCTGACCGACGAAGAGCGAGCCGCGCTTCCAGGGAATGGCCTCGACAGACGTAACGGCGAAAGGGCGGATGGTTGCGCGACCTCCGACAAGCCGAGCAAGTGCTGCGACATAGGCGCGGGTCTCGGCCGGTAACGGACGCCCAGTGAGGTAGGCCTGGTAGCGTGCAGGTCCCGCATTGTAGGCGGCCAAAAACCCGGGCGAGCCGAAGCGATCGTGCAGTTCGCGCAGATACGCCGTTCCAGCCAGGATGTTGTCCCGGGGATCGAATGGATCGCGGCCAAGCGACCAGCGGGCGCGCAGATAGTCCCATGTACGGGGCATGATCTGCATCAAGCCGCGGGCGCCTGCGCTGGAGACGGCACGCATATCGCCCGCACTCTCCTTGCGTATGATGGCGCGGATCAGCGCGGTCGGAACGCCGAAGCGGTGCGAGGCTTCTGCGATATGCGCGCCGAACGGATCGCGTTGGGACGACCGTGGGACGGCCAAGTCCTGCGCCAAGGTCGCCGCCGGCATGACGGTCGCGACGGACAGGCCGCAAAGGAGGAGCAGAGCCATGCGCCAGGCAGCGCGAAGCGGCCCGGGCGCACCGCGATGGCTCGTCGACGGACGGCGAGCGCGCATCGTTCAATCCTTCTCGCTACGGTCGCGCGGGCGCGCCCAGTGCAGCGACCAGGACGTCTTGTCGTCGCCATTGCGAAAGAGGTTGGCGCGTATCGGCTGCGCGAAGGTCGGGTCGTCGAGCTCGATCGAGACATAGTCTCCGGCCTTTTCGCTGGAGCGTTTCCAGCCGGCACCAATCTCGGGGCCGTCCTCGTTTCCGGCGTGAACGCGGTAGTCAGGCGCATTCTCCGTTTCGCTCGCCTCTGCCGCCACAATGGCGATATCCAGGTTGAGACTGAGCGTGTGGATGCGCCCGCTATAGCCTGTCTTCTGGCGCGTGAATTCCCCGATCTGTTGCATGTCAGGTTCCTGTTTTCGAGTGGTGCGGTGATGAAGACTGGCGGCACGACGCGCGCCGCTGGTCGCGCGCTCACCGCGTTGGCGCGCGCCATTCGAAGCGGCCGTTGCCGCCCTCGTCCGTCCACAACGGGACGGCGCGGCCGATGATCTGGCTGGTTGCGAGGAGGCCGAAGTAACGTCCGTCGAGACTGTCGCGGACCTGCCGGTTCATCAGGAAGAGTTCCCCGATCGAGATGCGGCGGCAGCCCTGCCAGACCGGCAGGTCACGGCCGGCCCGATCACGCTCGAGCGCCGCGCCCACCTCGATGCCATCGACAGTGATGGTGAGATTCGAGCGACAGACCCGTTGCCCCGATACGCCAAGGATGCGCTTCAAGAGTGGCACGCCCCTCGGCAGATAGCCGCGATCGGCGAGTAACGTCGCGAGTGGCTCGGGCGCGTTGACGGCGACAAGATCGGCGACCTCGGAGGGTCCGTCGAAGTCGATCGTGTAGAAGCCGATCGGTGCGCTGGCTGACGCATTCCAGATGAGCTTCGCGGGCATGGAAGTGAGGCCGGGATAACCGACGCCGATGGTTGCAATAACGCTGGCCAATATGATCATGGCGCGCGTCACGGCTCGGTCCTCTTGCGCAGCAGGAAGGCGCGATGTTGGTCGAGTGTGTAGCTGCGCGGCGTGTGGCCGGTGGTTATCCGGTTGTGGATGTGCCGCCAATGATCGGGCGACGCCAACTCCGGCTCGATGCCGAGGCGCTGGATGGCGTCAATCGCCTGCAGCACGCGTTCGACCTTGGGCCAGCTCTCGACCTTCAAAAGGATGTCGCCGCCGGGTCGCACGAAGGGCAGTGTCTGATAGGCTTCGCAAGACGCGACCGCACGCACGATGTCGATGCGTGAGATGATCGTTCCGAAGTCGTTCGCCGCCCATCGCACGAAGGCGAAGACCACGCCGGGACGATAGGACAGGATCCGCCGGCGACGATCGACGATCTGTTCCTGGGCGGGCGTGCCGAACCGTATCCAGTTCTCGATCCTCTTCTCGACCCAGGTCAGTTCGACATGGACGAGATTATCGGCAGCGTGGTGCGTGGCCGGGAATGCGCCGCGCGTGCGGGGAGCCGCAATGCCAGTCATTTCGGTTCTCCTGATGTGGTGGGAATTTCGCGCGCGAGCCTCGCGCGCAGCGTTTCGGCGACGATGACGTCGTTCTCGAAAGCGGCGATGCGTGCGCGCTCCTGAGTCGTCATGTCGGTGGTGGGGCGCACGACGAAGGTCGCGAACTGATTTCCCTTGCAGGTCAATTCACCGGCGAGATGCAGCGTCAAAGTTGCCCACCCGACACGGCTCTTTTGATTGAGGGGTGCGGCGCTCATCGGGTGGCTCCCGAGCGCGGATCAAGCGGCGGAGTCGGACCTTCGGAAGCGCTGGTTGCCGTGATGCGACCGCCAGAAACCGATGGCGCATTGGAGGTCTTGTCGGTCTCTATCCCGAGTGCGTCGCTGGTTCGGCGGATCAGCCTCTGCACATTGCGCGCGCGCGCTTCAAAGTTAGAATCTGGGTTAGAGTCTAAGTTAAGGGCACGATTTCGACTTTGCTTTCCTAGGGTTAGGCCCCGTTTCGGTTCCTGATAGCACGAGCCTGCGGTTCCCGATGGCACGATAGGTCCGGTTCCCGATAGCACGAGGCCGTCCACAGGCCTTCCACAGGAGCCGATCCGCTCGAAGGCAAGCAGAACCCGGCCGCCCATCTCCACTTCGAGGAAGAGCGTGTAGCCGGGCAGCGGCTGGCGGCGGATGATGTCGCGCAACTCGAAGGCAAAGCGCTTGTAGGGCGACAGGCTGCCGGATTTTTGGTGAAGGTGGCGGAAGTCGAAGCGCCAGCCATCGCGCTGGCGTCCGCCATGCTTGCGCACCAGCCGATAGAGCCAGCGATCCAGCCCGCCAGTGAGGTCGAAATAGGCGCGATCAATCGTCAGCACGAGCGCATCATCGATGACCGCCTGGTAGAACCAGTCGGGGACGATCAGTTCGATCCCCGCGGGTTTGCCATGGCGGTCGATGCGCTCCTGCCACTCATTTATCCATGAGAAGCGGTGACGCCGGCCTTCGGCGGGCTGACGAATCGTCGTCGAGACGGTGGTCGACTGCAGCCGGTCAAGCCCCGCCTTCAGGCGCTGATAGTCGCGCAGGCTCTTGCCGCGGCCAACGAAGG
The DNA here is from genome assembly GCF_040320665.1 of Mesorhizobium sp. M0626. Classification (NCBI taxonomy): domain Bacteria; kingdom Pseudomonadati; phylum Pseudomonadota; class Alphaproteobacteria; order Hyphomicrobiales; family Phyllobacteriaceae; genus Mesorhizobium; species Mesorhizobium sp. M0626. Next base: position 18,586 of record NZ_JAMYQD010000033.1, on the reverse strand, counting down.
TCAGAATCTCATAGGGCGTGGCGGCCATCAGGCGCGAGGTGCGAAGGCCCGCGTCGCGCGCCTCGACGATCTGGCTTGCGGCCCAGATCAGGATGTCGGCGTCCCAGATGGTCGCCATGCCATGATCGGACACGGCTTCGACCCGGATCGTGACGTTGCCGGCCGTGAAGTCGATTGGCGCGACGCGATGGGTCTTGGACAGGGAGAAGAACGGATAGGCCATGAGATCCTGCGCATCCCGTGGGGCGAAGTCGCCAGGCAGCGCCCGGAACAGGTCGAGCTGCCCGCGCTCCGAAAGGGATTGGCTTCGCGCCACCATCTGGAAATCCGCGCGGTCAGCGTGCGTATCGTCCGCCATGCGCCGGCGGCGTCGGTGTGTGACGCTTGGCGGGCAGGACCGACCCACGCGGATCGGATGTCGAGGTGACAGCGCCGCGTTCGGCCCAGGCCTGAAGGTCGTCGACGGCATAGACGACGCGGCCGCCGAGCTTGCGGTAGGAAGGACCAGTGCCATAGGTCCGGTGCTTTTCGAGCGTGCGGGCGGACAGGCTGAGGAAATCCGCGGCTTCCTTTGTGCGCAGGAAGCGCGGCGGCAAAACGGCGATGTCGGGTCGCATTGGTCGGACCTCCGTGGGGTTTTGGGCAGCCGCTGGCGTTCAGCGGTGGACGGCGACCACGCTGGCGCAGAATGGGCTTCGCGAGGGATGGGGAAGTTGAGGGAGGCTAAAATCCTACCCCCCTGTCCATTGTCACAACCGCTACGATCGGCGGCGATGACGCAGGATTTGCAAATAGCCGCCGCCGATCATGGCGGTGGCGCCTTCGACGAGACCGATCACCGCATCGCGCAGCGCGGAGGTCTTCCAGGGATCAGCGGCGACGCGCTCAGACCCGTAAAGGGCGACGCCAATGTCGCGGTAGCTCGCGCCGTTGGCACGGGCGTCAGCGGCCTGCATCATCAAACGAAACCGGCGGCGCTGCTGTGGGGTCATACGGGTATCCGAAGGTGTGGGGCGCCCCTGCAAGGAGCGCCAGAAACGGGTGAGTGCTTCGATCCGTCCCAACGTTTCTGCATCCAATGGGATCAGCGCCGCCAGGTGCCCGTGCGGGTCACTGCCGGGCAGAAGGAGAAGTTGGGTCGCGACACCTGCACTGTGGACAGTGTGACGTCCTTCCGGGCTGTCGCGGAGCACGCCCAGGCCGGTCAACGGCGCCCATCGCAAGGAAGACAGAAATTCCGGCGCTGGCACGAGAGAAACCACAGCTGGATCGACGTCAGGCGACCACAGAATGTCTTGCGCTAAGGCGGACAAATCCGGCCTGGCCGGGAAATCGTAACCCCCACAGCCGCTGTGTCTCAGCTTGGAAGGGTGCTTTTTCGGCTCTTGTGGTCAGGAGCGCTTGGTAGTGCCGTTGATAGGGTTCGTGACGCCGCAGACACTCCCAGGCGAGCCCCTCGATGGGCAACGTATCGAAATAATCATAGCTGTCATTGTCTCGCCAATGCGACGTATCCGGCCTCATCCAAGAGCTCCTCGCAAACAACGCATAGACCCCGCCTGCAAACGATTCCGGGTTGTAGCGATTGGCGGAAGACCCTCGCCGGGCATCGGGTGATGCCGCTCCGGCATCACCCGGGAACCGCAGGCGCTGTGGTGTTAGTTGCCGTGCCGACGCAAGAGATGACGGTAGCCTGCACGCGCCATCCAGCGCGCTCGCGCCAGATGGCTGTCATGGATGCGCCGGGCGCGTTGCGGCTCCTTCGTCAGATCAATGCCGAACAGAATTTCGACCACCTCGCGCCAGTCCGCGCCGTCATCGGCGGCGTCAAGCAGGCGCATATAGAGCTTGACGTGTTCCCGATCGTATTCGGTGAGTTCGTCACTGGTCGGCGCGGTTTCGTCAAACGGCTCGATCATCGCTTGCCTCGTCTTCCCAGAGTGAAAGCCTGCATTTTACAGAACAATTCTGCCAACGGAGGCCGGTTGATCAGCATCAGGCGATGCGGGTTCGGCATCGCTCTCGGCTTGAGTGAACCGAACCGGACCGTCCGCGGAAGAGGCCCCGGCCTTCCGGCCGGGGCCTGCGCGGGTCCTCAGTCGCTCCGCCGCGCGTTCGGACGGGACCAGATGAGCGAGAAACCCTCATCTTCCTCGTCGTCGAAGAGGTTGGCGTAGATCGGGGCGTTGAAGCTTGGATCGTCGAGCTTGAGGCCCAGGTAGTCGCGGCCCTCGTTGGAGGTCTTCGACCATGCGGCGCCGATCTCGGCGCGGCCGACCAGCACCCGGTGGCTGGGAGCGTTCTCGCCAGTGGCGCGGGTGTCTGGGACGATGCGCACGTTCTTGGCCCGGACGCTGAGGGTGACGATTTCACCGGTGAATTCGTTCGAGGCGGACTTCTTGAAGGTGCCGATGGTAGCCATTGTAAGTCTCCGTTTTCTGTTCCCGAGCCCGCACCATGCGGCCTCGATGGCGATCGGTTGGCCCGAGGCGACCGACGACGCATCGCTTGCGACCGGAGCAAAGCGGAGGACGGCGCAGGAACGGCTTTCTTGTCTCGCGAGGAATGGCGGCGCTCGGGGTCCCCATGCGCTTGCGGCATGGGGTGGGCGCCGGCAGGGGAAGAAAGTCGAGACGCGCCGTTGCGGCTCAGGCGGTCGAGGCTTCAGCCGTCCTTCGGCCAGATCAGCCCATTGAAGAGGCCGTTTGGAGCGCTCTTGGGACAGATTGGCAACGGAGACGTTGGCATGCAACGCGCCTCCTGCACTTCGCTACAGGCTTCACCGGCATCGCCCATGCATTCCAGGCACAGATTCCGCGCATCTGCAACGCCCCGCCACTGCGCGCGCCGCCGTCCTGCTACCGACTGGTCGGTCTGCCATGGGCTTCGACCGAAGAAAGTCCAAGTCCACAGACGGGGCCGCGCCGGCACATGGCCGTTGCTCGATCCTGGCATGGAACCCGATTGCTCCAACCACCGATAAGGAGGTGGCTAGGCCTTCCTCGGTCTGGTCCATCCGCCCCGCTCACACGGGTCCAGGCTCGAACGACGTCCCTGCCGGATTGGTCGGCGGCCCTCATGTTCGCGACCCGCAGATATGCCGTGACGCCGACGGCGGTCGCGCCAATGACGGAAAAGACGCTCTGCCAGGTTTCCGAAGGCATCATGTGCTTCGCGATCCCATGGGTGGCATGGTAGCCGACAGCGATCGCGGGAGCGACGAAGACCACCACGAGCGCCAGCTTTGCCCACATGGGGCTAATAACGCCGAGGAGGATTTGGCGAACGCCGAGCGTCGACCCGGCTGCGAGGATGCCGACAAGAACCGCGCCAAGCCAGCCGGCGCCGGTGTTGAACGCCCAGGTGCCTGCGCTGCCCCCGACGAACAACGGGAGGGCGAAGATAGCAAGCGTGAATAGCAACCAGCACAAGATGCCGATTGCAGCGATACAAACGAACATGCCGAGGATGATCATGGTGGTCTCTCCGAGAGAATAGCTCTGGCGATTGCGCCTTCCACCACCACCTCGGCGCAGCGCAGAGCATAGCAACGAAAAGCACCGGCGAGATGCCAAAGCTCTGTTTCGCCAGCGGCAATGTTCGCCCCGTCCTGGGGCGAACGGTCGATTTCGCCGACGATGGCGGTGTCGTCGCCGTCATACTCGTCCGTGGGAACGACCGAGAGAGTGCCATCGCCGGCACGAAAATGACGATGGCTACCATGAGGTGGCAGCGAGGCTGAAGGCGAAGACCGCAATCACCGCGAAGGCGAAGCCGGAGCGGCGGCACGCTTCGCGCAGTCCGACCCCTTGCGGGTTGATGGCGTCAGGCCGTCGGCTGAACCAAGGATCAGCGTCGTATGGCAGGGGTGGTGCTGTGCTCCTGGAAGTGAGGGCCGATCTCTCGAAGCCGCCCGCCCCATTCCTCGCGCACGAACGCTGCACCTCGGCTCGAAGCGTGTCGAAGACTGATGTCCCTGTTCGGCGGAAAGCCGTCCACATTGCGCCTGGGGTGGTCATCGGGCGCCAGTTTCGAATGACCGAAGTGGGGCCGAAACCAGACTTACGGCTTCGAGGCTCGGAATGTCAGGAGCGGACGTTCAGCCACCCTGCGTCATCGACCTGAGCTGACCAAGCTGGCACGAACGGAGTGATACGACCGCGCCAGAAGCGATCATTTTTCTTGCTTATCGAGCTGCACAAAATGTCAGAGATCCCTCACCCGGCAGAAAAAGTCGTCCGCGCCCATTTGACCGCCCTTCAACGCAATCTCTATGCGCCCGCCCTGGCGGAGCAGACCGTAGCAAAGCGGCGCACCGGGAGAGATAGGCGCAGCAATCTGCAGCGCGGTGATGCCAAGCGCTCGCGTTACAGTCCCGGAGGTGTCGCCTCCAGCAACTGCAACCCTGGTGAGCTTCAAGGAAGCTACGGCAGCAGAAAGTATGCGCCCCAGTCCGACGCCAATCCGTTCGGCTTCCGAGCGCAGGTTTATGTCGCCGTCGCCAGGGATCAAGTCGGGCTCGCCATGTGCGGTATAGACAATCGCGGATCTTCCCCCTGCCAATGCCGCCAGTGCGGTGTTGGTCGCCTTAGTGCAAGCCTCCTCCCAGGCTTCCTGATTTGCGAGCGCTGCGGCTGAAACTGGAATCGGTGTAAAGCCGGCACCAACCGCGACGTCGATCTGGCGCGCTGTAACTGGCGAGCAACTGCCGGAAACCACAAGGATCGGTCCGCGATGGCTTGGGTTTTCCGTCGGCGCTGGCGCGACGGATCGAGTCTCCGCCGACATAATTGGCGACAGAGCTGTTTCCACGGCGCTCGACCCGATACAAAAGACGGGTGTGTCCCGGCTTTGCTTGCCAAGCCAATTCCCAATCGCAGTGAGTTGATCAGCAGAAACGGTGTCGAACAGGATTGCCCTCGTATCGCCATCGATGACTGGCCAGTTCCCCGCCTCCATATCGATTATGCTGATATGGTCGATCGGGATCTTCGTCTGTGCCTTGAGATGCAACCGGAGATCAGCCTCCTTCATAGGAGTTACGGGGTGCCGGGCCATGACCGGATGCCGATCGATCCGATGAATGGTCGGCGCCGACCCTGCGCGAGCGAAGAGGTTGGCAAATGCCACGAACCTACCCAGACGCGGGGCGCCGACCACAATAGGTACGCTGCCGCCGCCTAGCGTTGTCAGTCCGATTTCCATGGCCCTGCCAATGCTGCCCGTTTCTGGTGAGGAATCAAAGGTCGAGCATACTTTGTAGTGAATGATACGGGGCTTCAGATCCGCCATCCACCGGAAGGCCTGCGGCAATTCCTTATCCATCTCGGTAGGGGACATGGCGCGGGTGGTCCCTGCCAGACCAACGGCCTGCACACCGGGAAATTGAGACAACACATCCTGCGACGGATCGAGAATCAAGACCGCGGCGACACCGGCAGCTGTCAACGCATCGAGTGCATCAGTGGAGCCTGTGAAGTCGTCTCCATAGAAACAGAGGTATGGATTGGTGTCAGCCATTGCCAGTTGCTCTCATCTGCCTGAGATTTCCGAAAAAACCGATCGAGCTTGCCAGCGGCTCGTGTGAGCGGGCGTAGTCAACAAGGTCTATGCCGAGCCTTGCCGCCTCCCAGGCCTCACTTATGGCGCGCACGCCAGCCGCAGGACCGAGCGGGTGCCCAAGGATTCCACCGCCGGCCAAGTAAATGACATCGTCACTGCCGAATGCCTTGAATGTGACGGGTGCCTGGCCGCCCCATTGGCCTGACGAAATCACCGGCATGATCGGCGCGTGATCGCCGAATGGGCCAAGACACGCTCGTGCTGATTGGGTGACGGTAGCATCTACTTCGGAGAACTTTCCTTGGATGCCACCGATATGGATCTGGTCGATGCCGGCTAGGCGCCACAGCTTTTGATAGGCCGTAAAGCTCAATCCGAGGGCGGGGTGCCTGGTCAACATTCCCCAGCCGGCTCGATGGGCATGGATCGGCAGCGAGGCGTGGCGCCGCAATTGGGCGATGGCGGCAGGGCCGCAGGCATTGAGCGAAACCATGACGCAGGTTCCACCGCTGTTGGCGACCAGGTCATGATTGCGGCACATGCGGTCACCGTCGTCGCTGATGTTGAACGCGTACATGACTTTGCGGCCGTGCCTGTCGGCCAGGCGATCGAGAACCGGGGCGATCGCCTCGACGCGCTTCGAGAACGGCGCGGATGGAGGATCGGTCATGCATTCGTCGTCCTTGATGAAATGGATTCCGGCATCGCCGAGCATCTGCACCAGATCGGCGATGGCTGCGGGTTCAAGTCCGAGTTTCGGCTTGACAATGGTGCCGATGATTGGGCCCGAGACGACGCCACTCAATCGACGCGTTCCGGAAATGCCGAAGGCCGGCCCCGGAAACCGGTCGGCAAAGCTCGCGGGGATATCGACATCCTCAAGTCGGACGCCGGTCAGTTCCTGCAGCTCGAAGAGGTTGCCGAGCAGGATGGCGAAAAGCGATGGAAGGTTCGGGCCGAAATTTTCGACAGGGAACGATATTGTGGCTATCGCCCGGCTGCACCGGGAGCGTTCGTCGATGCCGGGCAGCGATGTTGTCAAGCTTGGAGGCGTGTCCTCGGCGACGACACGCAACTCGTCCACACGGCCGCAGAAGCGTTCGATGATCTCGTCTGTCTCTCCGGCGACCCGGGTGAAGGAGCCGATCGACTGTTCGCTTGCCAGCAGCTCGGCGGCCCTGCCGATGTCGATTGGAGATTCCAGCAGATAGGTGCATCGGATACGATCGGGCACAGGCTCTTCTCCGCGGCAAAAGCCGCTATTTGAGTTCGTTGACAGTTAGACTTGCGCCGAGCCATCGCCCGGGGCGCACCGCTTGAAAAGGCTCGGATAGTCGCGGACGAGGCCGTCCTCATCGACATCGAGCTCGGCTTGGAAGTTTCGGAAAATACCTTCGTAGCGGTAGCGCTCACGGGGCTTCAGGCAGGTATAGGCCTGCTCGGCCGCCGCCACCTCGAGGGAAGGAATGGCGATATAGGCGACCCGGATCGGCCGACGCTCGCCTACAGCGAGCCGTAGTCGCCGGATCGGCAAGGTGTTGGTGAAGGGTGTCGCGGAAATGTCGACATCGATGCATCCGGCAAGATCGGCACGGATGATCCCGTTGGCGTCCCGCCATTCGCCGCGGCCATCCGCTTCGAGGCGTATCTTGCCGCCTCCGACGATGTCGATCGCCACCTCCCGAACCGTCCAATCCATTGCGCAGCGGACGCGGTAGCGCATGCCATAGGCTTGCCCTTGCCGCTCTCCGATCACTGTGCCGTCAGCGGTAACGCCGGCTGCGTCGCGATCGAAGACAAGGTGTTCCAACCCCAGCCCATTTTCCGATTTCCAGCGAATGACACCCACATGAATCTCCAGTTTCAAACCTGAAACACATAATAATTAATTATTTTCTATTGACAAGAGCGCCCTCTCGCTTTCATTTGAGGATGACTTGGGCAATCGGCCCAGGTGCATCTCAAAACGAACCAGGGAGCGGCCATGACCGTATTCTCCAGGGACTACTCGGTTGCCCCGATACGGATATCGCGCGGCGAGGGCGTGTTCATTCATAGCGACGACGGCCGGGTTTACCTTGATGCGATGGGCAGCGCTGGGGTCGTCGGCATCGGTCATGGGAGAACTGAGATCGCCCAGGCTCTTGCCGACGCCGGCGACAGCGTCACCTTCGTCTACACAGCGGGGTTCACGCATCCCTGGCAGGAGCAGCTCTCGGCGTCAGTGCTCTCGGTCGCGCCGAAAGGCATGGCTTCGGTGTATTTCGTCTCGGGTGGCTCGGAGGCCAACGAGACAGCGGTCAAGCTCGCCCGCCAATATCACCTGGAGCGGGGCGAGCCGCGACGCCACAAGATCATCACCCGGTGGCAGAGCTACCATGGCGTTACCCTCGCCACGTTGGCGATGTCGGGTCGAACCAGTTGGCGCAAGCCCTACGACCCGTACATGTTGCCGGTCATTCATATCGCACCGCCCTACGAATATCGTTGCGCATACTGCGCCGACAAAAACGGTTGTTCGCTCGATTGCGCCGACGAGCTCGAGAAAACGATCAATCTCGAAGGGCCGGAAACGATCTCGGCCTTCTTCGCCGAGCCGATCATCGGAACGACGTGTTCAGGCGTCGTGCCCCATGCTGGCTACTACAGGCGCATCCGCGAAATCTGCGACCGCTATGGCGTGCTGTTCGTCGCCGACGAGGTCCTGACCGGCTACGGCAGAACCGGCACCCCCTTCGCCATCGAGCAATGGGGCGTGCTGCCGGACATGATCACCGCCGGCAAAGCGATCGCCAGCGGCTATGCGCCACTTGGCGCAGTGATCGTCAACGACAAGATCACCGAATTCTTCCGCTCGGGAAAGCGCCGCTTCGTCCACGGCTTCACCTACAGCGGACACGCCGCCTCATGTTTCATAGGCCAGAAGGTCTTCGAAATCATGACGAACGAGCAGTTGTTCGCTCGCCCCGGAATCATCGGACAATATCTCTTCTCCCGTCTGGATGCTCTGCAGCAGCGCCATCCCTGCATCGGCGAGGTTCGAGGTCGCGGCCTCTTTGCCGGCCTGGAGTTCGTGGCGGATCGCAGTTCGCGCGCGCCCTTCCCGGAAGATGCCGGCTTCACAGCGATGCTGGCATCGGAGATGCGCAAACGCGACGTCATCATCAACCCCGGCGTGCCGGGCGTCAATTTCGGACGTGGTGGCGATCACATCCAGATCAGCCCGCCCTTCACCATCAAGGAATCGGAGATCGATCAGATCGTCGACGCGCTGGACGACGTGCTGACCGCAATGCCTGACGCCTTTCGCGAGAAACCACCGCAGCCCAAAGGAGATGTCTGATGCTGAAGAGCGAGATTGGAAGTGGCGTTGGCGGTCGCGTCATACTCATGGATTCGATCACCAAGGTGACCTTGGAAGATGAGGGCGCCATCGTTGTGTCCGCCTCTCATGGCGGAGCCAGTTCGGGGGAGTTTGCCCTGGCCGTGCCGCTTGGTGGCGTGTTTTTCAACGATGCCGGCGTCGGCAAGGAAAATGCGGGCATCGTCGCGCTCGACATGCTGCAGACCAAGGGCATTCCGGCAGGCGCCGTCGCTCACATGAGTGCGCGCATCGGCGACTCCCAGGACATGTGGGACAATGGCGTCATCTCCTATGTAAACGCGGCCGCTCGCGCGCTCGGTCTGGCGCCCGGATCGAAACTTCGGGCGGCCTTGGATGACCTCATTTCGCGTTGAGACGCATTACGCAGTGCAGGCCGGCAACGCGGACAAACCGCTTGCCGGAAACAAGAACCAAAGGGGAACCACGATGAAAGCAATTCTCAAGACTGTCATAGCCGTATGTCTCATCTCGACGGCGAGCATCGCGTGCGCCAATGCAGAACTCCATATCCGCGTCGGCGGTACCGGCACCCCGGAGTCGCCCGATACGAAGGTCATCGAGCTGTTCAAGCAGCAGGTCGAGGCGGCGCTCGGGAAAGATGTCACCGTCGAGCTGTTTCCGGCATCACAGCTCGGAACCTGGAGCGAGATGGTCGAGCAGGTCAAGGGTGGAGTGCTTGAATGCCTTTATGAAAGCGTCGGCGACCTTGGCGACTTTGCTCCGGCGGCCAACATCGAAGGCGTGGCTTATCTCTACCGCGACGATGACCATTTCTTCCGCATCTGGCGCGGCCACGTCGGACAAGAGATCCTGGACACAATAGCGAACGAAGCCGGCTTCCGCGTACTCGGGCCGGGATTTCGCGGCTTTCGCCAGTTTCTGGTCAAGAAGCCGGTCGACAGCCTTGCCGACCTGCAAGGCATGAAAATCCGCGTGCCGGGAATCCCTGCCTATGTGACCTCCATCCAGGCGCTCGGCGTCAGCCCGACTTCCGTCGCATTCGAGGAAGCCTATGCAGCGCTCCAGCAAGGCGTCGTGGACGGGCTCGAACAGCCTCTGGTCGCGATCAAGGATCATCGCTTCTACGAAGTGGCCAAGCATCTGGTTATGACCAACCACATGGCCGAAACGATGGGTTTCATGTGCGGTGAGCCCTGGTACCAGAAATTGGATGCCCCAACCAAGGCAGCGATCGGCAAGGCTGCTGACGCTGGTGCCGACTGGTATCGCAAATACACCAAGGAGAACACAGACCAGATCATCACCGAACTGAAGGCGGCCGGCGTGGTCGTGCACACGCCAAACCTTGATGAATTCGCCGAGCGAGCCAAGACGGCGACGTTCGATGCGAAACTTCAGCCGATCATCGACAAGATCCGCGCGGTTCAGTGAGCGATCAATGCCTGCCCGTCACTCGTGTGGACACCGTTCCATCGGAGAAAATCATGTCGAACATGCTGCGCCGGCTCGGCGACGTTTTGAGATCGGTGTTGGGCCACGCGGTGGCTGCGCTTCTGGGCGTCATCATCATACTCGTCTTTGTCCAGGTCCTCGCCCGCTACATCACTCACAGCTCGACCTTCGAATTGGCCGAACTATGCAGGATACTTCTCATCTGGCTGGTGTTCATCGGCGCCGCTGTCCTGGTCAGTCAGCGTAAGCTGATCGTCATTGATCTCATGCATGGCCGGCTGAGCGGACGGCTATCGAATAGTCTCGGCATTGGGGTCGACATTCTCACGGCCATACTTCTGGTCGCGTTCGCCATCTACGCGGCGCAGCTGATCGACGTCGTGAAACTCAAGATAGCGCCGGCCACCGGCCTTTCGTACCGCTGGTTCTACATGCCGCCTATCGTGTTCAGCGTTTGCGGCCTGTTCTTCATCGTCGAACGCCTCGTTTGCGGCGCTACCGATGATGCCACCGAAGTCGAGGATTCCGTCGCTTACGCTCACAAGGGATCGTGACAATGGTAATGCTTGCAACGCTTTCGATCGTATTTTTCGCGCTGACCATGTTCGCGGTCCCGATCGCCATTGCCATGGCGCTCGCCGCACTCGTCGTCATCCAAATCTGGGGCATGCCCGGCTTCCTGTTCGCGCAGAAAGTGGTCAACGGCATGGATTCATTTCCCCTGCTGGCAATCCCGTTTTTCATTCTGGCGGCGTCGGTGATGAACAGTGGCGGTGTCACCACCCGAGTCATAGACCTGTTTGCCGGTGCCCTCGGCAGGGTGCGTGGCAGTTCCGGCATCGTCAACGTCGGAACCAACGTCTTTCTCGCCGGAATATCCGGGTCAGCCGTCGCCGATGCGGCGGCGAGCGGGGCGTTGCTCATCCCCGAAATGAAGAAGGAGGGCTATTCCGGCGCCTTCGCGGCCGCGTTCACCGCCGGTGCCGCAATCATCGGCCCGATCATCCCGCCCAGCATCCCACTGGTCATCTACGGGGTGATAGCCCAGGTCTCGATCACACGGCTTTTCGTCGCTGCCTACATTCCCGGCCTGATCATTGCCGCAGTGCTGACGGCCTACGTTCTTTATGTTGCGCGCCGCCAGAACCTGTCGTCGCGCGGCAGCATGGCCTGGTCGGAACTGGGTTCCAAGTTTCGCGTCAGCGCCTGGGCCTTGAGCATGCCGATCTTGTTGATGGTGGGCGCCAAGGGCGGCCTGTTCACGGTCACCGAACTCGGCGCGGTTCTGGTGTTCTACGCCATCTTCGTGGGTTGGGTGATCCACCGCGAATTCAAATGGCGGCAGCTACCGGGGATGCTCACCGATGCCGCCCTGCAGACTGCCAACATCATGCTGGTCGTTGGCGTGAGTTCGTTCGTTGCCTATGTGATCGTCATCCATGGAATTCCAAAAGACATCCAGTCGGCATTGCATAACAGCGATCTTGGGCCGATCGAATTCTTGCTCATCGTCAACGTGGTTTTCCTGATCGCGGGCATCTTCCTGGATTCGACCCCGGCGACAATCATATTAGTGCCGATTTTCCTGCCTGCCGCTCTCAGCTTCGGCGTCGATCCTACCCATTTCGGACTCGTCGTGGTTCTCAATCTGATGATCGGTCTCATTCATCCGCCGATCGGCCTCAACCTGCTCATCACCCAGGCTATCTCACGGGCTCCGATGAAGGAGGTGGTCTGGGAGAGCCTGCCGATCATCGGCATCATGCTGGTGGTTCTCAGCGTCATCACCTATGTGCCGCAAACGGTGTTGTGGTTGCCCGAACTGATGGGGGTAAATTGATCTGTCATTGTCTGTGATGGCTGGCGGAACTTGCCAGCCCTCCACATTGTTGATTATTCATAATCATCGGATGATAAGGGACATTATGGTTCGTGCAATTGCTGCAGACAGGCCCGGCCTGGACGTTGTCGTCGCCGACGGCATCCGTGAGAAGATCCTCAGCGGTCAGCTTGCCGCCGGTGCTCATCTGGTCGAAGCAGATTTTGCGCGTGAGTTCGAGGTGAGCAATGGCACCATCCGGTCAGCCTTGAGACATCTGCAAGGCGAGGGACTCGTCGAATTGAAGCCACGCAGGGGTGTCTTCGTTTCTGCAATGGACCCCAGCGACGCCTTGGAGCTGTGCACCTTGCGTGATGCTCTTGAGGCGCTGGGGGCTAGCTTGGCCGCACAGAATGCCACCAAGTCAGAAAAAGATGCGCTGCGAAAGCTCATGACGGAAATGCAGGGCGCGGTGAAGAAGCGTGACCGGACTGCATGCATGATGCTTGACCTGTCCTTCCATAGGCTTGTCGTCGAGATGTCAAAGCACAAACGCCTCATACAGACGTATGGACTTTTGGAGGCACAGATACGGTTGTTCATGGCGCTGACCGAATCCATGCATGTCGATCTTTTCGCGGACATGATTCCGATCCACGAGCCTATCGCTGAAGCGATATTGGTGGGCGACGCAGAAACCGCTGGCCGTTTGTCTGCCAGGCACAACCAGGTCGACGGAGAGGCACTGGCACGGAGCCTCGCTCAAGAAGCTCATTTGAAATCGGCATAGTCGCTATCATCTCGACTGGGTAGGATTCGCGGGCCGCCAGTTTGCGGGTACTTGCGAAAGACGGCCGCGACCTCCGGCGCGGACGCTGGTAATGTCCGCTTTAAGGCAGTCGCAAACCTAACTGCAACGACCGAGATTGGGCGCAAAGCAGACCTTCCGGTTGGCTTCCCAATGCGGACAGAAGGCTTCGTCTCTTTCCTTCCCTAGTGGGACTTTGTCGCATCACGAGATCGGTCACATATCGAGAGTTTATTGCCGAGAAGAGGCCAGCGCTTGACACGCGGCGACTCCCTCTGGCCTGCCGGCTTTCGTCATTCAGAAAGCCGAGCAATTGGCTTTCTGTCCGCTACGCGGACCACTCCTCAACCCCCTCAAGGGCCCCTCAAGGGGGAGATCAAGCTCCACCCGTTCCCGACCGCAGCTCTTCCCTGCCCTCGTCATCACGGCGCAGCCTGGAATCGGAGATCAGCACCACCGGGCACGGGCAGCGCTGCAGCAGGCCGGTGGCCGTCTCGCCGAAGAAGAGCTCCTCGCCGGTGCGCCGCGCCACGCCCATGACGATCAGTGCCGCTCCCCTGCCCGCCTGGCGGGGAATGGCATCGGCGGCGGCGACGCGGCTGCGGATGGCGGTCTCGATTTCGACGCCAAGCGGTCGGCAAGTGCTACGATATCCTTCAGCACCGCCTCCCTGCGGCGATGCGATATGAAGTCGCGGCCGCCTCGTCCGCGAGCACCTTGGCAGGCGCTTTCTTTTCGCGCGATATTGCCATCGTTTTCCTTTCCATTCGAGGGGGCTCAGCGTGTGAGGCGCAAGCGGGAGGGTCGGGATGCAGATTTTCGATCACATCGAGGCGCTGCTGGATGCGGGTGAAGCCTCGACGGCACTTAAGGAAGTGCGGGCGCTGGTGCATCAATTTGGGCCCGGGTCCAATGTCTTGGCGGGCGCGGTCGGTGACCTCATTATTGACCTGTCGACGCTATCATTCGTCGCCGATGCTTACGGAGGCCGCATCGCAGAGGCGGCGCGCATGTTGGCCCGAAAAAGACTATTGAAAATCAAGTTGCTCGCACCTCGTCAAAGCGTTGAAGTGGTCAGCTAGAGATTGGTGGTCGCTACGAAAAACGTGTAGACCTGCTCGGTGCTCCGACGCATCGAAACCTCTCGCCATCATCGGTTCCGTACGGACGAAAGAGCCGCCTGACCCTGCGACCAGATGAAAGCTTGGACTTGCGGCAGACCGCAAGCAGTTGGAGCTTGAATTGCCGACACACTCTCAGGAACCGTTGCCGGGATCGCACTCCATTGGTCGTCGGCCCAGATCCGGCGCGCCTCGCTTAAGGTGCCGGTCGAATATGGCCAGCTTCTCTTCGTAGCCGAGCCGCACTCTGGACCTGCAGCTATCGCATTTGAAACCGGCAATCGTTTTCAGCCAGGATCCCCTTCTCACCATAGGGCGTGAACAGGAGGGGCATTGGAATTCTAAAGGTACGTCGCGCAGTTCGTTTGATAGAGGCACTGTGCATGTTCTCCTCAGCGGCACGGCCACTGCAACAAAGTAGAAGGAGAAATGTTTCCGGCTTCGGCCATTTGCGCGAAAGAATCGGACCTAAGTCTAAATGGTGAGCGGCCTGAAACCCATTCGCCTTGCTATCGGCCTTTGCGTCGGAAATTGAAATAGCGAGGGTGATCGAAGGCGGCCCCGGGCGTGAGGCTGGCAAGTGGGGCCAAGACAGGGGCGGTAAAGCGGAGCCTGTGGCGATCAAATAACCGGTTCGCCCAGAATCTCGTTCACCCAGCTCATAGTTCTCAGCCCGTATGCCATTCCGGCGCAGTCGGCAAACCAGTCGAAGACACTCATGTCACGGCCTGTGACGCATTGAAGGATTTCGATCGCTGCGCCCGTTAAAGCAAGTAGAACCGCCAGCCGGACCACCTGTTGGGGCCAGCCGAGGCTACCCAAAGCCGACAAGGTGGCGAACGCGGCGGCGTGGTTGAGCTTGTCGTGATGAGACGTAAGGGCCAATCCGAGGGCGTGCAGCAAGTGGTCTGGCAATAGCGCGAGCAACAGGACGACCGCCAACGTGGAGAGAAAGGCAGCCCTTGCCATGCGCTGATAAAAGCTCCACTGCGGCAATCTATCCGCAGCACTCCCGGTTCCTAGTTCTCGCTTCCGATACTGGTGCACTAGGCAGAGCTCCAACCTGCATCTGAGCTACGAGCGCGAACAACTGGCATGCTTAACAGGCCTCCTGATGTCATCAGGAAGTTCCATGAAACAGCCTATGTCACTCTGGATGGTTCCATAGGGCGCTGCGAATGTCGCCCTCCATTGTGATGAGGCCGAGGGTTTCCTGCCGAAAAGACGCGGCGGAATAGGCGAGCCATTGGTACCGCTTGCGGCCAGGTGCGATGCGTATCGTGCTGGGCGGGAGCGGAACTCTTCCAGCCTTGGCCCGGCTGTGCAGCCGGGCCGACGCCCTTCTGAATTCAATTATCGCCGGCGTCGCGGCTAACAGACGAAACCGCTGTTTAGTCTGGCCATTCCTGCCTTGGTGATCTCGCCTCTACGTATTCCAATCCTAGACGCTAGGCCAGCAGCGGCCACTCGCGGCTGTCCATCAACAATCCCAAACATCAGGTCGCGGTTATATACAAAAAAGCCGGCCACCTTTCGGCAGCCGGCCAGTGCAAACAAGGAAGGGAACGTTGCACTGATGGGGCAGTGCACCGTCCGAAGCGTTTCCAGGCGACAATGTTCCACCGATGAGAGAACAAAGAAGGCTTCACCGCCAGCGCACATTCCCCTTAGCCGCGCTGTATTGCCATCGGCTAGTCTCTAAAGGCCTTTAACCAGCCACGGATCGGTGTCGTATCCGAGGCGCGGCTTTTCCGGCGTTCCATCGGCCGGCAATTTGGCGGTTCCGGTCGGCCTGCAGTCCAGCTCGAGCACCTGCTTCTTGGCCGACTGCTTCGTAGAGCAAAGGTCCGTGGCGTCACTCACCACCACCTTCTTCTCCTTGGCAACAGCGACACCAGTCCCAGCGATCACGATCGCCGCACAAAACGCAGCAACTCTCATCATACTTCCCCACCGTTGCGCCTCCGCAAAAGGCTGAGCATGACGTTACGGCACTTTTAAATTAGCGCAAGCGAATATTAGCTGCCTAGTCCCTTCACATCGGCTCTGGTCGCCTCCCCTTGCTGCCGGCGCCTTGCGATACCGGCAGCGCGATATGCTAGGATGGGCGCATGCCTGTTCATGACCGGGCGGCCGCTGTTAACGACTTGAGTTTGACATGGCAGAAGGCTGCAGCCGTCAAGTTTCCCAAGTCGTCGTGGCGATGAACGATCGCGTCGAGGATCGCTTACCAAGCGGCGTTTACTAAGTTCCGCTGGTGCAGCCCTGCGCGATCACACCATAACCACGTGATGACAAATCAGCCATGTGTGTGGCGCGGCGGGCTTGTTCCACTTGTGGCCGGCGCCTACCCACCCGGGTTCCCCAACCATGGCGTCGGCCATTTTCGTTCTCTCAGCGATTATAGGCCTTTGCTATCGGCCTATGTGTTGGCCTTGGATGGCGAGATCGCGGTTAGATCGCCTCGTTCGTTTGGATGTTTCGCTGGCGTTGGCAGGAGGCGCATATGTTCGCCAGCCGGCGGATACCACACCGCCCCACCGGTCAGGCCCAGCGCGTCCGCTGCAAAGTCCCCGCAGACCGCTGCTGGGCCGCTGGCGGGCAGCGGCTACTTGCTGACGATCCAATCCACCAAGCCAGTTTCGATCAGCTCGCACCCAGTGAAATCGCGCACCAGGGCCTTGGCTAAATCGCGCCATTGACACTCAGGCGTACCCGTTTCCCCTACTAGGGCTCGGAATGCAGAGCGGAGAACGTCGGCTTGAAAGGCGGAGACGGCAACAGTAGACGGGTCGGCATCTTCCCAGCCTAGCGCCACGTCGCGACGACGTGACCAAGGCGCTTCAGAAGCTCGCGTGAGGCTCGGATGGCCCTGCGCGATTGATCCATGTCCCGGCGAAATGTGGCGGGTTCCGCCATGGACTTCTGGCGCATCAGCAAGGTGGCCGTAGTGGCCGCTCGAGCGATATCTATGGGCGTTGCAACCATCGCAGCCTCCCAGAAAAGGCAATGGCAAACGACACATTAATAAGCTCGCCGAAACTCTCTCCGCAATGAAAAGAGTTGTACGAATTTTACCAACCCGCACCCTTTCAGTGATGCCGGGCCGCTGCTGTCCTCGCTCTTGTTCTGTCATCGTAATGAAGGACGACATCTCCGAGCACCCGTAGCACACCTGTTGCATGGAAAAAGCTGTAGGCGTTTATAGGTGCCCGGGCACTCCGCCATTTGTTTGCGTTGTGGAGCGGGACAAAGCAGGTTTCCTCACTCAGGCCGCCTACCGTGAAGCGGGGCACAAGCCCGACTTCGACGCATTGCCTTGGGAAGCTGAATACAGGGCCGCCAACTCAACGAAAGCCGGTCGTACGCCTAGCTAGCAACCAGGGGGACCGTGACGGTCGTGGCGTAATTTATCGGATACTGGTCGAAATACGGGAAAGCGATGACGAAGGCATAGCTGGCGGTCAGATGCGCCATCTTGAAACCGCCGCTGGCAGGGTCGGTCGCGATCGTCACAATGACGTTCTTCAGACCCAGGTTCACCAATTTCTGCGTGGCGATGGCCTGGATGTCGCTCTGCGAAAGCGTGTTGTTCAGCTGCAGCGCCCGAGAAGAGGTTTCCAGTGTATAGCGGACGGTCGACACGGCATTCATGGCCCAGCCGAAGGCGAAGATTCCGAACAAAAGCATCACCAGGAAAGGCGCGATCAAGGCGAATTCCAGCCCGGCTGCGCCGGAGCAGTCACGGCGCCACCTGGATCCGATCCTTTCAGCGGACACGGATCACCTCCTGATGGCTGATCGCGCGCGGGTCCGGGAAAACACCGAAGTTGAACGGGGGCACCCAGGTGCCCGTGGCCGTTATCTGGACGAAGACAGTCGGCAGCTTTGTTCCGCCGCAGATGGTGGTCTCATCCACGACCGTGGCGCCGCACAAATAGGAGCGGATCAGCACGACGGCGGCGTCCTCGGGCTTGTCGTTCCAGCTCGAAAGCGCGACCGCCTGCGTTCCCGTGTCATTGGACGCGCCGGCCATTACGAGATTGGCCGCGGTTTTAACGCCCGCGCGCATCTGCAGGTAACTCGTCACGTAGGACCAGCCGTCGGCGATGCCGAGGCAAACGAGGCACAGGACCGGCAGCAACATGGAAAACTCCACGGCAGCTATCCCGGATTTGTCCCGGACAATGCGCAAGGTCCGCCCACCCATCCCGCTACTCGACAAGCTGAACGGACAGTGCCGCCGGAATGTCGTCCATCCCGAGGCCTTTGCAGTTCTGCTTGATCGTCGTACTGCCTGACCACTGGATAGTGTCGGCGACGACCTGAGTGCAGCCACCGTTCCCCGAGAAGTTGCCAAGGTAGTTGACCTGCTGCCTGGGAAAATAGATGGCGCCGGTCAAAAGCGAGTCCGCTGTGCCGTTGAAGGTGCTCTGTGCCGCAGTCCCGGTCCTGTCGCCGTAGAACAGCACGCCGGA
>NZ_JAMYQD010000032.1:0-47488 GCF_040320665.1 Mesorhizobium sp. M0626 | reverse complement strand
TGCCGCCGACTGATGAAAAACCGCTCACCGGCAGCGCAAGATCGTTCATGGTGGGTGTGGTCTCCGGGAAATTTCGGATCGGCTTAAGCAACCAAATCCTACGTCATTTCAACGGGCTTGCGCCCACATCCACCAACCCCCATGAACTTTTCAGGCTAGCAGAGAGGGTGCTTGCGGTGCACTCACTGACACGAGATCGCAAATGGAGGCGCGTGACCACCAGAACTGGCGACACCCATGGTGGTCCGCTGGACCCGCAGGAGGAACCACAAGGTGTCAGCGGGCAGAGCGCAAGCGAGTGCGTACTTCGATCTTTCTAGAAGCGCGCCGGCAGCCTGGGCGGGGGGCTTGGGGGTGAGACTGCCGGCGCACGCCACTCACGAAGAGCGGCCCCTTTTCGTGGTTCGAACGCCCATAGTCAACCCGGAAACGTCAGGATGCCCGCCATGTTACTTTCAGAGCGGCGCGACTTCGCCGTGGTGGACGATTCAGCCTAGGAGTAGCCACTCTCGTAGGCCGAGTTGATGCTCAAGCCAGCATCGCCTTGCCGAACTGGGAAGAGTTCGCCGTTAGTCCTTCGTCGCGAGCCGATGCCGTCGTGCACGTTTCGTAGCACTCCGGGCGGCTATATCGCTTTGTTGTTCGGCGAGCTGCGCCAGAAGGCATCGCATCAGATCGAATCAAGCGTCGACATCAGCCGCAAGCTTCACATCACAACAGCTAGTCCACCCATTGCAGATCATCCGACTGTTCAGGCGGCGTCCGAAATGTCCAACTCCGACTCAAGAATTCCCACAGGTATGGAAAGCGATTTCGCTATCCGATCCCGATAGCCCTTGCTGTACCTCAGACCTCGCTCGATGTTTTGGATTTCCTCAGCGGCCAGCCCGCACGCGACCGCCAGATCGTCGATCGAATATCCAAGGTGCTCGCGATAAGCGCGGACGATGTGGGTTCCCTGGGACATAGCCGTCAAGACTGGTTCGGGAATGCGCGAATCCTTCATAAACATCTCCAAGAACTGGGAGCTCCCTCGGAGA
Source organism: Mesorhizobium sp. M0626 (assembly GCF_040320665.1). Lineage (NCBI taxonomy): Bacteria > Pseudomonadati > Pseudomonadota > Alphaproteobacteria > Hyphomicrobiales > Phyllobacteriaceae > Mesorhizobium > Mesorhizobium sp. M0626. The sequence continues at coordinate 46,448 of NZ_JAMYQD010000032.1, read as the reverse complement.
TTCCTCCCGAGGCGCACACCTAGCAAATAAAAAAAATGGTCGTCCATTCGGCCGAACCGGCCTCATGCAAGGGATGGGCCGCTGAATTGGCCGGGCCGGAATATGGCGGCTCACCTGCTTCTGATCAAGTATCAGGGCTGCCCGTGCTGAGAGCCTGGTCGGCGTAGCGCATGCGACCTACGATCCTTCGTGGACCATTCTCGCCGATGGACTTTCGGCACGGACACTGCTTCCTTCGGCAATCTCCACCGGCGAGGCAGCAAAAGACCCGCTCGTAACCGCTACCGAGTTTCGCAATTGCAGCAAACAATGGTCATCTGGTTTCATCCGGGCTTCGGATCCAGACAAGGGGTACCGCTTTCCTGGCGGCGCATCGCCACCTGTACAGGTTCACAATCATTCGACCGTGACCGATTTTGCGAGATTGCGCGGCTGGTCCACATCCGTCCCCATGAAGAGCGCCGTGTAATAGGCTAGAAGCTGTATCGGGAGCGAGAAGATCATTGGCGCGATAATCTCGTCGACAACCGGCAGCACGAGCGTGTGCATGGTTTCGAGTTTCGATACGGCTGCCCCTTTTTCATCGGTGATGAGGATAATCCGCCCTCCACGGGCAGCCACTTCCTGCATGTTGGAAACGGTCTTGTCGAAAAGACGGTCATGGGGCGCGATGACGATCACTGGCATGTTCTCGTCTATCAATGCGATCGGCCCGTGCTTCAATTCACCCGCTGCATAGCCCTCGGCATGGATGTAGGAAATCTCCTTGAGCTTCAGCGCACCTTCCATCGCTAGCGGGAAACTGGTGCCACGGCCGAGATACAGGACGTCACGACACTTTGACAGTTCGCGCGACAAGAACTCGATTTCCGGCTGGATGCTCTCGAGTACGTGGCCCATCACGCGCGGCAATTCGGCGAGGCTCCTGACGAGCTCCTGCAGCTCGTCTTCGGGGACGGTCCCGCGGGCTCTGGCGGCGCCGATGGCGAGTGCTGCTAGAACGGCAAGCTGGCAGGTAAAAGCCTTGGTAGAGGCGACGCCGATCTCCGGTCCGGCAAGGATCGGGAAAACCGTATCGGCCTCGCGAGCGATGGTCGATTCGCAGGCATTGACGATAGCGCCAATTTTCAGCCCACGCTCCTTGCAGTACCTCAATGACGCAAGCGTATCGGCGGTTTCGCCGGACTGCGAGATGAAAAGAGCCGCCGACTGCGGCGGCAACGGGATCTCGCGGTAACGGAATTCGGACGCAACGTCGATTTCAACCGTCAGGCGCGCATAGCGCTCGAACCAGTATTTTCCGATCAGTCCGGCGAAATAGGCGGTCCCGCAGGCAGAGATCGCCAAGCTCGGGACCTTGGCGAAATCAATGCCAGGAACCATGTCGCGACTGTCTATGATGTTAATGTAATGATGGAGAGCATGGGCTATGACCTCGGGCTGCTCGTAAATCTCCTTCTCCATGAAGTGGCGATGGTTGCCCTTGTTGGCGAGATCGGCCGCGGCCGTGGAGATATGGCGCGGACGCTCGACGGGACGGCCGTCGACATCGAAGATATGGGCGCCCGAATTGCCGACAACGGCCCAGTCGCCGTCGATGAGATAGGTAATTTCATTGGTGAAGGGAGCAAGGGCGATCGCGTCCGAGCCCAGGAACATCTCGCCGTCGCCGTGACCGATCGCGAGCGGTGGTCCGTTGCGCGCCGCCGTGATGGTCGACGGTTCATCTTCGAAGAGGATGGCAAGCGCATAAGCGCCCTTGACGCGTTTCAGCATGGCACGCGTGGCCTCTTGCGGCCTCATGCCCTCTCGGCGGTATCTTGCCAAGAGATGCCCAACGACCTCGGTGTCGGTGTCGGTCTGGAACTCGGCGCCATCCGCCGCCAATTCGTCCTTCAGCTCGGTGAAATTCTCGATGATGCCGTTATGGACTACGGCGACACCGTCGCTAAAGTGCGGGTGCGCATTGCGTTCGGTCGAGGCCCCGTGGGTTGCCCAACGCGTGTGGCCGATGCCGACGTTGCCGCTCAGCGGCTCTTCCTTCAGTCGCGTCTCGAGATTGACGAGCTTGCCCTCGGCGCGCCGGCGGTGCAAGGCACCCTCGATGATCGTCGCAACGCCGGCGGAATCATAGCCGCGATATTCCAAACCCTTCAACGCGCCGATCAACCGATCCGACACCGGCTGTTGCCCAACGATGCCAACAATCCCGCACATGTTCGTCTCCGCATCTTTGCGGGCAGCACCAGCCCACGCGAGACGGATACCCGTCTGGCCGCTTTAAGTGGCGGCCTTGTAGTAGAATTCCATAATATTGGTAAAATTGATTGTTGTGATAACTACCATCCACCCGATGGATAGGTCGGCCGCTGTGGAGCCACGACCCAAACTTCTATTCGCGCCTGACGCTCTTATGAGGATCGCAAACTCACACCCGCGGCAGGATCACGGCCTCGGAAAGGCCAGGAGGCCTTGGACAGTGGACGGACGACGGGCCTGCGACCCCTTGTCAGGCAGTCGGCATCTAGGAGCATGGTGCCGCCGACTTGGGCATCGGCGATGGTCTGTCTTGGCGACAGAGTTCGCTTCAGGACCGTCGTCGTCTCGCGCGGCTGCCAGTGTCAGTTGACGATAACAAAATGTCCGCCCGGGGGCGAGCGCCTCACGCACCGCACGTGCCAGCCGCGGTCGGTCCGGGACGCCGTCGAAGGCGTTGGCCGTGAAGACGAAACCGACGGGGCGCGACACCAGAGTAGCGAGTTCATAGCGCGTAGCCGGCGACCAATAGCAATTGGTCGCGCCGGCGCCGGTCAGCCGGCGGTGCGCGGCCTCCAGCTGGTCGGCGTAGTGCGACGACAGGCGGGCGATCGTGGCGATCGGCACAGCCGCCCCGCAACAGAGGTCGACCACCTCCATGCCCGGCTTCAGCCCGGTTGTCGCAAGCGCCATCTTCGCTGCGGTCGCGCTTGTCATGCTGCTCTTTCCTGGCCTTTGCAAGAACACGAACCTCGGCTTCGGTCGGAATGGCAATGTGGCGAAGGGCGACCCGATCTGCGTCAAGCTCATCGCCAGGGAAGAGGCGAATGATGGGCAGCCCCACTACCGCCTGATGACCACCGGCGGCCGCCGATGTTCCCAGCATTCGCGTTCCAAGGTCGGCATGTCGTGCTCCTCGCTGGCATAGCCGAGGCAGAAATAGCCGATCAGCGTCCATTCGGGCGGCGTGTCGAGAATTTCGGCCATCTCGGTCGCATCGAGGATCGACACCCAGCCCATGCCGATGCCCTCCGCCCGCGCCGCCACCCACAGTGTGTGCACTGCCATGACGGCCGAATAGTCGATGGTCGCCGCCATGGTCATGCGACCGAGCCCATGGCCTTGTCGGGTCGTGCGGTCGGCGAAGACCGCGAATTGACAGGGCGCCTCGTCGAGCCCGGCAAGCTTCAGCCGGGCATAGAGTGCGGCGCGCTCTCCCGAAAAGCGCGTGAGCGCCTCAGCATTGCAGCGCTCGAAGCAGTCTCTCACGGCAGTGCGCCGCTTGAGACTCTCGACGACTACGAAGCGCCAGGGCTGGCTGAGGCCAACGGAGGGCGCAATGCTGGCGAGCTCGAGCAGGCGTTCCAGCGTACCCTCTGGCAGAGCCGTCGGCTCGAAGCGCCGCACATCCCTGCGCCAGCGCAGCAGCGTGATCAGCTCGGAGCGAAAATCGTCGGTGAAATCTGGAGTTGACGGCATGGCGGTCTCGTTAGGTATGGATTGGCATTAGGGAGTACAGTGTGGACAGCCTCTGCCTACGCTTGTTGCGTCCGACAATCGCGTCATGCGACCCCAACCGCAAACGATAGAAAAATCTTTCCTCGTGGGCGGCGCTATTACGATGCAATCGACCAAGCCAGTTTCGATCAGCTCGCACCGCGGTGAATCGTGTACCAGGCCGTTGCTAAATGCGCCATTGACACTCAGGCGCACCCGTATCGCTCACCAGGCCTCCGAATGCAGAGAACGTCGGCCTGGAACGCGGAGACGGCGACAGGCATCTCAGCTTGCATATGGTCGTTCCTGCCGCATCGCCTGCAACTCAGTTTGCTTCCGACCACGTCGGCCTCGACGTCCCCGAAGATTCCCCAGGTCATTCGGCAGATACCATCGTCTGACGTCATAGCGCCGCAGCGGACAGCACCAGCTGCCCAGTTTCATTTGGTGCATCGCTGAGCTTCCAGTCGCCACCGCAATTTCGTCTTCCACCAGCGTCAGGCCTGACCCAAATTGCAGCTCATCCCTCTCACAGTCAATTCGCGCTTGAATTATATGTTCTACTTTCGTTCGCTGTTCGGACGACACATTAGAAAGAGCTGGAATGGAATCTATCATCAGCCCTCGACAGCCGCCAAAGGTGGCCGCTATTCAAGCCCGCCGAAAAGTTTGGATGCCGTTCACAAGGGGAGAGCATTGGTGGGACCATGCCGGCGCCATCTACCGCTTTGTTCTTCTCGGGGAACATCGCCCGGGCCAGTGGTCTCAATCGTGACCGGAGAGTAAAAATAACTGACGCGCATCAGGGCTCGCGCACGTGGAACGCAATGAGCATCCCCAGTTACTGGCACATTCTACAATCAGCTACCAACTGACAAACGTATGGCAGGAGACGGATGAGACGTGGACGGTGTTCGACCGTCGTACCGCAGAGTCGCCATAAGTCGCATTTAGGAGGTCCTGATATTTGATGCAAATGGCTGGGAACGTTGCTCACCCTCAACTCGGAGGTGACCGTTACCATAAACAGCGGATGGGCTGGTGCCGTCATGAAGTTGGAGGGCGACTTGCCTCCTCTAGCCGTTTTCGCAACCTATTCCGTCGCCGTCTCGGTCAAGATCATAGATATCGGTGCCTACGACAGAGACCGGCCCGTGTACGTATGCGGGACCATTGCCCTTTCCGGAGGAACAGTCGACATCGCTGGCGATTGGAACACAGGCGCCTGTGTAGTTAGGGTCGCAGGATTCTTGGCCATGAGCGCTGCTGATGAAGGACGCCAGACCCAGAGCGACCGCGCCTAGACGATGAAACCGCATCAAACACCCGCCAGCTAACACCCAAGAAATCTTAGCGGGCATTTTAGCTCCATGCAATATTAGCGCTGGCTTGGGCGCCTATATATCACCACCAAGCTCCAAAGAGATAAGTTATTGCCCCACTGCAATGATCAAGATCGCGTTGAGGGTCGCGCGATGGCGGGCTACTTGATTTCGGTTTGGCAGATGCGTGGCCAAAGACCGACGCGTGCTGCCAGGCATATGCATCTTCGGCGGGGTTTGACTTTTGATATTGCTAGGCAGGAAAGTCGCTAGCTGTACAGACCAGCTTATTACCGAGGTCGAGAATCCTAGTACCGATCGGTGGTAGTGCATCCACAGCAGTCTGATTTGACAGCCGTCGTCGAGCCGGAGTTCGCATCGCCCTCTGCGGTGAGGCCTCCGTAAGCGTCTGCGACGACCGACAGAGTCGACAAGCACGCGCTTCGTTCAGCGCCCCGAGGTGATCATGGCTGAAAGCGGCCCTACAAGGGCGGCCGATAGTAGCCTTCAAGGCCTACAAGAGGCAAACGCTGTGGAATCGTGTGCAGGGCGAGGTCGGCGGTCCCGAAGGAGCATAAGAAGAACAAGGCCGAATGGCTGAAGCCGGGACTGGTCCGCCGGTCACGAGGTCGGAGGGCGAAGAGAAGCTGCGCCTCGCGAGGCTACGGATTTCTGGGAGGATAACCAAAGAGCGCGGCCAGTCTTAGGTATATTGTACGATTGTTACCCAAGCGGCGGCCGCATGGACTCTCATCATCTTGGAACTACATTGCCAGAATGGCACAGCTCTTTGAATCCGCCCCAATGAGCGCTTCATTTCAGATGATCGTGGACCACTATGAGACAGCGGTTTCACTCCAGGAGCGCATTGTAACTCGCGCTCGACAAGTCGGCTTGGCGACCAAAAGCGATGACGAATTTCTGGAGCATCTGAATGCCGCGTTAGAGCGGGTGCGCCAAAGCTTGGCTCGGGCCGATTAACGTAATTGATTAAAAAATGGGACATCCGCGGTCGGCAGGCATACAGTGTGCCATCGACGGCAACTCTAAGGGCGTCCGTCGGCTGTGAGCGATCAACATGCTTCCGCCCCAATAGGGAGAGGGAGCTATGACAGACTCCAGTTCACAAACTCACACTGCCGCGCAACGCGACACCGGCCAAAATTCGATCTATCGCAATTCGCTGCTGCTTCGAATGTGCTCGGCAGATTTGGCATTGCTGCAACCTCATTTCGAAAGCGTCTCCCTTGGGCTGAAGACGCATCTCGAAGTGGCGGGGTCACCAATCAGCACCGTGTACTTCTTCGAGAGCGGTCTCGGGTCAGTGGTGGGCGAGCTGCGGCCTGGTATCGAAGCTGAGATCGGAATCATTGGTTGTGAGGGCATGACCGGCACAGCGCTTATCATGGGCGATGACCGGTCAACGCACGATTGTTACGTCCAATTAGAAGCCCGAGCCTTTGTTATCGACGCGGGCCTCTTCACCAAGGCGCTTCTGACAAGCCCAACCTTGCGAACCTTTCTGCTCCGCTACGTTCACTACTTTCACCTCCAGGCAAGCTTCACCGCGCTCAGCAATGCCCGGATGAACATAGTCGACAGGCTCTCAAGATGGCTGGTGATGTGTGATGATCGCGTCGACGGGAACAGCTTTGCGATTACGCACGAGTTCTTATCAGTTATGCTCGGTGTCAGGCGGCCCGGCGTCACCATAGCGCTGCAAACCTTGGAGGGCCAAGGTCTGATACGCTCAATGCGAGGAGAGGTAGTCATTCTTGATCGCGCGCGTCTAATTGCGCTGGCAGATGGGTCATATGGCAGGGCCGAAGCCGAATACGCTCGGCTAGTCGGCAAACTGCATTGATCGCAGGCGCCGCGGCGTCCGTAGCGCCGCGACGGTGATCGCCAACGAATGTGCTCGAACAGGAGATGGTCGATCTCCTGCATTGGAGTCACGTAAGCCGCCTAGACAGAGCCTTCACCGCCGACGTTGCCGAGCATCGGGATCCAAGACGAAGCTGTCATGCCGGCACCGCTGCATGCGCCGCGCGAGGAACAAACCGCCCCTCGCCTTCGTTCAGGATCCCGAAGCACGATACGGCTGTGCACCACCTTCCGGCCACTCAAAGGAGACCCGAGACGACTTGGTCCGTAAAGGAGGTTTCGAAGAGCATCTGAGGCTTCGCGCGGCAGGCGATATCGAGGAGGATCTCTTGGGCGCACTGCCATCTAACCTCGATTAAACAGGCACTGATGCGCTGGCTGGAGCAATGGCGAGACTCATTGCACCAGCCAAGTTCAGGGCATGTGCAGACAACCGCTTTTGGCCCGGAACAGATCGATTGGCGGCATAGCCTTATCTTCCCTCACAACGGGAAGGCTGTTTCGGGCCTTTTCGAAATCAGCGGATCACAGGCTCGCCATGGAAGCGGCGGCGCGATGGAGGAGAAACGCCGAAGCCAACTTCCATCATCAGCCGTGGCCTGTGCGACGGCACGGTGCCCATATGGAACCCGAACGGATCCTCGACGAAACCGAAACCGGCCTTGCCGGTCAGCGTGACCGGACTCTGCTTGCCGTAGACGTCCAGAACCTCTTGCGCTGGATGGCCGACGACAAGCGTAAATTGGTGCTTGAGGGCGCGGCGATCATGGCTGCCGCGAACATAGATATGCGGGCCGGTCCCCTCGTCGACGGGCACCAGATAGAAAAAGAACTTCAGCATCCGCCAGTCGTCCAGGTCGAAGTGGTATTTGCCGAGCGAAGCCAGGTTCTTGTCCGCGTCCGACGCCTGGCCGGTCGGGAAGCTCCACCAGACGCGCGTCGTGATCAGCGTCGCCTGGCCGCCGAGATAGTGCGCCGCGATATCCATGAGCAGCGGATCGTTTTGGATGGCAACGGCCGACTTACAGCCCAGAATGCGCTCGAAATAATGGCCGCTGAGCAACGGACGGCCAAATCGCGCCTCAGCCTCCGCATGCTCCGCCGGCATGAACTCGAGTCGGCGATCGAAATTGCCGAAACAAGGTGTGCACCTGGCGAATGCGGCTACATCTTCAGCCACCATTGCAGGCAGGACAAGGCCGGGAAAAAGCCCATCCATCCGCAGCGCGTCGACAACGTCGTGGCAATTGACACCGGCAAACATCGTGTCCTGGGCTCTTTGCGGCCTTCGGACCGGCTTTGCACCACGCCAGTGCATTCTCCGTGCCGGCATGGTGCGCGCCAACATGAACATGGGCAGCCACGCCGGGTTCTCGCGAATATCCGACAGGTAGGTCGGAATGCGTACGGCTATGCGACGCAGCATGCTGCCGTTTCGCGCGATTGTCTCAAGGCTTGCAGCGCCGGCTTTGTCGGAGTTCATAACGGTCATCGGGGTCCTCAGGTCATGAATGCACTTATCGACGAAGTTGGGTCCCGGTGTTTCGCCGAAACCCGATTCGCCGCGGAAGAACTAGGCGCTTGCCACGTTTTGTGCAACGCACCATTGCAGTGAGAAAATGGAGGTTGCGCGTTCGTATAAGACAATCGCAACCACTCCAATTACCTCAGGAACTGTCTGTAGCCGCCGCCCATCAGGTAGCGGCCGCGTTGGATGGCGCGACGTACCTGATCGCGAAGATGGCCGCCTGGATGACGCCAATCTTCTTCGACACGGCGTCTCCCGAACAAGGCAATGGCGACCTCCTGATGAGATGCTCCCGCCAGCGAGCCATCCAAAGCCTGCAGTACAATACGCAGACGCGCTCCGCGGTGTTCCGGCGGAAAGCAAGCAGCTGACACGCGGCGGCAATCATTGATGTCGTTCAGGAACTGAAGGGCAGCGACATGGAACTTGAGGTGCTGCGGCTGAAGGATCGCGTCGACATATAGCCGCAACGGGCGGAGGACGGACGCACCGGAAACGGCGATCTGCAGACTCCGGCAGTTCTCCCTCAGCAGCACGTGCTGCATGCCCGCAGCTGTCAGCAGGATGTCCTTGCAGCATGAGAGCGAAGAAAGGTGAAGCGGTTCAAAATCGTGGTCGAGCCCCAGCGGCTCCGCGGCCGCTCGTAGAATACAGGCGCAATCGCGCGGATCCCAAAAGACCCTCGCCGATGTAGCGTCCGACTGTGGCGCGTCCGCGAAAAAGGAGGCTCCATTGTCTTAGGAAAGCTGATTCTGTCGTCAACTCGATTATCTTCATGTCGGCCTGGGTTCCGACAAAGCAGGCGGACGGTGCCATTTTGGCGTGGTCGCGCTGGAATTGTGGATTGCGCCGAAGAAACTCCCAGGCCCAGCCAGTGCGTGGCAATCGTCTGGCGTAGTGGTAAGCGTCCTGGCGACGCCAGTCCGGCCAGCATACAAGGCCGACCGTCGCTTCCTTGGACAAACCAGCATCCTTCATGGCACAGGTGTCCACAATGGCGCTATGCTGACGGGCCTAGAACCGGTTGCCACAGTACCGGTCCGCTCAGACGTCCCCTGCTGCGGATGCGCAAAAGGCTCGCGTGGGAAATCTCGAGAAACCCAGCCACCGCCTCCGTTTTGCCGACGCACTTGGGTTCTCCGATGCGCGACAATGGCCACGTAGCAAGGCGGAGGATCCGCTCCATGCGCGTGTCCGTCACCGTTACGATCCGGGTCAGATCCTTGGCCAAGCCGAACTCGATCATGCCCGCGAAGAGCTCGTAGGTCGCCTGGGCCAGCCCGCCCGCTGCCTTGGGCGCCGACGGAGGAAGATCGAGCGCGAAACGACTGCTCTCCCATATGTCGGTGGTCGAGGGCACGACGTCAGCACCCAGCAGCACCGGGAAGGTGTCGCGCAACATTGTGGGTCCGGTGCTGGGCAAAAGACGCACGCAACCGCGAATTCGCCAGTCGGATCCTTTGAGGAGCAGATAGACAGGCTTGAGAGCATCAAACGGATCGGATTCCATCTGGTCTTCGGTATCAACTTCCCAATCGAGCCTTTCCTTGAACACCCGAAACCTGAGCCCGTGCATCTCTTTGAGCTCGCCTGCAAAATCACTGTAAAAGTCTGGTGCTATCAGTTGCATCATGGTCGCCTCCATGTGGGATGTGTTCCCGCCATCGAAGGGCAAAGCTGACAGCGATGCAGCCTGTAGAGGTTTACAGGTATCGTGGCTGAGAATCAGGATCTCGTCAGGCCGGAGGCAGCCATTCGTGCAACGGCTTGGTTGATCGTTCGAACGCCAAACTTTGCCTTGGCGTTTTCCAGATGAAAGGTCACGGTGCGCTTTGAGACGCCGAGAAGCTGGCTAGTATCCCAAGCCGACTTGCCGCGCGCCGCCCATTTCAGGCACTCGAACTCCCGCGGGGTGAGCGTTACACCATCCACCACGCGATGATCGGCGAGCCTTCGCCGGACATGGATATGAAAGTTGATGGCCACCAGCTGCAATGCTTTTTCGTAACGTGCCAGTGACCGCAACAGAGGCGGACGGGACTCGTCGGAAGCAAAGGTCAGGGCAGCAAACCGGCCGAGATGATCATGCATGGACATCGTCAGGCCGCCGCAGATGCCAAACTCAGCCGCACTCTCTAGAATTTGTTGCTGCGAATTCGGCAGACCGTGCCGAGCGCGATCCACACCCCAATCGAATGTATCCCAGCCTTGCAGCCCGCGCAGGATGACCGGATCGAGACTGTGGTACCGCTGTTGCAGATAACGTGACGTCCAGGATGAAGGATAGTTTGAAATCAATTGGGGGGCGTCGCCGGAGGCTGACGGGTAGGTGAAATAGGCGAATAGCGGGAAGTCGAAGCCGGCTGCAGCGGAGACCATTGCCTCACAGAGATCGGCAGCATCAACACTTGCAGACAGTTGCTCGACGAAGTTCTCAAACACGCGATGCATGTGTCCTGTGCGTAACCTCCGTAACGCTCAATGCCAGGCAGAGACCTTGTTTTAGATGATCCCGGACGAATACGGCGCGTGCCGAGAACGTGGCTAATCTGTTGAACCAATCCGAAATAGTCTGACGTTGTCTATGAGCCGTGTGCCGCCGAGCCAGGCGGCGGCAAGCAACCGTGCCGGTCGATCGAGGCTTGTTATCGGGTGCAGATCTGCCTCATCGCGAAGTTCCAGGTATTCGACCTCGCGATAGCCTGCAGCCAGAATTGCTGCGCGAGATTCTGCAAGCGTTGGCAGGATGGGTGAGCCGCGCTCAAGCCGCTCAGCCGTCTTGAGCAGGACCGATGATAGCTTGGGAGCAACAGCGCGTTCCGCTGGCGAGAGCCGCACATTGCGCGATGATAGCGCAAGACCGTCGGCTTCACGGACTGTCGGACAGGCAACAATGGTGATTGGAATATCCAGATCCCGGGCCATGCGCCTGACCAGGTGAATTTGCTGAAAGTCCTTTTCGCCAAAGAAGCCGAAGTCAGCGCTGGTCTGCAGGAAGAGCTTGGCGACGACGGTCGCCACGCCGTCGAAATGCCCCGGCCGGAATGTACCGCACAGGCCTTCGCTGACACCGCAAACCGAAACGGTGGTGGCGAAGCCCGCCGGATACATCTCCTCTGCATCTGGCGCATAAAGCAGGTGCGCGCCAACCGGTGCCAGTTTGGCGGCATCCTCGTCCTCGGTGCGGGGATACGCGGCAAGATCGGCCTGGCTGTTGAATTGCTTCGGGTTGACGAAGAGCGTCACTATCACACGGTCTGCCTTCTCGAGTGCAGCGCGCACCAGGCTGAGATGGCCCTCATGCAGGACGCCCATCGTTGGCACCAGGGCTATCCTCACACCTTCGCAGCGCCATGCGGCGACGCTTTCGCGAAGCTGGTCAACGCTCCTGACGATCGGCACGCTCACGCTGCTTCTCCGCTCTTGGTGGCGTCCGTGTCGGCGGGCTTGGGCGCATCGGCAAACACGTGCTCTGCGGCGGGAAACTGGCGCTCCTTCACCTCGCGCGCATAGGAAGCGATCGCAGCCGCGGCCGCCTCCCGGAGTTCAGCATAGCGCTTGACGAACTTGGGCCGGAAGTCGCCGAAGAGGCCCAGCATGTCGTCGACGACGAGAATCTGGCCGTCACAGGCTGCCGAGGCACCGATGCCAATGGTCGGGGTCGCCACCTCCTTGGTGATCCGGCGGGCGAGCGCCTCAGGAACCTTCTCCAGGACGACCGCAAAGGCGCCCGCCTCGCCCACCGCAATTGCGTCGCGCCTGATGCGCTCGGCATCCCCGCCCCTGCCCTGTACGCGGTAGCCACCGATGGTGTTGATGGCCTGCGGCGTCAATCCGACATGGGCCATGACGGGCACGCCGCGTGCGGCGAGGAAGCCGATCGTCTCTGCCATCGCTTCGCCGCCTTCCAGCTTGACGGCCGTGCAGCCGGTCTCGGCCATGACGCGCGCGGCATTGCGGAAAGCCTGCTCTGGGCTTTCCTCGTAGGAACCGAACGGCAGGTCGACCACCATCAGCGCCTGCTTGATGCCACGGCGCACCGCCTGGCCGTGCGTGATCATCATCTCCAGCGTGACACCGAGCGTCGAGGGCAGGCCGTGGAGAACCATGCCGACGCTGTCGCCGACGAGCACCACATCACAATGGGGATCGACAAGCCGGGCGACTGGGGTGGTGTAGGCGGTAAGGCAGACGAGCGGCGTCCCACCTTTGCGCGAACGAATATCCGGCGGTGTGATCGCCCTGGTGTCACCATAAGCGCTCATGGGACCCTCCTTCCCCTACGTTACCAGCTGCGGCTGTCGCCTTTGGCACATTTTTGTGCAGGTGCGAAGAGCAAAAAAATGGCCATGCAGCTGCGGGGTGTTGACGTGCCAATTGGCACGCTTACACTAAATCGATTAAGGTGCCCCCGAGTTGGCCAAATAATGGACGATCAGGCAATAGGACTCAGGAAAGACAGAGCCGCGGGCAAAGCCGACAACGTCAAAGTGGACTTGATCGCCTTTGTGGTCGCCGTAAACGGCAGTCAACCCTGTGTCCTCACCATCGGCCAGGCGGACACCTTGCCCTCCGGTCCCTTTGCGCTTGAGCACCGATCGCTGCAATCCGGCTTGAGGGGGTGGGTCGAGCAGCAAACCGGCCATCGGCTGGGGTACATTGAGCAACTCTACACGTTCGCGGATCGGGATCGCATCGGCGCCGAGCGCCAGCAGCGCGTCATCTCCATCAGCTATCTCGCATTGACGCGCAAGGAACAGGCAGCGGGCTCGCCCAAGTGCGGATGGCAGAGTTGGTATGAATATTTTCCATGGGAGGACCACCGCTCCGGCACGCCTGCGGTCGTGCTGGACGTTCTGCGGCCGCGCCTGATCGAATGGGCAAACGGGGTTGGCGATTCGGCCACGCGACGTGAACGCTGGCAGCGGGCGACGATAGCCTTTGGCTTCGACGACCGCCTTTGGAACGAGGAACTCACGCTTCAACGCTATGAGTTAGTCTACGAAGCAGGCCTGGTCCAAGAGGCCGTAAGAGGGCGGGACGCAGGACCCCCGCCGCTGGTGCCCAGCAAGTCCATGGTCGCCGATCATCGCCGCATCGTGGCGACCGGCATTGCGCGGCTGCGCTCCAAGATCAAATACCGCCCAGTCGTCTTTGAGCTGATGCCGCCGGTCTTCACGCTTTTGCAGCTGCAGCGAACCGTGGAGGCGCTCGCCGGCAGGCTCATCCACAAGCCGAACTTTCGCCGACTGATCGAACAGCAGGAGCTGGTCGAGGAGACCGGAGAGGCCACCACTGAGACCGGCGGCCGGCCAGCGAAGCTTTTCCGTTTCCGCCACGCCGTTCTCGACGATAGGCTCATCGCCGGGACAAAATTGCCGCTGGCGCGGGGTTGACATCCCTTATACTCACAGCAAGTATATGCTGGTTATTTTCAGTTAGAGTATAAGCGGGAGGGGGTCTATGGGCGCCATGCTGCCTACGGCCGCGTTGCTCTACGAGCGCGTCCGACGAGTGATCCCGCCGATCGAATGGCCGGCTTTCGCCGAGGATATCGAGGCGATCCTTGCGCTGAAGCGCGAGCGCAACGCGATCATCCTGGCGCACAACTATCAGACGCCCGAGATCTTCCACTGCGTGGCCGACATCGTCGGCGACAGCTTGGCACTAGCCCGCACGGCCGCGACGGTCGAGGCGCAAGTCATCGTGCTGGCCGGCGTCCATTTCATGGCCGAAACGGCCAAGCTCCTTAATCCGGGCAAGACCGTGCTCATTCCGGATCTCAGCGCCGGTTGCTCGTTGGCGGACTCAATCACGGCAGAAGACGTGCGCTTGATGCGCCAGCGTTATCCCGGCGTTCCGATCATCACTTATGTAAATACGTCCGCCGAAGTGAAGGCCGAGTCGGATATCTGCTGTACATCCGGCAACGCCAAGGCGGTCGTCGAATCCCTTGGGGTTCCCCGGGTGATCATGTTGCCGGACGAATATCTGGCCCAGAATATCGCCGCCCAGACAGATGTGCAGATCATCGCCTGGAAAGGGCGTTGCGAGGTGCATGAGCGCTTTACACCGGCCGACATTCGCGAGTTGCGCGAAAGCCATCCCGGCGTGGTCGTGCTCGCCCATCCCGAATGCCCGCCCGACGTCGTGGCTGAAGCCGATTTTTCCGGCTCGACGGCTGCCATGTCCGACTATGTCGAAAGGCAAAGGCCGCCACGTGTCGTGCTGATGACGGAATGCTCAATGAGCGACAACGTCGCGTTAGCGCACCCAGAGGTCGAGTTCATCCGGCCCTGCAATTTGTGCCCGCATATGAAGCGGATCACGCTTGCCAACATCCGCACGGCGCTCGAGCAGAACCACCATGTCGTAACCGTCGAACCCGGGATCGCCGGGCGCGCGCGGCTAGCGGTCGAACGGATGCTGGCAGTTTGAGCGCCGACCCCCGCAGCTTCTTCGGGCGGCCCATCATCATCGGCGGCGGCATCGCCGGACTGATGACCGCGCTTCAACTGTCGCCGGAGCCGGTGCTTCTTCTGTCAAGGTCGCTGCTGGGAGCTGACAACTCGAGCACCTGGGCCCAGGGGGGCCTGGCTGCAAGTTTCGGCGAAGACGACGATCCGGCAATGCACCTGGCCGATACGGTTGCCGCCGGGGATGGTCTCTGCGACAGAGCCGTGGCGAGCCGCATCCTCCAAGCCGCGCCCAAGGCCATAGAGGGGCTTGCGGGCTTTGGGGTTCGCTTTGACCGCACGCCGGAAGGATCACTGTTCCTCGGATTGGAGGCCGCACACAGCCGACGTCGCATCGTTCATGCGCATGGGGACGGCACCGGGCGTGAGATCATGCGTGCGCTGATCGCGGCTGTGCGTTCCACTCCGTCGATAGTTGTCGTGGAGGGCGTGGAAGCGCGCCGGCTCGCCGTGCGAGAGAATGCGATCCGAGGCGTCTGGGCGAGCTGTTCGATCGCACCTTTCTTCTTCGGCTCACGGCGGGTCGTCCTCGCCACCGGTGGCATCGGGGGACTGTTTTTCGACACCACGAACCCTTGGGGCAGTTGCGGACAAGGCCTTGCGCTTGCGGCCCGCGCTGGAGCTGTCCTAGCCGACCTCGAATTCATCCAGTTCCACCCGACCGCGCTTGACGGCCCAGAACGCCCAATGGCGCTGGTCAGCGAGGCTGTGCGAGGCGAAGGTGCTGCCCTGATCGATGAAACCGGCCAGGCTTTTCTCCAGAGCGTGCCAGGGGCGGAACTTGCGCCTCGCGATGTCTTGGCCCGCGCCGTGTGGAACCACCTTGCGGACGGCCACCATGTTTTTCTCGATGCCCGACAACGGCCAGGCCCGGCATTCGCTCGACATTTCCCGACAATCGCATCAGCCTGCCTTGGAGCCGGCATCAATCCCGCGCGCGATCTCATCCCCATTCGTCCGGCCCAACACTACCACATGGGTGGCGTTGCCGTGGACAGCTCGGGCAGGACCTCCGTCAAGGGGCTGTGGGCCTGCGGCGAAGTCGCTTCGACAGGACTGCATGGCGCCAACAGGCTCGCCAGCAATTCCTTGACCGAGGCAATCGTGTGCGCCCGCTGGGTCGCTGAAAGCGTCGCCGGAACGCCTGCGCGCAGAACAAGGCCTGCGTTTGCGAACGTTTACCCACCGCCCGCTCCGATAGCCGTGCGCGTTTTTCTGTCGCGCGCACTCGGCATCGTCCGGGATGGTCAAGCGTTGAAAGCAGCCGCGCGTGCCTTATTGCCGCTCGCCGAAAGCAAGGATGCGGTCTCGGATCCGGCGGCTGTCGGGCTAATGATTGCTGTTGCCGCCTTGTTGCGCGAAGAAAGCCGCGGCGCTCATTACCGGACAGATTTTCCTCATCATGCGACTGCCGCCCGACGGTCCGAAATCACGCTCGAAGCCGCCTTGGCGGCTGCGCGGGAACTCGGACACTCGCCAAGCTCCGAAGGTGCAAAGTGATGATGCTCTCACCGCTCCCCACGGTCCTGCTTGAGCCGCTTGTACGGGCATCTCTTCTTGAAGACCTTGGCAGAGCCGGCGACTTGACCACGGACGCCATCGTCCCGAAGGAATACCAAGCGGGAACCGTGTTGGTGGCGCGACAGTCCGGAGTTGTCGCCGGCATCGATCTGGCGATGCTCGCTTTCGGCATGATTGATCCTGGTGTCGAAATCTCCGTGGAGCGGACAGACGGCTGCAATGTCGTGGATGGAGAGGTCATTGCATCAGTGGTTGGCCCGGCCCGAGCCATTCTCACAGCGGAAAGGACGGCACTCAATTTTTTGTGCCATCTGAGCGGCATCGCCACAGCAACGGCATCGATCGTCGCTGCGGTTCGTGGATATGGCGCGAAGATCGTCTGCACCCGCAAGACAACGCCCGGATTGCGGGCAGTCGAAAAGTATGCCGTGCGCGCAGGTGGCGGGTCCAATCACCGCTTCGGCCTGGACGATGCAATTTTGATCAAGGACAACCACATCGCCATCGCAGGCGGCGTCCGGCCAGCGCTCGAGCGAGCACGAAGAGCGGCCGGTCATCTCGTCAAGATCGAAGTCGAAGTCGATACTCTGGCCCAGCTGGAGGAGGTACTTGGCTTCGCTCCCGATGCGGTTCTGCTCGACAACATGTCCCTCCCCGATCTTCGCCGCGCCGTCGCAATGGTCGGTGGCCGCGCTATCACCGAGGCTTCTGGCGGGATCACGTCGCATACAGCGCGAGCGGTTGCCGCGACCGGCGTTGATCTGATTTCGGTCGGCCGACTCATCCACAGCGCGCCGATCCTGGATATCGGCCTCGACCATCGGGGCTCATGATTGTCTGAGTAACGAACAGGATTGGGTCAACTGTCCTTTCCGATCATCATAGTCAGATAGCAAAGACCCGCAAGACAGACCGGAGGAACAGCATGGAGATGCAAACGGCAAGTTCAACGCAGACACCGCCACAGGCCAAATCTCTTGACCCCCCTGACCCTGGAGCGTGGACCTTGGAGAAGGCTCAGGCACTTTACCATGCCCCCTTCAACAATCTCCTCTTCCTGGCGCAAACGGTGCACCGCCAGAATTTCGATCCAAACAAGGTCCAGCTCAGCCGGCTGCTCAGCATCAAGACCGGAGGATGCCCGGAGGATTGTGGCTATTGCAGCCAGTCGGCGCGTCACGAAACCGGGTTGGAGGCGTCCAAGCTGATGGATGTCAGGCGCGTCATCGCCGAAGCGACCAAGGCGCGTGATGCCGGCGCCACCCGTTATTGCATGGGCGCGGCCTGGCGAAACCCCAAGGCGCGCGACATGGATGCGGTGGTGGCGATGGTCGAAGGCGTCAAGGCGCTGGGCCTGGAGACCTGCATGACACTCGGCATGCTCGATCTTGAGCAAGCCGCTCGACTGAAGCAGGCGGGCCTCGACTACTACAACCACAACATCGATACGTCAGAACGCTACTATAGCGAGATCATCGGTACGCGGAGCTTTGCCGAGCGGCTCGAGACGCTTGACCACGTTCGCAAATCCGGCATCAAGGTCTGCTGTGGAGGCATTGTCGGCATGGGCGAGGAGCCGGTGGACCGGATCGACATGCTGGTGACGCTGGCCAATCTGCCGGAACATCCGCAAAGCGTTCCGATCAACATGCTGATCCCGATCGCCGGTACGCCGCTTGCAGACGCCAAGCCCATTGAGCCGATCGAATTCGTGCGCGTGATCGCGCTGGCGCGCATCATGATGCCGAAATCGCATGTCCGTCTGTCCGCCGGCCGCACTGCGATGACTGACGAGATGCAGGCGCTGTGCTTTTTTGCCGGCGCCAACTCGATCTTCTTCGGCGACACGCTGCTGACGGCGGACAATCCCGGTGAGGACAAGGATACCCTGCTGTTCCGGCGCCTTGGCATCGATCCGATGGAACTCGAGGCGCAATGAACGGGGCGCCGCTTGCCCGTTATGATGCGACCTTGCAGGGGCTAGCGCGCAAGGACCGGCTGCGGACGCTTTCGCCCCGCGCCGGGCTGGACTTCTCGTCGAACGACTATCTCGGGCTGGCCGCGTCCAGAAGACTTGGCGATGCGGTTGTGGCGGCGATTGCGCGGGGCACGCCGGTTGGCGCCACCGGGTCGCGGCTGTTGCGCGGCAATGCACCGGAACACGAGCAGCTCGAGGCAGACGCGGCGGCATTCTTTGGAGCCGACCGCGCGCTGTTCTTCGGCAGCGGCTACATCGCCAACTTCGCTCTGCTGAGCGCCCTGCCGCAGAAGGGCGATCTTTTGGTTGTCGATGAGCTCGCCCATGCCAGCATGCATGAGGGTGCGCAGGCCGGGCGCGCACAGTTCGTGCTGGCCGCGCACAACGACGCCACCGCTGTCGAGGATGCGATTACACGTTGGCGCGTCGCAGGCGGCATGGGATGCGTCTGGATCGCGGTGGAAAGCCTTTACAGCATGGATGGCGACTGCGCGCCTTTGGAGAGCCTGGTCGCACTTGCCGATCGGCACGGCGCATTCATCGTCATTGATGAGGCGCATGCCACCGGCGTCTGGGGACCGGATGGCCGGGGGCTTGCCGCCGCTTTCGAGGGCCGCGACAACATCATAGCGCTCCACACCTGCGGCAAGGCGCTCGGCGCATCTGGTGGGCTCGTCACCGGGCCGAGGGCACTGTGCGAATATCTGATCAACCGTTGCCGGCCATTCATCTACGCAACCGCGCCATCGCCACTGATGGCGGTCGTGGCGCGCGAGGCACTCGCAATGCTCGCCGACGAGCCTATGCGGCGTGTTCAGCTGCATGAACGCGTCGCCAGCGCCGGCCGGTTGGTCAATCGCTGGGGTGTGACACCAAGTGGCTCTCAGATCCAGCCCTTAGTAATCGGCGATGTCAGGCGCACCATGGCAGTGGCGGCGCGCCTTCAGGCCCGCGGCTTCGACATACGCGGCGTTCGTCCTCCGACCGTGCCCGAGGGCACGTCGCGGCTGCGCATCTCACTGACGCTCAATATTGGCGAAGCCGACATTTCCGCCATGGTCGAGGCGCTGGTCGAGGTGTTGGCCCAAACATCACCGGAGGCGATATGACCCAACGCATCGTCATCACCGGAACGGATACCGGAGTTGGCAAGACCGTGTTTGCGGCTGGGCTCGCCGGTTTGCTGGACGGCTTTTACTGGAAACCGGTGCAATCGGGCCTCGACGGCGAGACCGACAGCGAGGTTGTCGCGCGGCTTGCCGGCTTGCCCTCAGAGCGCGTGCTGCCGGAAGCCTACCGCTTGCGGAGCCCGCTGTCGCCGCATCGTTCGGCCGAGATCGACGGCGTGGCGATCAAGGCTGCCGATCTTGCTTTTCCCGTCCTACCGACGCCGCTCGTCATCGAAGGCTCCGGCGGCCTAATGGTGCCGCTCAACCGGCGCACAAGGTTAATCGACATCTTCGCTGAATGGCGGCTGCCCGTTATTCTGTGCGCCCGCACCACACTCGGCACCATCAACCACACCTTGCTATCGGTCGAGGCGCTCCGCGCCCGCTCCATCCCGTTGGCGGGCATCGCTTTCATCGGCGATGAGATGGCCGATACGCAACGGACCATCGTGGAATTCAGCGGTGCCCCGCAGCTCGGCAGGCTGCCGCACCTCGATGTGCTGACGGGCAAAACACTGAGGGACGCAATGGTTGCCGGCTTCGCCTTCGCCTCGATTACTGGAGGTGACTGATGTCGCAGTCTCATGTGTGGCATCCCTTCACCCAGCACGCACTCGAGCCTGCGATCCCAGAAATCGTCCTGACTGAGGGCGCCTATCTCCACAGGGCCGACGGCGCCCGCATCCTGGACGCCATCTCCTCCTGGTGGGTCGTCACACATGGCCACCGCCATCCCCGCATCATGAAGGCAATCGAGACAACCGCGTCGAGCCTCGACCAGATTATCTTTGCGGGCTTCACGCACGAGCCGGCAGAGCGCTTGGCCAAGGCGCTTGTCGGCCTCGCTCCCGCTGGACTCGACTGGGTGTTCTATTCCGACAGTGGCTCGACCTCAGTCGAAGTCGCGCTGAAGATGGCGCTCGGTTATTTCCGCAACATCGGCGCGCCGCGCTCGCGCATCGTCGTCATGGAGCACAGCTATCATGGTGACACGATTGGAACGATGAGCGTCGGTGCGCGTGGCGTGTTCAACGCCGCCTATGAACCCTTGCTGTTCGAGGTCGACATCATCCCCTTTCCGGCCGCGGGGCACGAGCAGGAGACGCTGGATCGTTTCGAGGCTGTGACCCGCGATCGACGAGCCGCAGCCTTGATCGTCGAGCCGCTGGTGCTGGGCGCCGGCGGCATGCTGATGTATCCAGCATCGGTTCTGGCCGAATTGAAGAAGATCACTGAGGCCTCCGGCTCGCTGCTGATCGCCGACGAGGTGATGACCGGCTGGGGACGCACCGGAACCATGTTCGCCTGCGAGCAGGCATCGATTTCTCCAGATATCCTGTGCACCTCCAAAGGCTTGACCGGCGGCACCATCCCGCTGGCCGTAACGCTTGTCACCGATGCCATCTTCCGGGCGCACTATTCCGAGGACCGGAAGAAGACGTTTTTCCATTCGAGCTCCTACACCGCCAATCCGATTGCCTGTGCGGCAGCACTCGCCAATGTCGAGATCTGGCGCGACGAGCCAGTGGCCGGGCGGATCACGGCATTGAGCGTGATGCAGGCCGTCGGGCTGCAACGCTTTCGGGACAATCCATATTTTGCCGACTGTCGAGCCACGGGAACGATCGCGGCGCTCGACCTGCGAACCGGTTCAGCAGGTTATCTCGCCGAGATTGGTCCGAAGCTGCGCGCTTTCTTCCTCGAGCGCGGCCTGCTTGTGCGCCCGCTCGGCAATGTCCTCTACCTTCTGCCACCCTATTGCATCGCAGGCGACGAGCTCGAACGACTCTATGACGCCATCGAGGAGGCCGGGGAACGCTTCGGGTCAAGGCCATGAGCAAGTCGTCGCGCATTCTCGGACTTGGCCATCACGTGCCTGGGCGCAAGGTGGCCAATGCCGAGATCGAGAGCAATCTCGGCCTCGAGCCGGGCTGGATCGAAAGGCGTACCGGAATCCGTTCGCGCTTCTGGGCAACGGACGAAGACACGCTGTCGGGTCTTGCCACCCGGGCTGGCGACATGGCGCTGGTGAACGCCGGTATTGCGCGCCACGACATCGGTCTGCTGTTGCTTGCCACCTCGACGCCCGACCATCTTCTGCCGCCAAGCGCGCCGCTGGTCGCACACAAGCTTGGCCTTGGCCGCGCCGGCGCGGTCGATCTGACCGGCGCCTGCGCCGGCTTCATCTATGCGCTCATGTTTGCGGACGGGTTCACCCGCCTGCATGGCAAACCAGCGCTGGTCATCGCCGCCAACATCCTCAGCCGCCGCATCAATCCAGCCGAGCGCGCGAGCTCAGTCTTGTTCGCCGATGCCGCCGGCGCCCTGGTGATCGGTCAGTGCGATGATGCTGATCGGGGCATTCTCGGTGCCTCGGTGGCTTCGGACGGCTCGCGCTACGGGCTGATCCAGATTCCCGCAGGAGGAAGCAACACGCCGTTCCATGGCGACCTCGACCTCGGGCAGACCCGGATGACGATGACCGACGGGCCCGAAGTGTTCGCAAAGGCCGTCGAGATGATGACCGATTGCTCGACAGCCGCGCTAGCCACTGCGGGAGTGCGGCCACACAATGTCGGCCGGTTTGTGCCGCATCAGGCCAATACTCGGATTTTCGGCGCGGTCGGAAGAAACCTCGGCATTGCGGACCAAGCAATTGTCAAGACGATTGCCGAATACGGCAACTCTTCGGCCGCGACGGTCCCGCTGTCGCTCTCGCTCGCCAACCAGATGAAGCCATTCCAGCCAGGAGAGAAAATCCTTCTGGCGGCGGCGGGTGCGGGTCTCAGCGGCGGCGCTCTCGTGGTTGGAATCTAGCCGGCCGGCTCACGCGCGCAGGATTGGTCATGAATGGCAATAGGAGCAACAGAACCAATGCCAAAAAATGGCCTTCTGAAGCTCGACATGACCAAGCTGACGCAGCACGACCCGTGCGAGCCTCTGGATGAGTTCAAATGCAACACCCGTTGCACCAATCGTACCATCTGAATAAAGCTCAATTACAAAGGGTGAGCCGCCCCATATATGTCGGATACCCGACATTGTTCACATAAAAGGCTCGATGCTTACACGCTCTTTGCTGGCTGCTCTTTGCTGTCTTCTCTTTTCTCTTTGCTCTTTGCTCTTCCGTCTTGACTAGCAGGAGCCTGCGGCTTATCTCATTGCCGCGTTAGCACTCGCTTCGGCTGAGTGCTAGGCATGCTCCGGCAACGGAGCACCGTTCAACATCCGCACCAAGGAAATCCAAAAATGGCAAAGTCGAATTTCCGGCCGCTGCATGACCGCGTGGTCGTACGCCGGGTCGAATCCGAATCCAAGACCGCCGGCGGGATCATCATCCCGGATACGGCGAAGGAAAAGCCGCAGGAAGGCGAGATCATCGCCGTCGGCTCCGGCGCTCGCGACGAAGCCGGCAAGCTGGTCCCGCTGGACGTCAAGGCCGGCGACCGCATCCTGTTCGGCAAGTGGTCGGGCACCGAAGTCAAGCTCAATGGCGAAGACCTTCTGATCATGAAGGAATCCGACATTATGGGCATCATCGGCTGATTATCGGCCTCACCGTCAACTGAATTTCGGGCTTGATCGCAAGCCCCTGCCAGGAGCTAAAAAATGGCTGCCAAAGACGTAAAATTCTCCCGCGACGCCCGCGAGCGCATGCTTCACGGCATCAACATCCTCGCCGACGCGGTGAAGGTGACCCTCGGTCCCAAGGGCCGCAACGTCGTCATCGACAAGTCGTTCGGCGCACCGCGCATCACCAAGGACGGCGTCACCGTCGCCAAGGAAATCGAACTTTCCGACAAGTTCGAAAACATGGGCGCGCAGATGATCCGCGAAGTTGCTTCGAAGACCAACGACATCGCCGGCGACGGCACCACGACCGCGACCGTTCTGGCGCAGTCGATCGTCCAGGAAGGTAACAAGGCGGTTGCCGCCGGCATGAACCCGATGGACCTGAAGCGCGGCATCGACCTGGCCGTGACCGAAGTCGTCGCGGCTCTCGGCAACGCTGCCAAGAAGATCAAGACCTCCGAGGAAGTTGCCCAGGTCGGCACGATCGCCGGCAATGGCGACGAGTCGGTCGGCAAGATGATCGCCGAAGCGATGCAGAAGGTCGGCAATGAAGGCGTCATCACGGTTGAGGAAGCCAAGACCGCCGAGACCGAGCTGGAAGTCGTCGAAGGCATGCAGTTCGACCGCGGCTACCTCTCGCCCTACTTCGTCACCAACGCCGACAAGATGGTTGCCGAGCTCGAGGACGTCTACATCCTCCTGCACGAGAAGAAGCTTTCCAACCTTCAGGCCATGCTGCCGGTTCTCGAAGCCGTCGTGCAGACCTCCAAGCCGCTGCTCATCATCTCGGAAGACGTCGAAGGCGAGGCTCTGGCCACGCTGGTCGTCAACAAGCTGCGCGGTGGCCTGAAGATCGCCGCCGTCAAGGCGCCGGGCTTCGGTGATCGCCGCAAGGCCATGCTGGAAGACATCGCCATCCTCACCGGTGGCCAGGTCATTTCGGAAGACCTCGGCATCAAGCTCGAGAATGTCGGCCTCAACATGCTCGGCCGCGCCAAGAAGGTGTCGATCTCCAAGGAGAACACCACCATTGTCGACGGCGCCGGCAAGAAGGACGAGATCCAGGGCCGCGTTGCCCAGATCAAGCAGCAGATCGAAGAGACCACGTCGGACTACGACAAGGAGAAGCTGCAGGAACGTCTGGCGAAGCTCGCGGGCGGCGTCGCGGTGATCCGCGTCGGCGGCGCGACGGAAGTCGAAGTCAAGGAAAAGAAGGACCGCGTCGATGACGCCCTCAACGCGACCCGCGCGGCCGTGGAAGAAGGCATCGTTGCAGGCGGCGGCGTCGCTCTCCTGCGCGCTTCGGCCGACATCAAGGTCACCGGCGTCAATGCCGACCAGGCCGCCGGCATCAACATCGTTCGTCGTGCGCTGCAGGCTCCGGCCCGTCAGATCGCTTCGAACGCAGGTGCTGAAGCTTCGATCGTTGCCGGCAAGATCCTCGACAACAAGGGCGCGACCTACGGCTACAACGCCCAGACCGGCGAGTATGGCGACATGATCGCCATGGGCATCGTCGACCCGGTCAAGGTCGTTCGTACCGCTCTCCAGGACGCGGCTTCGGTCGCCGGCCTGCTCGTCACCACCGAAGCCATGATCGCGGAGGCTCCCAAGAAGGAGTCGGCTGGCGGCGGCATGCCTGGCGGCATGGGCGGCGGTGGCATGGGCGGCATGGGCGGTATGGGCGGTATGGATTTTTAATCCAGCCCCTATCAACTTACAGCGGAAAGGGCGGCAGCAATGCCGCCCTTTCCTTGTGTGCCGAACATGATCGACACCATGGAGTGCATCCCGAGGATCTCGTTCGAGCCTTGCGCACCAACGCACATGGAGGAAAAACGCTCGGCCAGAAGGTTCGCTGACACGACCGTTTCGTCCGCCGAATCCGTTGTGGAGACGGTCGCATCTGGCATTTCGGCCGGCGAAGCTGACACGTTGACCGGCAAGCTGGCTCGATCGGATGCGTCAATTGCCACCGACAGGTTGCCGAGCGTTCCCGAGGGCTTTGCACGCCAGACAGCACTGGGCGCCTCAGCGCCGAAGGTTCGCGCCAGTACGTTCGCCACGTCCGAAGCCCGCCGGTACAGCAGTGGACGCACGTGAATGTTTGCCGTCGCCTGCGGCGCACTATCCAGTTTGAGGACCGCCTGGCGGACCTGCTTGAGAGCCGCAGGATCTTCTGCCACGACCAGAATACCATTCAGTCGCTCTAGCGCCGCAAATTGGACAATCCTTCCTTCTTGCCCATTCCGCGTAAACAACAAACCGACAGCAGGACCGGCCGCGATTGGCGCGCCAAGTCTATGGCGGCTTGGCAACTTTGTTTAAAATCCAGCGATTTGTACGCGGGCGTCCAGCAAACGGCCGTCAGCATCAACCGCACTCTCAGGCATCGGCACGGTGGTATCGCATTGATTGAGGGGTAAGGAGTTGTAGCAGCAGCGCGCCTATGACAGTGAGTGCACCGACCTACAAGAACCACCGCTGTCCGATCGAATCGTAGCCCGCGTTGTCTGGCTCTACTTCCCCTTCAATCTGAGCTTGCGCGCGGTCGAGGAAATGTTGCTTGATCGCGGGATCCGTCGTTCCTACGAGACCATCCGCCTATCGTGCCGAAAGCACGGCCCTGGTTATACGCGCCGCATACGCCGCAAGGCGCGGACGAAAGACGATATCTGGCACCTCGGTGATGTCGTGGTGCGCATCAACGGTCAGAAATGCTGGTTGTGGATAGCGGTTGATCATGACGGCTATGTGCTCGGCGAGATCGTCCAGACGCGCCGCAACACCAGGGCCGCGAGGCGTCTGCTGACGCGACTTCTACGAAGCAGGGGTGCCCCCAACCCGTATGATCACCCCGATGGCCTTGAAGGTTGGCTGCGCGAGAGGTTGATTCCGCATCGCCGCAATGCGGACGTGGTGCGCCAGGACTTTTTGACCGAGCAAGGCGTGGCAGTTGGCCCGCGAACGCTGCAACGTGCCGTGCAGCCGTATCGCGTTGTGCTTCAAACATTATGTCGGGAATCGGACCACGCGAGATCAACTGTTGGTGTGCGAAACGGCTCGCATTCCGCCCTGACCGGGCGAGCCGGGACGCCTCAGGCTGGCACGACGTTTGCTTGGTAAGGGCTGGACCGGGACATCGGTTCATTAACGAGAGGAAGTGATGCATGACCGGTGTTGCCGCAGCGTTTCTATGCCCCTCAAGCAATTTAGGGGCGACGGCTTATGATCGGCTCAAGCACATGGTCCCGAAACTTGCACATCGTGGGCAGGCGGGAGTCAGTGTTGCCGCTTTCACGCAGAAGGACGGTATTCGATATGCGAGAGCGCCTCAATCATCATGGGATTCACTGCGGATTGAGCACTATGAACAGGATTCCACTTTCAGGCCCCATGTTGCAATCGCCCATCTCCATAGCCAATGTGACCGAATCAACGATGACCGCGACGTTCAACCAAGTCACAAGAATGCGGCACCAGCCGCCACCTGGCAAACGCTTTGGATGGAGCGTTGGTCAACGGCAGCGAGCTCAGGGAAGAATTGCCTGCCCAGGGCCACAGGCCAGACGACGACACACGTGCTGAGCTCTTGCTCAACTTGATTGACCGCTCTTTGAAGACTATCGGCTGTACGGTCCGCTCATCGACTGCGAAAACATCTTTCGCGACATTGACGGTCGTATCGATGGCGCGATCACCGCGCTTCTCCTGGATGAGACGGAAAATCTGGTTGCATAGCGTAATCGATGTGGTTTGCGGTCCTGGAAACTATGCAAGTGGACGACGGGTTCTTGCTCTTTGCTTCGGAAATTGTGCGTTTGTGGGTCAGGGGAAGCCCCCCAGTGAATCCACAGGTGGAATGCAACGGTTAAAATGGAGACGGTCGTGACGAATGCACAAGAAAAGGCCGGGGCCCACGCTCCGCGCGCGCCCATCCCGTCGAAAGAAATAGCCGGCCTTATCGGAAATACACCGCTTGTAAGAATAGGAAGTCTTACTGCCCATGTATCTCACAATCTTTGGGCCAAATGTGAATTTATGAACCCGACGGGTTCCGTAAAGGATCGGGCCGCAATTGCGATGATCCGAGCAGCAGAGCAAGCCCGGCAAATTGTGCCTCATACATCGGTCCTGGTCGAGGCAACGGCAGGAAATACAGGAGTTGGATTAGCAGCAGTGGCCGGGTCACAATACCGCTTGAAGTGTGTTCTTACTGATAAATTTGGTCCAGACAAAGTCAACTTGTTGCAAGCGTGGGGCGCTGAAGTAATAATCTGCCCGTCTAACGTGGACCATTCCGACCCACAGTTCTGGCTAAATACGGCGCAATCATTGGGCAACGAAGACCATCATTTTTATATTGATCAATTCAGCAACCCGGCTAACCCGGAAGCACACTATCGCACTACGGGTCCTGAGATTTGGGAACAAACATCCGGGAAAATTGACGCGGTCGTCGCAGGCTTCGGTACGGGGGGCACTCTGATGGGAGTAGCTCGTTTTTTGAAAGAGAGAAGGCCGGAAATAAGGATCATAATTGCTGATCCAATTGGCAGTATTCTGAGATGTCCGCCGGAAGAACTCACTCCAAAACCATACCTCGTGGAAGGAATTGGAAGCTCCTTTTTTCCTACATTGTTTGACCCAACGCTTGTCGATCAAGTCATCAGCGTGTCCGACGTGGAGTCTTTTGAAATGTGCATTAAATTGGCGCGGCAGGAGGGGCTCTTCGTCGGAGGCTCTGCCGGGTGCGCGGTTGCGGCTGCTGTTAAGTACCTTTCCTGTTCGTCGAACCGACCCGCTAATATTGTGACTATTCTACCGGACGGTGGTGACAGATATATTTCCACGATATATTCGCCAAAATGGCGACAGGAGAAATGTCAAATGATCTAGGCCAAGCGTCCTGGTCCTTTTTGAGGAAAATTAATGGTGAATATTGAAGAAAAACTGAACCGGTGGTATGACGAAGGTCATTACTACTATCTCGACTCAGATGAGGCGCGGATTCTGTATATGCACGCGGGGAAGATTATATCGGATAGCAATTGTAAGAAGGTCCTTGATATCGGAGCCCATCACGGAAACGTAGTTCCTCATCTTAATCACGAAACGTTGGAGAAATACCTTGGTATAGATATTTGTTCTAGAGCAGTTGAGGAGGGGGCAAAAAGGTACTCCAGCGACCGAAGGATTCATTTTTCTGTGGTGGACTGGAATGATGTTGACAAGATTGGTAATCTTGGTGCGTTCGACGCGTTGTACCTCAGCGGCGTTCTTTTCTATATTCCTGAACCGAAAGACGATTTCATTGAATCTATGGTTCGGGCGACCGGTGCGCGATTAGTAGTAATTCAGGATCTGGCCATCACTGATCTAACTAGCATTCGCCAAGCTCGCGAGGCTTTTTACGACGAGGGCTATTTTATAGACTTCGACTTTCCTCCCATTGAATGGGGATCTGAATGGCGGGAGAGGTTCGAATGGAACAAGGATTGGAGCGTTAACATCCTTAAGGAACGAACGCTTCTTGCTTTCAATACTCAGGTGTGACTCGTGCTACCTGTGCAACGCACTACAGAAGGGTCGATCGTAGACCCGCGGGCTAGCTTCAATGGGTATCTCCTTAGCCTGGTAACGGCCACCATCTTTGCCGGCAGCACGATTGCTGCGAAGTTCGTATCAGCGTCATTAGATCCAATATCTATCATTCTACTACGGTCGCTCATTGCACTGGTTGTTCTGTCGGCTTTGGTTACTTTGAAAGGTTTGAAATCAATAGCGGTTGCGCCAAGAGACCTGTTGCCGATGGTGGCACTTGGCGCGACTGGGATCGTTGGATACGCCTACTTCTCACTGCTTAGTCTTGAAAGCACCACAGTGGCTAATGTCGCCATAATTAGCTCCCTGAGCCCCGCCATAACAGCAATTGTGGCCGCCATCCTCATGAATGAGCGGTTATCGGCAACTGATTATGTTGGTGGCCTTTTGTCGTTTGGCGGCGCTCTGTTGCTACTGTTTAAGGGAGACTGGGAGCGCATCAGCGCACTTAGGTTGAGTTATGGTGATTACTTGATGCTGATCGCCGTGTGCTGCTCTGTCACAAATGGGCTTGTTGCCAGCGCCTTAAGCCGCCGATATCTCCCGATTACATTGACTTTTTACATGACGTTGACGGCTTGTGGTATTTTGATACCGATAGCAGACTGGTCGAATGTGCCCGCAGCTAAGTCCTCATTTGCGGAACTGTGGCTAGTAATACTGTTCATGGGTGTCGTGTCGTCATCATTGGGGTACTGGCTTTTTAACGTTACGGTTTCGTCCGTTGGTCCGACGAGGGCATCATGTTATGTATACAGCTCGTCCCCGGTGATTTCCTCTATGCTTGGAAAATGGTTGTATGGCGACGCGATTACGACACTGTCCGTTGTGAGCAGCGCTGTCATTGCGACTGGTTTGTATCTCATGGTACATGACAAACAGGCACCTCAGGGGGGGATGGTGCCGGGGTCAGCGGAACGGGATCGCGATCCACCTTGAAGGGTGGCCGTGGCCGCCATAGGCATCAGCTACAGAATACCTGGGGAAATATCGACGCTCGCGCCCGTGCGACCTGTCGCTCAAGAGAGAGTGGATGGAATTACGCAAGCATCCCGCCGCCGTGCATGTTCGGAAAGAGAGCCGTTGCGCCCCGTTTCCTGGGCTCGTTGAGCCAGCCCCGAAGGGCTTGCTGTGCAACCTTGGTGAGCGCCGTACTTCGCTCCTTGCGGCCCTTGCCAACGCATCGCACGTGGGCACCGTGCCCCAGCACGACCGGATCCCGGTTGAGATCGATGATTTCCGAGACCCGCAGGCCTGTTTGCGCGGCCAGTGACCTGAGACCCTGAACCTCCTCCAGTTTTTGGTAGAGTCTGTCCCACTCAAGGAGACGGACGAATGAAGCGTTCACGGTTCACGGAAGAACAAGTCATCGCGATTTTGAAGGAGCAGGAGGCGGGTATGAAGACCGCCGATGTCTGCCGCAAGCATGGGATCTCGGAAGCGACCTTCTACAAATACAAGGCCAAGTTCGGTGGCATGGACGTTTCCGATGCGCGCAAGCTGAAGGCTTTTGAAGAGGAGAACGCCAAGCTGAAGAAGCTGCTGGCCGAGCAGATGCTGGACAATGCCATCCTGAAGGATGTCGCCGCAAAAAATGGTGACGCCCGATGCCAAGCGATGCGCTGTGGCCCACGCCTGCGATCGGCATGGGGTGAGCCAGCGTCGGGCGTGCAAGGCTCTTTTCGTCGACCGCTCAAGCGTTCGCTACACAAGCATCCGGTCGGACGATGCCGCCGTTCGAGCCGCGATGAAGACGGTGGCTGCCGAGCGCCGCCGCTTTGGCTACCGGCGCATCCACATCATGCTTGAACGGCAAGGGATCGTGATGAACCAGAAGAAGCTGCGGCGGCTTTACCGGGAGGAGAAGCTCCAGGTCCGCAAGCGTGGCGGCCGCAAACGGGCCTTGGGAACAAGACGGCCGATGATCGCGCCGGGTCGGACGAATGAGCGCTGGAGCCTGGACTTCGTAAGCGATGCCTTCACGGACGGACGCCGGTTCCGGGTTCTGGCCGTCGTCGACGACTTCACGCGCGAGTGCCTGGCGCTGGTCGCGGATACATCGCTGTCGGGCGCCCGCGTCGCTCGGGAGCTGGATGCCATCCTCGCCCGCCGCGGCAGGCCTCGCACGATCGTCTCGGACAATGGCACCGAGCTAACGTCGATGGCGATCCTCAAATGGTGCCAGGAAGGCGGCGTCGAATGGCACTACATCGCGCCCGGCAAGCCGATGCAAAACGGATTCGTGGAGAGTTTCAACGGCCGATTTCGCGACGAATGCTTGAACGAAACGTTGTTCTCCACTCTCACGCAAGCACGGGCAGCAATCGATCTATGGAAGGAGGACTACAACCAGAACAGACCACACTCAGCCCTGGGCAACATCACGCCCATCGAATTCGCCATCAAAATGGCTCTGGAAAAACAGGCCGCATGAGGCCAGAAATGAAACTCCGGACTCTCCATTGAACTGGAGGGAACAAGGGTCCCAGGTCACCAGCAACAGCAGAGTGTGATCACGCCGTCCCAGCCATGTGCTGCGATCCGGACAGGCCAGGATCGCTTCAATCTCGGGCCTGGTGAGAAACTGAAGCTATCGGTTGTCGCATCGCTTGCTCGGGATCGCGAGCACGCGTTGAATCTAAGCGCTATGAGCCGGCTCCTCGAACGACGCATATCTGAAGAAAGACCGAATGGCTGTGATGAGGCGGGGGGTCCGGGTTCTCACTGAGGCGGACCGCAGTGTCTCGAGGTAGTCCTCCAGAAATGCGCCGACGAAAGGCTCGTCCAATCCCGCAGTGTCAACTGCGTCGGAGACCTGCCAAGGCGTGTCTGCGCGAATGCAAACAGGAGCCGGAAGGTGTCGCGATAGGGGGCGATGGTGTTGGAGCTTACGCCTCGATGTCGCCATGAGCCGATCGGTGAACCACCGCTCGATCAGCACGGCTAAATCGTTCGAGGCGCTTATGAGCGAACCTCCCACCGCTTACCCAGCAGTCGCGCAGCATGGGTAATTAGCTCCGGCGCGGCGGATAGATGCCAGTAGGTGTCGCCAACATTGGCGTGGCCGAGAAAGGTCGAGAGAACCGGCAGTTCCCGCTCGACATCTTCGCCCGCACGATACCAGTTGGTCAGGGCCTGGACGGCGAAACGGTGACGAAGATCGTGAACCCGCGGACCATTGCGCTGTGCCCGCTGCCGCAGACCGATCTGTCGCGACAGCTCCCAGAACACCCGGTGCACGTATTGGTGCAGCAATCTGCCGCCCTGCTCGGCGACAAAGAAATAGGGGCTACGAGGCGCGACGAGATGCGCGTTGCGTCGCGCGGCGTAGTCCGACAGCACGGCGACCGTCGTGGCATGGAGCGGGACCAGCCGCGACTTGCCGAACTTCGTCTCCCGAATGGTGAGGACACCTTGGTCGAGATCGACGTCGTCTCGGCGCAGGTCCAGCGCTTCGGAACGGCGTAGCCCGGCGACCGCTATCAATCCGAACAGGCAATGATATGTACAGCGACGGAGGGCGTTGGCCG
This sequence comes from Mesorhizobium sp. M0626, assembly GCF_040320665.1. Classification (NCBI taxonomy): domain Bacteria; kingdom Pseudomonadati; phylum Pseudomonadota; class Alphaproteobacteria; order Hyphomicrobiales; family Phyllobacteriaceae; genus Mesorhizobium; species Mesorhizobium sp. M0626. The sequence continues at coordinate 14,110 of NZ_JAMYQD010000032.1, read as the reverse complement.
GCGGCAGCGCCAGCGCCGCCGCCAGAAGCGCCGTGATCTCAGCATCGATATAGATGTAGGGCTTTGCCCGCCGCGCCGGCGGCACAGCGTCTTGAGGTGGCACTTCCGTCATGGTCAGGTGGATGGACCAACTCGGTTGTCGGCCGATCAACGTCACCCACTTCATTGCCAACGCCGTGGTGGTGGTCTCGGCGCCACGAGCCTCCATGAAGGTGACGAAATCCGACAACCGTCGAGCAGGGCCATGATAGTTGTATCCCAGTCCCGGCGCATGCCCACATAGCGCTCGAGCGCCGTTCGAAAACGTTGGACACCTCCCGGCCAGGGCAGGCTCAGTTCGCGCAGCTTCTCGATGTCGAGCTTGGCATAAATCCTTGTGCTGTCGATGCTCCGGTGACGAAGCAACTGGCCGATCTCGGCAAAGCTGGCCCCGACCGCAGCAGGTCGGTCGCAAGGCTGTGGCGGAAGAGGTGCGCGCCGTGGTGCGCATAGCCGTGAATACCCGCCCGCTCGAGGGCCTGCTTCGCGATCACGGTGAAGCCGGTCGCCCATGCCGGATGTAGGAGCTGCACCGACGTCGTGGCGTAGCGGCATCGAAAAAACAGGGTCCCGATTCCGTGGTCATTGACAGTGATGAGCGTTGACGGTCTTGGTGAAGCCGAGGAGCTTACAGAGTGAATTTCTATGTCTTCGCCTACGCCTGATGATAGAAGTTTCCATGTCCTTTAGGCGGTCCCGATCCGGCGGGAGGCAGATAGCCGATTTTGCCCGGCTGCGCGCGGCTGTAGATAAATTCGGTCGTGTCGGCTACAAGGCCGGGCAGCCCAACGCGCTCACCTACGGGGTGCTGATGCATTCGAGCCTGGCCGTCACCCCCTCACCGCACACCCCTCGGTCTGACGGCGGTGAAGTTCTGGAAGGGAAGCCCGCGCTCCAGCGGCACACAATCCTACCCGCGTGCCGGTCGAGAGAGGGAGAGCTACCGAGTGGCCATCCACGCTCCGTAGTAGGCAGCGTCTACTACTCCACATCTCTTTGGGGTCAATGGCGTTTTATGGAACAAGCCATCCACAGCTCGTCATAGTACCTCTCACCCACTTTCAAGGCCTTTCGTTCGAGGCCGTATTTCCTAAATCCATAGTAGGTGTAGAGACGAATGGCTGCTTCGTTGGATGCGACCACCGTGAGGTGGACTTCTTCTATCATTCCTCGCGCCTTATCTAACAAGTGCTCGACCAAAGCTGCAGCTAGTCCTGATCCTCGCGCCCTGGGGCGGACGTACATGCCCCAAAGAACGCCTTTGTGCCGTTGCTTCAGCGCCTGGTGGAAGCCGAGAGCAGCAATTCCCACAAGTTGACCACTTTCCGTGGAACCAGCCACTATGATATTCTGCTCTAACTGCTCCACGAACCAAGCCAGGGGTTTTTCCGCCTCTTCTTCCCACGATGAGCCAAATGCATTTGGATGATTTTTAAGTCCTTCCAGGCGCAGTTCCCGGAATGCTTCGGCATCTGAAGCGCTTAGACGACGAAGTGGAAAGGAAGAAATTTTGGTAGGCATCTGATCCATTTTGTGGCCTCTGGATAAGGGGATTAAGGCGGTGTTAGGGAGAGCTTAGCTTTCTCGCAAACTCCCAGATTACCCTCTTGTCTGCTTCCGGTCGCTCAATCCGCGAAACCACAAGGCATGCTTCCGACCGCAGAATGACTCCATCCTCGAGTACCTTTAGATGGTTAGCCCGAAGCGTCGCTCCCGTCGTCATGATGTCGACGATCACGTCGGCGGAGCCCCTCGCCAGCGTGCCTTCCGTCGCCCCGGGACTCTCAACTATCCTGTAGAGTTGGATGCCGTGCTGTTTGCTAAAGAACTGCTGTGTGAGCCGCCGATATTTCGTCGCGATCCGAAGTCGCCGGCCGTGACGATACCGAAAATCCGCCGCAACATCGTCAAGATCTGCCATCGTTTGTACATCAAGCCAGACATCGGGAACGGCAACAACGACATCAGCGTTCCCAAAGCCAAGCCGCGCGACAATCTCCATCGATCCATTCCAATCGGTCCAGCTTTCAAAAAAGAGATCCTCGCCGGTGATGCCGAGATCGATCCCTCCCCGCCCGAGTTCGACCGCTATTTCGCGAGCTGAGAGGAATAGCACGCGGACATCATCACGGCCATCAAGGCGCGCCAGGTATTTGCGTCCGTCGCCGTCCTGGATAACCGGCAGGTCGGCACTTGCAAGTGCCTCCAGTGCCTGTTCCTTCAGCCGACCTTTCGAGGGAAGCGACAATAAAACCGTCACGCGATCGACTGCCCCAAACTCTGGATCCGGTCGAGCCAAACGGAGAAGCCGACGCCTCGAACCGGCGGTGGGGCGCCCAGGAGCGCGAGCAGCTGATCGTAACGCCCGCCGTCCAACAACGGCTGGTCGATTTCTGGCACGGAAATCTGGAAAGCGAGACCCGTATAGCAGTCGAGCGGCCGACCGTATCCAGCATCGTAAATCATATGGCTGCTCGGTAAGCAGTGGTTCGCAATTGCTTCAGCCCTCGCGGCGAAGCAGTCGAGCGCGGCTCCAAGCATCAGCCCTTTCTCCTTGGCGAAGTCGGCTAATTCGCTAGGAGCTCGTTCGAACGGAACCCGTATCAAAAGGAACGTCTTCAGGGCATCGAAAGTGGCTTGTGGTAGGGTCACGCGCGCAAGCTCGGCCTTCTCTATGTGGCGCCTTGCAATCTCCTCGGGCGTGCGTCCAACGGCCGGCGAAATTCCGACAAGCTCCATAGCTGCAGCGATATGAGCAGTCAGCCCCTTCAAGTGGCTGCAGACTACAAAGGGCGTAAGCGAATCCCCGAACTCCTTCTTGGGCATGGATTTTGCAAAATCCGCGAGCACCAGGTTAAGCTGATCCGGCATTCCGAAGACTCGTACCAACCGCCTCTCCCAGATGGGCGGCAGACCAAGCCCTGCGAGCACTGCCTCGAAGATCGTCTGGTCTCCGATTGTCACTGCAAGCTCTTGACCCGGCAGCAACTGTTCTAGCAATGCATATGCGTCCGCGATCAACCGCGCATCAGTCGCTGCAATATCCGTGTTGCCGAGATCCTCAAGGCCGGCCAGGAATTCGCTGTTGGTTTCCTTGCACTGCCGGAAGATTTCTCCGAGATAGGCGCGGCGCCGCGGGGCTGACACTCTGGTTTTGATGTAGTCAAGACAGGTCGGAAGCCTGAATTCGTGCCTCAGACACAGCGTCTCGCCAGCGTCGCTCCCCGTGAGGAAAATGCGGCCCCGTAAGCCCTCGCCCGCAATGTCCAAGAACGGGTCGGCCGGCTGAATCAGCGGCACATCAATCATGTCGGCGCCGCAGGTTGCAAAAAAACGCAGAATGGCGTGCGCGAAGGACCAATAACTGAAACCCGCGGGCATGCTGCCATCAGCCACGACGCGTGACATGTGTTCGCATCGAAGCGGGCCGAGCGGTTCCACGGGCGACGACTTTTTTGCTAGACATGGCATAGAACAATCTTTCCCAGTTCGCGGCACGTTTGCGGAAAACGCGCATGTATCGTGCCAAGGGGAAAACATATCGAAACAACATAGTTTCTCTCCTTCTGCTGTGTCGCATGTCCGACATCAACGGATCGGGATAAGGGCACCTCGCGAGGCTGCCCCTCCCGCAGAAAGCGGTACATGATAGAGGATACTTCCGGCCCACCGGCTGCAGACACCGACGCCACCGACTGGGAGGACGCGCCGGGCGGCGATCTGATTGGCCCATTGCCAGTGCAACACTTCATCGCCTCGGGACAACGCAGCCCGCAGCCTGGCGCGCGCCCTACACGTGAACCCCAAGCTTGCGCTTCAAGACCTGCGAGGAATTGAGCGCCCGGCTGCAGTTCGAGGACGAAGCCGGCCAAGATGTCGAATACCGCAGCGCCTTTGAGAGATTTTATCCGGTGCCGGCCTCGGTGTCGAACACATGCACGGTGCGGCATCGAGACAATACTCGGCGTAGTCGACGGCAGTCGGCCGCCCGGTCGAGGTCATTGCCTATGTCGGCAAGATCGTCATCCGCCAGGACGGCGTGGTTGTCGCGAGCATACCCGCTGCTTCGGGCGCGGCCAGACGATGTATGATCCCTGGCATTACGTCCCTGTGCTGCCCGCAAACCTGGTGCCTTGCGCAATGGCGCGCTGTCCCAGAACCGGGTCCTGCCGTCGGCGATAGAGCGTAACCCGACGCAGAGCTCTGGCCGAAAATTCGAGGGCATGTGCCATTTGTAAACTTTTCCCGCACAGCACACTCGGTGGCTTCTGCACCCGGTGGCTGTGCGTTCACCTTCTACTGTGCTTGGACTCGCGGCGAAAGGGTAACCAGAACGGCCCAGAAAGCTGACGTTTCGAAGGCAGAGGATCTCGTCCTGGCCACAGCCAGTGAATTCTCCTACTGATGTTCCTTTGAATTTCTCGCGACCTCGAGGACAGCAAGGTCAAGGACAAGCAGCCTCGCGACCGTTTCGATATGGACTGCTTGTCTGCATCGCCTACTTTTCCCAATGAGGAATCCAATCGCCTTGGAGGCGCATCGAGAGGCCGGCGTCATCCTCGATGCGCTTGGCAATATGGAGTTCCGCTGCGCCAGCACCATAGCGGCTTGCAGCGAGGGCGAAAGCACCTTCGGCGGCAGTTGTCATAGGCATGGCCGCGCGGACATTGCGGTTGAGTTCCTGAATTAGACGCAGGTCCTTGAGGCAGAGCTCGAGGGAAAACGACGGGTCGTAATGTCCAGCGAAAATGGATGGCGCGTCATGGCGTACAACGAAACTATCGCCGACGCTGTTCTGAATCGCGCCCCAGAGGGTGCCGAGTTCGACGCCGTTAGCGATGCCCGTCGCGAAGCCTTCACCAATCGCTGCCGCGGCGATGAACCAGAGCTGGTTGGTGACGAGCTTGACGACATTGCCAGTGCCAAGCATACCGCAGTGGATAACCATTCCGAGGTTCTTCAGGACCGGTTCCACACGACCGAACGACGCATTGTCGCCACCAACGAACAGCGTCAGTCTTCCGTTCCGGGCGCCGTCAACCGCCCCGGTTACAGGAGCGTCCACAACACTGACACCTTCGGGTGCTTCGGCCGCGAGGCGAATCAATAGGTCCTTCCGGTTTGTCGTCAAGTCGATCCAGATACTGCCCAGCTCCAAGTTTTGAAGGGCTCCATTCTCTCCTGCCATTACGGTCTCGACGTGATCCGGCCTTGGAAGTGAGGTAAGGAAGATTTGCGCGCCCGCGGCGCATTCCCGAGCCGAAGACGCGGCTTTGGCTCCTCCGGCGACCACTTTGTCCAGGGCGTCCCGATTGAGGTCGAAAGCGATCACAGAATGTCCGGCCGCCAAAAGCCGGAGACACATGGGTCCCCCCATATTTCCGAGGCCAACGAAACCGATGTGTGGCAGTGAAGTCATGTGTATGTCCTATGGATGCTAGGTTGATTTGGTTGTAGGTTAAGACGGTTCGCAGGCCTGTAAACCACAGAAAATCTCACGCTTATGAGTAACCAGCAGTTATGAAAAAGTACCGTGTCAGTCTGCCGCCGCTTGATACATTGATCTTTTTTGAAGCGGCTTATCGAGCGGGAAGTTTCACAAACAGCGCCGGTGAGTTGAACGTCTCCCAGGCTGCGGTGAGCAAGCGCATCAGGCAGCTCGAGGACTGGATGGGCGAGTGCCTGTTCGTCCGGGACGGCAGGCGACTTTTGCCGACCCCGCTCGGTGATAAGCTGTTCCAGACCACGAGTATGACCCTGGAGTTCCTCCAGCTAGGAGTCGGCGCGTTGCGCGAGGAAGCGCAGCGGCCACTGTCCATCGGAGCCAACACCGCTGTCGGCATGTTCTGGCTAACGCCTCATCTCCGCGACTTCGGGCTTTCCCAACATGCCTGCCCGACGCGGCTGATCACGTCAGACAACCCGCAAGACCTCTTTAATGACGGTAATGATCTTACAGTGACCTATGGCGACGGTGTCCTACCTGGGCGAAACCCCATTCTGCTATTTGATGAGGAATTGACACCTGTTGCAGCACCGAAGGTAGCAAGACAATTCGGTGACGACCTCCGGACGATCCAGGATATCCCACCTTCCCACAGGCCGAAGTTGTTGAATTGCGGCCGAGCATCTCCGGATTGGGTGGACTGGCGCGTGTGGTTCCAAGGACTGTCCTTCAGCGGTTTTGAAAAGTGGCCCGTGGAGACCCTGTCGACCTACTCGCAGACGATCGGCGAAGCGATCAAGGGCAAAGGAATTGCTCTGGGTAGCGTGTGGCTGCTGCGCGCCGAACTAAAGGCAGAAAGCCTCCAGCGTGTGGGCCGTGACGTCCTCCTCTCAGGTAGAGGGTACTACGTCTCTCACAGCGACCGCTCAATTCTGCCCGATGGTGCGAAGCACCTGGTTGACTATCTCATGGCTGCGGCGCAGCTGGCTCGGAATGAGCGAAACAAGATCACGAGCGATGCATAGCCCCTTCGCGACGCCGCGAGAATCCGAACGCGAAGATCGACTGCGTATTCCAATGATTCCGGACAGTGATCGCGTCCGGTTTTTGATCGGAATGCCGTCCGACAAATCGTCGGAATCCTCAGATCGATCGACAAAGCTTTCGATAGGGTCGCCTCTATACAGCATGGATCATGTTCGCAGCGTTTTGGAATCCCTCTCGATTCAACCAGCTGGGCGAACGCTTTAGAACATGCCTAAATTAGTCTGATGGAGAGCGGCATCTGCTGGTTAAGCTGAGACAAATCTCGGATGGATCAAATCCGACGCCGGCTCTTGCAAGTGACTGGTGCTAGTTAGATAGCGGCGGTTCAAACGAAAGGTCCAATCGTGGACAGCATCGAGATTCTACGAAAACTAATTTCTTTTCCGACCGTCAGCCGAGATTCGAACCTCGAGCTGATCGGCTATATCGGGGAATTGCTTGATGCGCACGGCATCCCCTTCAAGCTCATTCAGGACGAGGACCGGAGAAAGGCCAACCTCTTTGCCACCGTCGGACCGACGCGACGCGCAGGCATCATGCTGTCGGGCCATACGGACGTCGTCCCGGTCGACGGCCAGAATTGGAGCGTCCCGCCTTTCGAGATGACGGAGCGGAACGGACGCCTTCACGGTCGTGGTGCCGCCGACATGAAAGGGTTCATTGCCTCCGCGTTGGCAGCCTCGCTGCGCGCATCCAAGATGGAGTTGAACACCCCTCTTTACCTTGCGCTTTCCTATGACGAGGAGGTCGGCTGTCTCGGAGTGCGCAGCCTGATTCAAATGCTGGCGTCGACTCCCGTCCGGCCCCTACTGTGCATCGTCGGCGAACCGACCGGCATGGCGGTAGCGACCGGACACAAGGGCAAGATCGCGGCGCGCGCCACCTGCGTCGGACGTGAGGGCCATTCGGCGCTCGCTCCGCTCGCCCTAAACGCCATTCACATGGGCTGCGACTTCGTAACCGCCCTCCGTGCAGAGCAGGACCGCCTTGCAAAGAAAGGCGGCCGGGACGGCGACTACGACATTCCCTATTCAACTGTTCATGTGGGCAAGATGAATGCGGGAGTCGCCTTGAACATCGTCCCCAATCTATGCCACGTCGATTTCGAGATCCGCACCGTCGCCACCGACAATCCCGAGTGCATCATGGCGAGACTGCAGCATGCGGCCGCGATGATTGTCGAGAGCGCCGCGAGGACGGCACCTGAAGCCACGATCGATATTGACATCGTGAACGCCTATCCGGGCCTCGACACGCCCGGTGCTTCGGACGCTGTTCAATTTGTCAAGTCGCTGATCGGAGCCAACGGCACGATCAAGGTCGCCTTCGGCACCGAGGGGGGCCTGTTCGACCGCGACCTTGCCCTGCCGACCGTGATCTGCGGACCTGGATCGATGGCTCAGGGCCACAAGCCGGATGAATTCGTCACGATCGAACAGATTTGTCGCTGCGATGCGATGCTCGATGCGCTGCTTTTGCGGCTTGCGCGGGGGCTAGACTGACCGAGCAATTGCAGGAGCGTAACGGTTCAGTCCGGACTTCCGGGACACCATCCATGCCGAAAACGCCTAGTTCGCCCGCGAATCGGCGGCGATGGTCATGAACGCCTGGATCGTTTGTGTGCAGTGTTGGGTCTTTGGCAGGGCTATACCCATCATGAGCGGCCGCAGACTGCCGAGGGGCACGAAGGACAGCGGCTCTCCCGTCGGGTGAAAGTGTTTTCAGCGCTCGCATATTGGCGATCCAGTTGACGAAGCCGTTCGCGACCATCGAGCAGGTGACGGCGATGTCGCCGGTTCGCCCGGCGATGTTTGGCCGAATTGCTTTCAGGTGCAAGGCGGACCGGAAATATTCGAAGCTGAACGGAAGTCGAGAAGCACCAGAGGCTACTTCGCGAGTTCCTCCGGCGTCAACGATTGCTTACCTCTCAAGCGGTAGCACCCGGGCAAAATTAGGTAGGCGGGCAGCGCTATTAAGGGCTCGAACGCCATGTCCTGGGAGAGTTCCAGGCCATAGGTCAAGGTAAGGTCGATCCGCCGCGCTGCAGAATCTCGAGAAGTTCGCCTCCATGGCGCTCGAACTGTCTTGATCCTGACCGTCACGATGCGTCTGTTCGAACTTGTGCCGCAGCGAAGGGAGAATGAGCTTCGCTAACGTCAGCAGGCAGCCGATCGCGAGCGGCCCTTCGACGCTGTTGGAATGGTCACAGGCAAGGTCAGCGCGTCGGCGTCGCTGAGCAGCCGCGCGCGGGCCTCTTTAAGGAATACCCTGCCTCCCGCCGTCAGCGACAGTGCGTGTGACTGCTTACGCACAAATAGCTGTATGCGAACTCTGTCTCCAATTGGGGCGAGTCAGGCCGAGATCGTCGGCGGTGACACGTTAACGAGCTCCGCAGCCTTGGCAATGCTCCCTGCCTGTCCGACGGCGACGAAGTCGCAATGTAAACCGTAGAGGCATGATTTCCGTTGCGTGCCGCTTCCGGCCATTTCTGCCCTTGTCGCGGCGGTATTGTACCCATGTGGTCTTCAGCGCTGTGTACTTGTCGAAGAGTGTAACCAAAAGAACTGTGCGAGGCGCATCAGGACGCACTGGGTTGGTGCGCACGGGACGCCGACCTCGAAGCTATGCCGCGCCGCGGCACCGCGAAATCGATTCGCTCATCGCGCAGGAAGCGACCTCGGCGAGCGTTTCCCCTGTTGCCGATTAAGCTTGCCAAGGTCTGGCCGGACGGGACGCAATGAATTTGTAGTCTATGAAGGCCTTACCCCGAAACTGGATCGCCGCCGCCTTGCTGATCCAGTACTTGTGGCCGAGCTCGCTCATGTCCCGCTCTCGGACTACTCTTGTCTATTCGTCGCCCGGAACGCCGTAGCTCGGCGCATCGGACGGGTTGAGAGCCCGGGTGACGTAGGCATCGAGCTGGGGCTTGTAGATCTCCCACAGCCCAGCCAACCGTTCGATAGGGCAGTCCTCGGTCCAGTCGTAACGCAGGTCGGCGACTGGCCATGACACGTCACGCACCAGCTTCATGCCGGCAGAGCGGACTGGCCCCGCCTCACCGCCGGCATGAAGCGCGGCGCGCATCGTGGCGATCAGCCGGTCGCCGAGGTGACCCTCTGAGCCAAGAAAGGCGCCGACCATGGCTTTCGGAACCGTGTCGTTGGCAAGCAGGTTGCCGCCGCAGGCGACGTCCTCGCCGCGCGCTTCGGCCCATATACCGAGCGCTTTCGGGCCGGAATGGATTGCGGCCGCCCCGTTGGCATCGACGGCGAGCAGTTGGCGATATTCGATATGGAATCCGGTTCGTTTGAGTATAGCAATGGCTTCCGGCGCAGAAGCGCCGCAGGCCATCAATTCCAACGCCCGCGGCCCGAGCGTCGGATCCGTGACGTTCTGGCTGGCGACCGCGCCGACGCCTGCCTGAGCATAGGCGCAACGGGCCGCGACCGCGGGCGATGACGAGGACACTGCCACCCCGAACATGCCCGTGCGGCGACACCGCGCGACGATGGAGAATGTCATGGCGCTCAGTCCCTGATGATGCCGTTGCCATCATCAGGGATGAGGGCGATGCCGTCGATCTCGACAAGCCATTCCGGCCGCGCCAAGGCCGACACGACCACGCCGGTCGAAACCGGATGGACGCCCTTGATATATTCGCCCATCGTCCGGTAGACGGCTTCGCGATGACGGACATCGGTCAGGTAGACCACCACCTTGACCAAATGCTCCATCGTACCGCCGCATTCCTCGATGAGCTGCTTGATGTTCTGCATGACCTTATGGGTTTGCTCGGCCGGATCGTGACTGTCGATGGTATTGGCCGTATCGAGGTCCTGCGGACACTGGCCACGCAGATAGACGGTCCGGCCGCCACGCGTGACGACCGCCTGGCAGAGATCATTGTCGAGCTTCTGCTCGGGATAGGTATCCTTGGTGTTGAAGGTGCGAATTCGCGTATGCGCCATTGTGGTCTCCATCAGGTCGGGCTGGCCGCTGTCATCTTTGGTCAGGCGTCCACGGGCTCGCGCGTCGCGGCGGCGTGGTAGGCCAGATATTTGCGCTGTGTCGAAATACGGTCGGCAACGTGCTTGGCATCATGCCAGACGCCCCAGATGAAGCTCGACCCTCTGCGCGACTGCCAGGGCAGTCCCAGGAAGTAGATCCCGGGTTCCACCGAAACGCCGCGCTGATGCCTTGGCCGGCCCTTCTCGTCGAAGGCGTCGACCTTCAGCCAGCTGTAGTCGACGGCAAAGCCCGTCGCCCAGATGATGGTCGTGATCCCGGCCTTGGCGAGAGTGAGCTCGCAGATCGGATTGGTCACGCAGTCCGGATCCGGGTCGATCCGGCGGGCCGAGGGTTCTTCCGGGAGGTCGAGACCGTTGCGTTCGACATAGGCGTCGGCTTCGTCCAGCAGCGACATCAGGTTGGCGTCGCCCCGGGCAATGTTTTTCGCGAGGTCTGGCGCGAAGGCCATCACGCCCTCTTGATACGTTTTGGTCGTGCCGACGAGCTTAAGCCCCTGCGCGGCAAGGCGGCGGAAATCGATTGTCTCGCCGCCGCGCGCGCCGCTGACGGCGATCGTCACATGTTCCGTGCCGGGTCCCGGGGTTTCGAGGTCCCATTTGCCGAGAACGCCCAGCCACCAGCAGAAGTCGCGGCCGCGATAGGCGCGCGGCGGGCGATCATGCGGGCCGACCGAAAGATATACGCGCTTGCCAGCGCGCTGGAGTTCGTCAGCGATCTGAACGCCCGAGGATCCCGCGCCGACCACCAGCACCGCGCCTTTCGGCAGTTGTTCAGGGTTGCGGTATGCGCTGGAATGGATTTGCAGCATGCCTGCATTCCCAGGGACGACGGGCGGAATAACGGGGATCTGGAAAGGTCCGGTCGCGGCGACAATGCTGTTGGCTTCGATCACGCCGCCCGACGTCTCGACGCGGAATCCGGACCGCCCGACATTTCTTCGCACGAGCTTCACCTCCACGCCGCAGCGGATGGGCGCATTGATCTGCTTTGCATAAGCGACAAAATAGTCGGCGACCTCCTCCTTGGGGGCAAATCCATTGGGACCGGTCTGCGGGAACTCCATGCCTGGGAACCGGTCATGCCAAGCCGGGCCATTGGCAACCAGGGAATCCCACCGCTGCGAGCGCCAGCGTTCGGCAATCCGGCCGCGTTCAAGGACCAGATGAGGCACCCCGCACTTGCTCAGGTGCTCGCTCATAGCCACTCCCCCTTGACCGGCGCCTACGACAAGCGTGTCCACTTTTTCAACAGACATATCTGCGTCCTTTTCTGGCTAGCCTGTTTTCTGCAATGCGGCGGCGGCCTGATTCTCGACTCACTGAATGGACTCAGACGAACGGCTGGCTGTATTTTTTTGCCGTTCCCGTTGAAAACCTTCGCTCCCGACGTCGGCGTGCGTCGCCGGTTCGCTGTGTCTCTCAGAGGCCAGCAGCGTTTCAGCGAGCTTCACCCAGTAGGAGATCCTGTGTGGGATCGCGTCGTCGTTAAAATCATAGGTCAAATTATGCAGCCCGGCAGTATCGCCGTTGCCGATGAAGATGAAGGCGCCCGGACGAGCAAGCAGCATGTAGGAAAAGTCCTCGCCGCCCATCATCGGGTCGAGCGCAACATTGACCTTGCCGTCCCCGGCGACCTTTGCCGCGGCGGCAGGCGCGTGACTGGTTTCCACCGGATGGTTGACTGTAACGGGATAGTTGCGGCCAGACCAGACATCGACGGTCGCGCCATAGGCGCCGGCGATGCTCTCGGCGATCTGGCGGGCCCGCTGCTCGCCGGTATCGCGCACCTCCTGCGTCAGCGCTCGCATCGTTCCGGGGAGGACCGCCTGTTCAGGGATGACGTTATGCGCAGAACCGGCATTGAACTTCGTCACAGAGACGACCACCGAGGCCAGGGGGTCGACCATCCGCGAGGCGATCGTCTGCAGGGCGTTGACGATCTGGGCGCCGATCGCGATCGGGTCGATTGTCTTGTGCGGTTGAGCCGCATGGCCACCGCGGCCCTTGATCGTGATGGTAAATTCGCCGGCGGATGCCATGATCGGGCCGACGCAGCTGCCGAACTGGCCGACAGGCATGCCCGGCATGTTATGCATGCCATAGACCTCCTCTATGGCGAAGCGCTCCATCATGCCCTCCTTCACCATCTCGTTGCCGCCGCCGCCGCCTTCCTCTGCTGGCTGAAAGATGAGGGCGACGCCCCCTGCGAATTTGCGCGTTTCCGAAAGGCATTGCGCCGCGCCGAGTAGAATGGCCATCGTGGCCGCAGGCATGCATCTTGCCGGTAGTCGAGGTCCAGGGCTTGCCACTCGTCTCGGGGATCGGCAGGGCGTCCATGTCGGCCCTGAGTCCGATGGTGCGGCCGGGGCCGAGACTGCCCCGAATGACGCCGACGACGCCGGTTCGTCGAGACCAGTCACGATCTCGTCAACGCCGAAACCCTTGAGCTTCCTTTCGACGAAGGCTGCCGTATTTTCCACCGCGAAAAGGATCTCCGGGTTCTGGTGGAGGTGGCGCCGCCACTCGGTCACTTCGCTCTGGAGTTCGGCGGGACGTTTCAAAATTGGCATAGTATATCCCTGTCAATCTTTTGGTAGATAGCTTGGCAGCCAATCGAATGCGCTTGCCATTTCTTCCCTCAGTTGAGTCAATTTTGTCAGCTATTCATTCTCGAACTAGTCGGATGACGACGTCCACGTGCGCGATCTTCATGCCGGTCGGCGGGCGTGGCAAATTTAAGATTTCAAGCTGGAGTGTATCAACATCAAGGATGACCCCCTCGCCCTCAATGAAGAAATGATGGTGGTTCGCAACGTTTGTATCAAACCAGGTTCGAACCCCATCAATTGCAAGAACGCGGAGCAGGCCGGCATTAGTGAACTGGTGCAAGGTGTTGTAAACAGTAGCCACAGAAAGCACGGTATCGTTTTCAATTGCTTCGGCATGCAATTGCTCGGCTGTCACATGTCTCTGACAGCCGCCGAACAAAAGGTTGGCGAGTGCGATGCGCTGCGCAGTGGGCTTGAGACCAGCGGATCGGAGGCGGTGTGCGGTTGGTACGTCTTGTCTCATTTCACTCCTTCTCGCTTCGCGGAAGTTCGTCTCGGTCATGGGTTTGGTTGTAGTGCCCTGCCGGTGGGGAGGGGCACCCGGCAGGGCGCGCCGCGCTTAAGTTGCGGCCAGAGTTGCCGACGTAATAGCGTGGAGGGCTGTATAGACGTCGACACGGCCGCACAGCAGCTGGCGCAAACACGACCGCAAATTGATCCTATCCCGATCCCGCCTCTCTCACCCCCGCGTCATCGACGGGCTTAGGATTGAGTTTGATAACCGGCTCCATCACTGCGAAGACCGCGTCCGGTAGGTGGCATTTGATATCATGGCCACCGGGCAGCTTTCGGATGGGCGGAACCTCGCGCTCACAGATATCTCTGGGAACCAGATGCTTGCGCGGACAGCGCGTCTGGAACGGGCAGCCGCTCGGCGGGTTCATCGCCGACGGGATATCGCCTTCGAGCACGATGTGCCGTTTGACCACGCTGGTGTCGGC
>NZ_JAMYQD010000031.1:0-55505 GCF_040320665.1 Mesorhizobium sp. M0626 | reverse complement strand
TCGGCATCCGGGGTCTTCTCCACGAGCGTGCGCAGGTTCATCATGTCGTCGGTCATCGGTGGTCCTTCCGAAATGGGTTGGCGTCAACAACCAAAGCCTACCGGAAAGCGCCGATGACCACCCAAACCCCACCAATCGCCGCGCCTTTCCCCGGAAGCGGGGTGGGCGGCGAGTCGCGACCGGAAAGGCCCGCCGTGGTAGGCGGACCGCATCCGAAGGACCGGAACGAAGAGGAGGACCCTGAGCGGCACGCGAAGGGTTGCGGGCTGCCGCGGCGGGTCTAGAAGGGAGTGCCGCCCGCCCCGCGCCACCGGGAAAGGCCAACAGACAAACCGCGCCGCCCGCAAGGGCGGCGGCCGTCACAGCCCGAAGGGCTGCCCACGCCAAGGGGCGAAGCCGAATGGCCGAGACCGCCTGAGCTTACCGAAGAAAGCGGGCTCGGTTCACGAGCGCCGGCTGCGAAGCGCGCGGGCGTTCCTGTCAGCAGCATGAATGCCTCAAAGCCTTCTGGCCGAGTCTCATCAACCGCGTTTTCGTCCCCGCTTCCAGAGTTATTCAGAATGAGGGTTGAGTAGATCGGCCGGATCGATTCCGAGCACTCTGGCGAGTTTCGCCACCGTATCAATGCTGGCGGCATAGACCGAGCGCTCAAGTGCGCTAACATATGTTCGGTCAACGCCAGCCTCATGCGCCAGCGCTTCCTGGGACAATTTCTTTTTTTGACGATGCCTACGCAGATTGCGGGCAAAGACCTCTCGGATTTCCATGCACGAGAAGCCACCCTCTTGTCGAGGATTTCACCACGGAGTATTCTCTACAAAGATCAGAGACAACAAAGGGCGAGCGGCTGCACGGCATCATCTCGCGAGGGCAAATCCCCTGAGCCGTGAGCTCAAGGACGGGAATCGTGAAGTTTGGCAGCCAAACAAAGCGCACGCCATCTACAGGTCACGAGCGCGACGCAATTGTGCCAGAAGCTCGCAAGGATCGATACCGAGAGCCTCGGCGACGTCGAGAAACTCAATGACGTCCAGCCGACGTTCACCACCCTCGTACTTGGCCACGAAGGATTGTGGGCGGCCCAACATATCAGCAACCTGGGTCTGGGTGGCCCCTTTGGTTTTACGCGCCGCAATCAGCCGTTGTAGCAATCGGCGCTGGCGAGCTGATCGAAGTGATTTCGCCATCAGACGAACCGGGCCAAGAAGGAACCGGCTCATGGACTAATCCCAGTTTCGGATTATCCCATTTTAGGATATTGTGCGGTCAAAGATCTGCGCGGCGCGGGATAGGTCTTACGGCGAGAGATGAAATGGTAGACAGATTGCTCAAACCTGCTGTTGCCGACGAGGTCCCATGGGCGGAGAGCCTGACCGCTTACGACGATGAGCACTTCACGACATATTTGAAGCTCTTAGATGCATGCGCCGGCAATGCCAGCGAAGGAGAGATGGCCCAGGCGATATTGGGAATCGATCCGGTGCAAGAGCCAGCGCGCGCCCAAAGGGCGGTTCGCAGCCATCTCTCGCGCGCCCACTGGCTGGTGGTGGCGGGGTACAAGGAGCTGTTCTCTGGCCGCCAAAAGGCCTGATGGTGGCCTTATAGAAGAAGACGCTTATAACCACCATTCATTAGCGAGCGCCCGCGTCTCACTGCACGGCGGACGCTGTCTCGAAGATGGTCACCGGGGTCGGCCCAGTCCTGCTCGACACGGGCTCTGCCGAAGAGAGCAAGGCCGATTTCGCGGTGTGATACGCCAGCGGTGAAGCCGTCGAGGGCATGCAAGACTCGGCGCAACCGCGAGCTACGGGGCTCGGTCGGAAAGAATCCGGATTGCAGCCTGCCGGTCCAACAGAGGCTGTTCAGACATTCCAACGCGTTTAGGCGCTGCTTCAGTTCCTCTGGCGACCAGAGGACCGAGGATGTCAATCGCACAGGTTCGAGGATGCTGACGCCGGAAGCAGCCAGCTGCAAGCTCCTGCCACTGTCCTCGACCAGGAGGTGCTGATGCCCGTCCCGCGTGACGAGCATGGAGATGCGGCAGGAGTGGCGGGCGAGATCAAGCAAGTCGACCCCGCGCGGCGGCGCCGCCGTTTCGGCCACAACGGGCAAAACATGCGGACATTGGCAGGGGCACCAAAAGACGCTCGCATCAGTTCCTTTTGAGCTTGCAAAACAGAAGGCCCCAGCGCGAGAGATCAACAGTATTCGAAGCCAGGCTGATAATGTCCATGGACCGGGCGTTCTTGCGTTCGGCACCGCGTAGCGCGTTCGCCAGATCCTTTTGGAAGTCCGGATTGCGCCTGAGGAATTCCCAGGCCCAGCCTCGGCTGGTGAGCTGGTCGACATAGGCACGATCATCTTGCCTGTCCGGCCAAGCAGGGCCAGGTCTTGTTTCGTCCATTGCATCATTTCCAGAAAAGGTCGGATGGCAGGCTCAGGCGATCTTAATGACCGGGGTCCACAGGACCGGGCCTTTGAGCCCGCCATTGCGACGGAGGGAATCCAAGCTCTCTCTCGAGACGTCAAGATATCCGGCAACGGCGCGTGTGTTGCCAATTGTTTGCGGATGGGACAACCGTTCGAGTGGCCAGCCGGCGCGACGCAAAATCCGCTCTATGCGCAGATCGGTTACGGTGACGATGCTGCGCAGACCGCGTGACAAACCAAACTCGACCATTCCGGCAAACAGCTCGTAGGTGCCAATTGCGATGCCCGCCTGTTTGGGCGCGGAAGGCGGCAGATCAAGCGCAAAACGGCTGCTTTCCCAAACACGTGGATCTTCCGGCGCTGGACGGTCGGCAAGAAGAGCGAAGAAGCTATCACGCAGCATCGTCGGTCCTGTAGTAGGCAACAGGCGCACGCAGCCGTCGATGCGTCCGGCGGGCGCACGCAGCAATATGTAATGGGGACGAAGCGCATCGAACGGATCGACCTCAAAGCCGCCGCTGAACGAAACGTCCCAATCAAGTCGATCCCTGAAAACGCGATACCGCAAGCGATGCATCTGCTCGAGCTCGTCGCTGAACTCAGCGTAGCAACCCGGCGTGATCAACTGCAACATGATGGCCTTCTCCTCGCATGGATAGCACCTGCGATTGAAGGCAAAGGCCGGAGTTGAAACAACCTGTGTATGTGCCCAGGTTCCGGGAGGTCAGGTGAAGAGAGATGGCCGCGACAGTGCAAGCCGAACAGCTGCCTGAATAGCCGTCTTCACGCCAAGCTTCTTCCTGGCGTTATCCCGATGATAGGCTGCGGTGCTCCGACTGATTCCCAAGATGCGGCCGATTTCCCACGCCGTCTTGCCCCGAGCCGCCCACTTCAGACACTCCATTTCCCTTCGAGATAGGGTAACGCCATCCACGGTCCTGCCGTCGGCCAGCTTGCGACAGACATGAAGATGGAAGAAGATCGCGATGAGTTCGAGCGCGCGGTCATATCGATTAATCAGGCGAAAGAACGGTGGTCGCCTTTCATCGGAGGCGAAGGTCAGTGCTGCAAAATTACCGGTGCTGTCATGGATCGGGATCGTGAAGCCGCAGTGAATGCCAAATTGCGTCGCCTCATCCATCAGTTGTCGCTGCTGCGTCGATAGTTCGAGATCAGCACCGTGCGCATCCCAGTTGAATGGTTCCTGGCCACCACGCGCTTGATGAATTACAGGGTCAATCTTTTCATACCGACTGTGAAGGTAGTGAGATGTCCAGGATTGAGGGTAGGTGGAAATCAGGCGCACGTTGCGGCCCTTGCCAGAAGAAGGGAAAAAATAGGCGAAAGACGGCAAATCGAGCGAAGAGGCAATCTCGCCCAGAGCGTTGCGCAGGTCAGTCGCGTCAGCGCTGTCTGCGATCTGCCCTACAAATCTATGAAAAGCGTCTTGCATAGCTAAACTGCAGTGAGTTCTGGCCCTCCAGGGGCCAAGACGGGCGGGCCAATGCGCCGCCATTCTGGGTTGAAGACCCGGACGGAGACTGAGCTCCGTGCCGGGCCGTGCGCCTTGGGAGGGCGATACGTGCTTCGACGGCGCTGTTATCGACGTCGAGACCTCATTCCAGCGCCATCTGTTAGCAGGGTGACAATTGTCCTCTTGGGTTTGCACTTCATTGCGGTCGGGCTGTCTTTTTGCGTCCGGCTTGGGACTGCTCCATGGAGGAGCTCAGCCTCACGGTACATTGGGGTGTGAGAGCGTCACCTCTACATTCTTGCAGCAGCTCACGTGAGCGTCTTCGCACGCGAAGGCGGTACTGTGTCGTTCGCGACTGGCTCGTATTTCGGCATCGGCTGGCACACCCTCCATGCAAGTTGCCTTAAAAACGGAGCGGATTGTTGCGCCCCTGCTCATGACGCTACACGGCTGCCGCACGTGAATATTCCGGCGATCCGAGTTGAAGGCGTCATCTCACGCCAGATCATATCGCGCCTTCCGCCTGCAGCGCATGATAGGTCGTATCGACTGATTTCGCAGTCGCATCGACGATGATGTCGATCTCTTTTCGGGTAATGATCAAAGGTGGGGCAAAGCCGAGAATATCCCCATGCGGCATGGCGCGGCCTATTACGCCATTTTCAAACAAAGCAGCGGCGACCCGCACGCCGACCTGAAGTCCGGGTTCAAATGGCACCCGGCCCTTCGGATCCCCCATCAGCTCCACGGCGGCTAAAATACCGATGCCGCGAACCTCGCCGACAATGGGATGTCCTTCCAGTTCGGCTTTCATACGGGCTTGCCAATAGGGTCCGACGTCCCGAACATGTTCCAGGATGTTTCTTTCCTTTAGCAATTTGATGTTGGCAAGCGCTGCGGCAGCACAAAGCGTGTGACCGGAATATGTCCAGCCATGGCCGAGTGGGCCGTGCTTTTCCGTTCCTTGTTCCAACACCGACCAGACGCGATCGCCGATGATTGACCCGGAGATAGGGAGGTAGGCTGAACTCAAGCCCTTGGCGATTGTCACGAAATCCGGACGCATGCCATAGAGATGGGAACCGAATTTCTCACCGGTTCGCGCAAAGCCGCAGACCACCTCATCGGCGATAAGAAGGATATCGTACTTGTCAAGCACTCCTTGGATCGCGGCCCAGTATCCCTTAGGGGGCGGAACGATGCCGCCGGTCCCAAGTACCGGCTCTCCGATGAAGGCGGCAACCGTCTCTGGACCCTCTGCAAGAATAAGAGCTTCAAGTTCGCTGGCACAGCGCCTGGCGAACGCTTCCTGATTTTCGCCATCATGCGCTTGGCGGTAATGGTGGGGCGCCGTCGTATGGCGCACCAAATTCAGAGGCAGGTCGAAGAAATCGTGGAAAAACGGAAGCCCTGTCAGGCTTCCGGTGACCAGCCCGGACCCGTGATATCCGCGATTGCGCGAGATGATCTTCTTCTTTTCAGGGCGACCAAGGATGTTATTGTAATACCAGACCAGCTTGATATTGGTTTCGTTGGCGTCCGAGCCGGAAAGGCCAAAATAGACCCTTCGCATGTTCTGACCGAAATATTCGACCACGGCCTCTGCCAAGAGGGCAACCGGCGCCGTGCCTTGACTGGCATAGACATGCGCGAACGGCAGCTCATGCGCTTGCCGGGCGATGGCTTCGGCGATCTCCGTGCATCCATATCCCATGTTGACACAGTAGAGCCCTCCGAAACCGTCAAGGCTCTTTCGGCCGTCGGTATCCCAGATGTACACGCCTTCCGCACCGGCCATGATCCGGTTTGGCGTCTCGCCGCGGCTGTGCTTGGCCAAGTGCGTGGACGGATGGAAGACGAAGCTTCGATCCTTCTCCCGCAGTTGCTCGGTTCCCAGATTACTCAAGCTCATAGTTCCTCTCCTCGCGAGCAGTAGGCAGAAGACACTCACCCAGCCACCTATTAAAAACAAGCATACCGCAAACACCTCTCGAGTTTCGCGGGACTTCACGTCTTTAGCCGACGAATTCGCGAAAATCGGCTCGAACGCAGTGAAAACCAAGGTTTCTGGAGTTACCTTCTCCTTGAGGCGCATAAGGGGATCTGTGCGGCCGCCGCCGTATTCTGTTCGTCGGCGGCTGTTTGCGAAAGGTACCGCATAAACCCCTGGGATTGGTATTGGGAGATGCGCTGTCCGAAGTCCCCATCCAGGAGCCCAACAGAACCTCCGCGATGTGTTCTTCGTGTCGCCGGGATATGTTCGGGCAATGGCGATGCGCACGCTCGTGGCGGGAGGCCTTGGCTATTCAGGACTGCCACCCTCATCAAGCAGATTCGCAGCGTTGTGAAGGCGTTGGGATCGCTGAGTCGCGCGGCAGGGGAAGCATGCTCGAGAAGCCCCTCTGCAGTCTGCTCATCGAGCAGCAAAGGTCCCCTCTTCATCACGATCGACTTACGATCCCAGGGCCTACTCTAATAGTTTCTTCTCTCGCACAGATTGGACGGGCACGCCAATGCTCGACACCGTGTCCACACAGCAGTAGACGCTTCCATCTGTCCCGATTGCAACTGGCTGTCTCCATCTTCAAGCCGTGGTCTTCATCACGGAAGAACTGCTCGATGTGCCAGCGCTGCGTGTACAAGCGACATCGGCCAGTTCGCGGCGGAGCAGGTTGCCGCATGGGTGGTAGGAGCAGCCAATGCAGCGGGTCCGCGCCGGCGGGCTCGGCCGTTTGCGACTTCACCCGCTGCAGCCCACGCCGTCTGGCAGGCCGTCCTCGCGCAGGTTTGCCGGACCATCGCCGGACCGAAGCGGATGTCAGGTCATGCCTCTTTCATCAAGCCGCCGGCATCTGCGGGTGCAGAGATTTCAAAAGGCCCTTATTTGCACCGGATCGAGATGCAGCTTCTCCCATAGTACCACGCGCGGCATCGTTTGTGCTCGCCACGCTGTCAGCTGCCATGTCCCGGAAGAACCCCATAGAATCATCATCAGCGGCAGTGCGCAGCGCGCTTCTCGCGTGGCGATAACGCGGCGAAGGACGCCGCGGTCGGTCCAACTCAGCGCGCCGCTCGGAGCGCCGGGGTGGCTATGCCAGTCACCAAGGTAAGTCTCGCGGCGACCCGAACTCTCATAGTGGGCGGCAATCTGCTCAACCTGCCATTGCTGATCCGGCTGGAACCGAAAGCGCTCGTGAAGGGCGCCGGGTCCGGGACCAATCATGGCGGATACGACGGCGGTATCAGGACTCAACCACCAGCCCATCAACGTGCCGCCGGTCTCTAATGGGAATTTGGTATCGGCTTCGTCCGCACATTCCTGAATCAGGGTGTTAGGCAGCCAGGCATCGACATCCGGCAACATCAATGCCCGCCCCAGCAGTCCCGATGTATTGGCAGCGGGTCGACACGCCAGCTCGGCGGACAGCGCGCTCGTTCATCATCAACAAAGCTGAGTGTCTGTACGACCGAACCCTCGTCCGCCTTGCCCGAGAGGGTATCGATGGCCAGCCTCACCGCCTGCAGCGAGAGTTCCTGCAGATCATACGCGGCGCCGGTGAATGTGCGCTCGCTGCACCCCGCCGGCTGGGTCAGGGCCTCGTCACTGGCATCCTGTCCTGGTGGGGGTTCGATCTCGTTCTTGTGCCATGCGTGCAAAAGGCAATTCGGGCAGCCGCTTTCGCGGACGTGCCGGACAACGGTGCCGCCCTCCAGCGTCGGCGTCGCGGACATGCTTATGAGGGGAACGGCTGCGCTTCGGCAGCGGTCATCGAGCAGCGTTGTAACGCCGTGCGAAGCGCTGCCGTCGATAACGAGATCGGCGTCCTTGATGAGCGAGTCGAGTATATCGTCGTCACCCGGATCTTTCAGAGCCTGCGCCGCAATACCTATAAAATGCGAATGGCTACGGACTTTGGTTGCCGGATACTGGCGAGCCAAAAAACCCTGCAAGGCTTCCGGTTTGCGCTGACCCCAGGCGGCTGCACCCAGCGGCCAGCGGATCGTGTTTCCAGGCTCAAGAATGTCATGTTCAACGAGATCGAGGGTGCCGCATCCGTTGCGAGCAAGTTCGATCGCTACCGGTGCGCCGACGGCGCCAACACCGACGACAAGGATCCGCTTTTCTTTGAGGAATGCAACGGCCGGAACACGCCAGCCAATGTCGATCGGCCCGGCGCGAGAAACGGGCAGCGCTGTGATACGCAATGATTTGGGGGCTTTGTTCTTCTTCGGCTCAAAGCCGTGCGCGTGACCGAAGACCATGACGAAGCACCAGCCGAGGCCCGTCTCACCAAAGCCGAGCTCGCTCGGATAGACGAGTGCGCGGAGGTCAAACTTCAGACCTGAACCGTACTTTCGTGGCCGGGTACGCTGGAGCCATGAGTAATCTTGGCGGAGCCTTTTTAGCTGTGCGTCGAGCTGAGGTTCTGGCAGCATCGTGTCTTTTGATCTTACCCACGGAACCTCCAGCTGATTCTTCGCTTCGGCCAGGTCGGTTGGGAGCGGACCCGCCCATTGGTGAAGCACTTGGCCATCCTCAGCGCGAATCTCTTCGACATAGGCCCTGACCGCCGGAATATGGATTGGACCGTTCTCGGCCTCCATTTTGACCGTTTGATCTTGGATGTAACGCAGCTGCAATGTTCCCTGCGAGGTGTCGCCGACATCCCAGCCGCTGTCGATCAGACAATAAGATCCGGAATTACGGCCAAGGTTGTTCCACCAGTATTCGGCAGGCTCGCCCTGCTGGTCTTCCTCACCGGTACCACGCACGGAGTCGGCGAGCTGTTTTTCGAGCAACGTGCAAAGCGTCCAGCCCGGTGTCCACTGCCGGGTGTCGCGGCCGAGCAGGCAGAGATTGCCCTCGATAGGACTGCGGTGGCGCGTCGGCGGTGGGTCAAGGCCGGCGAGCAGAAAGACCTGAGGCCGAAAGTGGGGGTAAGCGTCGGGAAAGACAGCCTGCAACCGAAGAGTCGTCGCCCTATCGAGCGGCCAGTCGAGAGTTAGGGACAATCGCCCGGAAGAGAGGGCCTGCTCGTCAATCTCATGCGTTATTCCGGCTGCGTACAGCGCGTCGAGTTCGTATTTAAGCCGCCCCGGATATCGCTTCTCCCAGCGGGGAACTGGCTGCGCCGGGGCCGTTATGGATGAATCGGGATCAACCATACTCTCATCCCACCTTCCGCGGCGGGGGCACGGGCGGAACGGGCGGCCCCGGCGGAACACCGTTAGGCGGCCCGGAAGGCACTCCGTGAGGCGGTCCTTTTCCCGGATTATCTGGTGGTCCCTTTCCAGGGTTGTCGGGTCTTCCAGCCATAATTCCCTCCATATCTACATAGTTGTGAGCTTGTGGCAAAGCAGGCACTCAAAGGTCTTTGGCAATATGTGCTCTGAGCTTAGATCCTGGCCGAATGACTTTTCGAACTCTTAAACGCTTCGCTGCTCTTCGCCCGAAAAATTGAAGCACAACACTCGGTTGAGGGCTCGTTATATCCGCAACGGCCTCTCGGATTTCGCGGAAATGCGCGTGTCTGACCGATGAATTCGCGGAATCGGGACTAGTTGCCGACGGAAACGCTTCAGAGTTCATCTCCGCTTCAACGGAATCGGTGAATTGGCTTTCACTGGCTTCGTCACGACAAGGCTGTAGTATTGGTTGATCCCCAATCCTGCCTGCAGGAGTCCCTCCATGAAATCTTGATACGCAGCCATGGAGGGAGACGAAACGCGCATCAGATAATCGATACGTCCCCCAATTGCCCAGCAGTCGAGGATTTCCGGGACGTTTTGGATGGCAGCCTCGAAGTGTCTTTGATCCTCGAGACGATGGCGGTCCAAAACGACTTCCACCATTATAGAGATTATGCCCCCGATGAGGGCTGGACTGAGTCGCGCGTAGAAACCCTCAATGATGCCTGCGGCTTGCAGCACCCGGAGCCGTTCTGAACAGGCCGACGCTGAAAGGTGAACACGCTTTGCGAGCTCGCTTTTTGAAATCCGACCATCTGATTGGATCTCTGAGAG
Source organism: Mesorhizobium sp. M0626 (assembly GCF_040320665.1). Lineage (NCBI taxonomy): Bacteria > Pseudomonadati > Pseudomonadota > Alphaproteobacteria > Hyphomicrobiales > Phyllobacteriaceae > Mesorhizobium > Mesorhizobium sp. M0626. The sequence goes on along the minus strand of NZ_JAMYQD010000031.1, from coordinate 45,577 downwards.
AATCCGGACATCCCAATCGTCTAGTTGCACAGGATTTGGTTTCGACTTCATGATTTGTTGCTCTCAAACTGGTCGAAGGGCAGTGGTGCGAGAAATTCTATCATCGATCTACGCGAGGGAGTTTAGTGGACATATCTGTCTTCGGCCCGAAACGGGTCAGTGTGAGGCTAGGAATGTCATCTGACTGAGGGCGACCCAATCAGAATGGGTGCAGAACAGTTGGGCATTGCCCTTCCTATGCGATGACGCACAGAGTGGTGATCGCGTGTCGGCATCGATCTGGGCGTAAATGGATGGTCAGTATCGGCGCTACTTTACCTGGTTGGCACTCTCGGCAGTTCCCGACCATCGATCGCGTGGACGGCGTGGTCGATGCAGTGGTTACATCAGCGCATTTGGCTTGGAGATGAATTGAAGGCCTTTCTTCTTTGGCTCGCCGAGGAGCCTAGGCGCCGCAAATTCCGCCCGTGTTGCCGCTACGGCCCAGAGTCCCGCCCGGCCGATTCACGACATTAAGCCTGGCCGGATCGCCCAGCTGAAGACTCAAACGCCGATGCTGCGGGCGATGCTGTCGGCCGCCATGCGCTTACGCCACTCAAGGGGCCCGGAACTATGAATGGAGTTTCCCTCAACATCGACAGCCATGATAACCGGCATGTCCTGCACGTCGAATTCATAGATGGCTTCCATGCCCAGGTCTTCAAAGGCAACGATCCGTGCCGCCTTGATCGATTTTGAAATCAGGTATGCAGCGCCACCCACCGCGATGAGATAGGGTGTTCTGTGTCTGACAATCGACTCGATGGCCGCGGGTCCCCTCTCCGCCTTACCCAGCATCGCGAAGAGTCCGGTCTCGGCGAGGATCTTTTCAGCAAAAGCGTCCATCCGGCTGCCGGTTGTTGGGCCAGCAGGCCCGACGACCTCATCCCTCACCGCGCGGACTGGTCCGACGTAGTAGATCACGCGTCCCCGCAAATCGACCGGGAGCGGCTTGCCTGCATCGATCAGGTCGGCCATTCGCTGGTGGGCGGCGTCACGGCCCGTCAACATCTTTCCGGACAAAAGAAGGGTTTCCCCGCAGCGCCACGATGCCGTCTCTTGCTTCGAGAGCGCATTGAGATTGACCCGGCGGACGCTGGTCGTGTGCAAGCCCTCATGACCGATGTGGGGCCATTCGGAAAGGTCGGGCGGTTGGAGCTGCACCGGTCCTGTGCCGTCCAAGATAAACTTCAAGTGCCGGTTGGCGGCGCATTGCGGAATGAGCGCCACAGGCTTGGACGCAACATGGGTTGGATAAGTAGCAACTTTGACGTCAACGACTGTCGTCAGGCCGCCTAGTCCCTGAGCTCCGATGCCTAGCGCATTTATTCGTTCATAAAGCTCAACCCGCAGTGCCTCCTCCGCACTTGACGGCCCCCTGTCAATCAGTTCCGACATATCTATGGGCTCGTTCATAGCCTCCTTCGCCAGCAGCATCGCCTTTTCAGCGCTACCACCGATGCCGACCGAGATCAGGCCGGGCGGGCACCATCCACTGCCAAGAGTCCAAACAGTATCGACAACCCAGTCGGCAACGGATGCGCTGGGGTTCAGGGTGGTGAAACGCGCCTTGTTTTCCGATCCGCCCCCTTTTGCTGCGATGGTGATCTGAATCTGATTGCCTTGCACAAGGTCGACGTGGACGACTGCCGGTGTGTTGTCCCGCGTGTTCATGCGCCCGGCAAGCGGATCCGAAGCGATCGATGGTCGAAGGGGATTGTCAGGGTCGAGATATGCCTGGCGGACGCCCTCGTTGACGAGGTCCGCGAAACTAGCCGTTGATTTGATCCGGACGCCCATGCCGACCTTCGCAAAGACAACCACGAGACCGGTATCTTGGCAGATCGGCCGCCGTCCAAAGGCCGCCATGCGGGAGTTCAGCAAGATTTGCCCTATGGCATTCTTAGCCGCCGGACTCTGTTCGCGCGAGTAGGCCTGCGAAAGGTTCAGGATATAGTCGGGCGGATGGTAATACGAGATGTACTGCAGGGCGTCGGCGACGCTCCTTGTGATATCCTTACCGGCAATGTTCCGTGTTGTTTTATTCACCGAATGTCATCCCAACGACCCAAGCCCGTTGACCAGTTTCAGGCTTTGGAAGCTCCGGAATCCCTGCTCGCCGCCTTCATATCCATAGCCGCTCTGTTTAACGCCTCCATACGGCGCATCTGCTGAAACCCCTTTAAGATAATTTACACTAAGAGCGCCGGCCGAAAGCCCGCCGATCAGCGCCCGTTTTGTATCGTCACAGCCGGTGAAGAAGTATGCGGCCAAGCCATAGTCAGTGGCGTTCGCTTCTTCGATGGCCTCCTCGATAGTATCGAACGGCGCCACGGTGAGGATTGGCCCGAACGGCTCATCATGAAGCACTCTGGCATCATTTGGCACGGAAGTCAGGATGGTTGGCGGCCAGTAAAAACCCCGTTGGTCGAGGCGGTTGCCACCGGTCTCGATGGTGGCACCGCGATCGACCGCATCCTCAACCAGACGCTGCATGGCCTCGATTCGCCGAGCGTTTGCCATTGGGCCCATCTCCGTCGCAGGGTCGTCCGGTGGGCCGATGTTGATCTTTCGGGCCACTTCCTTCATCCGGGACAGGAATTCCTCATAGAGAGGCCGCGCGACGAGGATCCTGCTCGGCGCATTGCAGCTTTGGCCGGCGCACTCGAACTTGTATTCCGCAATTGCCGGAACGAGCTTTGCGAGATCCGCATCATCGCATACAACGACCGGGGAGTGCCCACCGAGTTCAAGGATGCACCGCTGCAAGTTATTGGCGGCGAGCTTGGCGAGTTGTTTTCCAACCTCAGTAGAGCCGGTGAACGTTAGGACTTTGATGATCGGCGAGTTGAGGAGATGCCGGGATATTTGCACCGGAACGCCGAAGACGAGATTGACCACGCCGTCCGGAATACCCGCTTGTTGCAAGGCTTCGACGAAATGGACAGCCGCGCTTGGTGTCTCTTCAGCCCCCTTGAGGATCACGGGGCAGCCTGCCGCCAAAGCAGGGGCGAGCTTGCGGGCGATGAGAACGGCGGGATAGTTCCAAGGCGTAAAGGCAGCAACGACGCCAATTGGCTCGGGGACGATCATCCGGTTCGGGCCCATCGGAGTAGGGGCCGACAACTCTTCCGCGTGCGTTCCGTTCCACTCCAGCGTTTCGACAGCGCGCGCGTATTCACCTGTCGCTTCGGCAATCGTCTTTCCCTGTTCGGCTGACAGGTCCCTAGCCGCCGCTTCAACCTTCGCTGCCAGAATTTTGGCGGCTGCTAGGAGAATCTCGCCACGATGTTTTGCAGGCCGCGAGAACCAGGCCTTGCGGCTGCGCTCTGCCGAAGCGAGGGCCTCATCCAGATCCGGTATCGTCGCCGAGGCCACCGAGGCAAATACCATCTCCGTCGCCGGATTGATTACCGGCAGAGTGGCTCCGCTGCCACCGGCTCGCCACCTGCCATTGATGAAAAGCTGATAGCTCGTGGCGTTGGGCATCGCATGCTCCGCTTGACTGACTGCAGTACGAGACCAGCCGATATCCGGACCATGGGCTCGCTTCTCTGCAGTTCATCGCGATGGTCAACCCCGGTCAAATATGGAATATCGACCAGGCCATCTCGAAAACAGATTGATTCGGCTCGGGTAGTCGCGGAGGAGCGGTAGCCACCTGGAACTTGGTTTGAAGGATGCGCTTAAGCCCGGTCCGGAGCCGTGGCTGACCAATGCTTGCTCTCTATCAATGTCCTGACGACCTTGGGGATCAGCTTGCGGATCGCAGAGACGGTTGGGGAGCGGTCGTCTTTCGGGTTGACGGCAAGGACAACCGAACGGGTAATCACGGGATCAACGATCTTAACCGTTCGGAGTTGGCCTTGAGATGCCTCCCTCTGAATGGCCGACGGGGTAAGGATGGAATAGGCCTTTCCTTCCATGACCATATTGATGATCGTAGAAAGGGAGTCGACTTCGAATCTGACGTCCAGCACACAACCGTGTTGCACAACGACATCAGCCACCGAACGCCTCACATTGTTATTGCGCATCGGAACCGCCAGCGGGAACGCATGCAGGTCGGCGAGCGGTATCTCGTCTTCGAAAGGCGGTTCACCCGGCGGCACCACCAGGCAAAACTCTTCGCGGGCCAGCACCGTCATTTGCCCCACACTCTCGGCAGTGCGGTAAAGAACAGCCAGATTGAAGCGGCCGGCAGCCATCCACTCCTCCAGCGGTCCCGTCATGCCCTCGATCATCTTAAGCGAGATCCTCGGCAATTCGCTTCTTACGGATTCAAGCAGCGGACCGCTAAGGACACGCGCGGCCCCGGACGGAATCCCAATGGTCACTTCTCCGGAAGGACAAGCCACCGTGTTGGTCAGTTCCATCTCGGTGAGGCGAATTTCCCTGAGAATCGTCCGCGCCCGCTCAAGCAGTTTGGATCCAGAGGCCGTCACACTGATGCCGCTCCTGTCGCGTACCAGCAACTGAGTGCCGAAGCTTTCCTCTAGTTGACGCACATGGAGGCTAAGCGCGCTCTGAGCGACATGAAGGAGCGAAGCGGCCTTGGTAAAACTGCCGGCCTCCACCACGCCGACAAAGTATTTTAACTGCCTCACATCCACGATGAACAAATCCAACCGAGAACAACCCTGACCCTTTCATATCTATCTCGAAACGAGATGGCAGGCAAGCAGCAAAACTGGGGCCGCGGCGTGAAAACCGGGCCTATTCGACCGCTGATTAAATGCAGGTCAGTTATTGCTGGCCAGAGCTAAGATCTCGTGCGCGCGACGAACTACTGGCGGATCAATCATCTTACCATTAAACGAGAATGCAGACAGTCCACGCGTGGCGGCATTGTTATCCGCAGCGACGACGCGACGGGCCCACTCGAGTTCCTGTGCGCTTGGCGAGAAAGCCTGATTGAATATGGCTACCTGTGTCGGATGGATCGCCAAAGCTCCGGCAAAGCCAAGCCGTCGCGCATACATCGCGGCCTCACGCAGTTTGTCAGTGTCCGAGAACTCGCCGATGCTTCCTATGAAGCCCAGCGGGAGCAACCCGGCCGCGCGGGCGGCAAACAGAACGGAAAGGTTCGGCGCCAAGAGAAGGTCGAATTCCGGCGCGCCGCCAACAGCGGCACTGAAGTCCTCAGGCCCAAGCGCCAATGCGACCATCCTTGGATGCGCCGATGCAATGGCCGCTAGCCTTTGCAATGCGCCCGGAGTCTCGATCTGGGCAAGGAACCGGATGCGTCCCAGCGGAAGATTTCTTTCTCGTTCAAGGTCTGAAACCGTATTCGCAATTTCTAAAACCCACTCTGGCGAATCCGTCTTCGGAAGAACCAATGCATCAACACCGGCCACCACGGCTGCATCGAGATCGGCCGCCAAGGCGCGCAAACCACGATTTACGCGCACCAAAACAGATGCGCCCTTCCGGCCCACCTTTGTTACGGAATCGGAAAGCTCCCGCCGTGCCTCGCCCTTTTGATCCTGGGGAACGGAATCCTCCAGGTCGAGAATGACACCATCTGCACCGCGCTCATGAGCCGTCTCCACAAACCGCGTAATCTGAGCGGGAACGAAGAGCGGGGATCTCCAGCGGGGTACAGATATCGCGCTTTGGATGACCGCAAGGCTGTCCTTTACCATGGAGTCGCCTCTGCCTTCGATTTTAGCGACGGGCGTGCCAGTGACCTTGCCGTGCAGGCGGCGTGTTGAAAGGATGCGAGGGAAACTGGCTTTATGGAAATTGCGTGCGTACACACCTTACCGAGATGAGCGCTCACGCTGACGCGGCTCTTTCGCGCAAACGGCCCACCACCTCCTCGCGGACACTATCGGTATGAGCGCCAAGAGCCGGAACCGGGCGCAGCGAGGGGTGCTCGGAGTTGAAAATAGTCGCCGGCGCTATTGTATCGACCCATCCTTCGGGTGTGCCGACCTTTACCCTGCGAATGTGTGGGTGCCTCGAAACATCCACCACTTCGTTAAGTCGACCATATGCCAAACCGGCCGCCTCAAGCTCGTGCATCGCTTCGTGACAGGATAGTTCAGAAAACCGTCGTTCAATGATCTCATCAAGTTGCGCACGTTGACCGAGGCGCTCCATATTTTCAGCAAATCCAGGTGCGCGTGTAAGCTCCGGCTGTTTCAGGAACTTCTCGCAAAAATTCACCCATTCACGGTCATTCTGAACCGAAAAGATGACCTCTTTGCCGTCGGCACAGCGATAGGCCCCATACGGCGCCAGCGACGGGTGTTTCACGCCCGCGCGTACAGTGTCATAGCCGCTGTATTCGTGTTGCAGAACAGGAACATTCATCCAGTCGGCGACGGCATCAAACAGTGACACCTGGATGGCTGCCCCTTCGCCGGTGACCTCGCGGTGATAAAGGGCCTGAAGAATGGCGCTATGCGCTGTCATGCCCGCCGAGATGTCGCAAACCGAGACCCCTACGCGCGCGGACCCCTGTTGGTTGCCGGTGATCGCGCATAGACCTGTTTCAGCCTGGACTATGAGATCATAAGCCTTCAAATGGGAATACGGACCTTTCTCCCCGAAACCCGAAATGTCGCAGGTGATCAGCCGCGGAAAGCGTCGGCGCAAATCCGCAGATCCGAAACCCAGTTTTTCGATACTGCCGGGCTTCAGGTTCTGGATAAAAACGTCAGCAGCGGCAATGAGGATGTCGAGGACCTCGCGGTCCGCCTCCAGCCTCAGGTCCAGACACACCGACTCCTTGCCCCGGTTGAGCCAGACGAAGTAAGCGCTCTGCCCGCGGACCAACTTGTCGTAGTTTCGGGCAAAGTCCCCTTCCGGCCGTTCGATCTTGATTACCCGGGCGCCGGCATCCGCGAGGCGAGACGACGCATAAGGCGCGGCCACGGCCTGCTCCACAGCGACGACGGTAATCCCCTCAAGAGAGTTCTGCATGCGTCACGGTTCTTTTCATCCAACGTTTTCGGCTTGAGCTCGATGACGGTTTAGGGTCGCGAACAACCGGCTCTGTTCGTTCCCAACGATGGAAACTGCCTCGTCGACACCCATTCCGGGCTTCGCAAGCATCATGTCGGCCTGGGTTGCCACCGACACGTGGACCGACGCTCGGGCAGAGAGATCCGTCTCCGTGCAACTTCCACCGACATAAGCTCCCACCTTGTTCGCCTTGCAGATGAGAACGGCACGTGCTGTGTCGGCAATTGAGCCGACGTCGGGGGTTTTGATCTGGACGAGATGCGCGGCGTTGGCTTCGGCAAAGAGCCGAATATCCTCAAGCGTATTGCATCTCTCATCCACGACAATGCGCGCGCCGGAACCCCGGTTGTCCAAAATCGATACGATCTTGGCGTAGTTCTCAATTTGAGCTTGCGTCGAACCAAAATCCGCCGGCGACTCGACGTTGAGTGCAAAATCCGGGACGGTATCGGCCACCTTGCATATAAAGTCGGCGATGCATTGCGGCTCCAGGCCGATTTCCTGGCCGATCCAGCCATACACGTCGAAATGCAGCACCGGATGATAGCCATGGCGGCCGATTTCGCGCGTACGCCTTGCAACCCACGTTACGAACTCCGCGAAAGTCTGGCCGCCGACGCCGAATTTCTGCAGCGAGTTGATCAGGCCATGGGGCATCACATCCACGCCCTTCATGATCATTTTATCCACATTAATTTCGCGAGCGTCACCACTCTGGCAGTAAATCGGAATGCGGCACGTCGGGAGCGACAGTTCAAATTCCGCGCATATTATCTCCGCCATCGTCTTGCGTTTAAGATGAGCGGCGGCGCGAAGAAGCGCTTGACTAACGCCGTACTCAATCGCGAGAGGTAGCCGTTTGTGTTCGTGAGGCTCGAGAACCTTCGCACAGGCCTCAAGGTAACGAGATGCGTCAACATCCAGAAGCCGCGGCGCGACTAGGCATGACGTTAGATTTGAAATGTGATTGGTGCAGAACAGAGGATCGCGCCCACCAGCACTAGAGTACTGGACGTTCATCATGTCGCCCCAAACAATAGTGTCGTCGGTAAGGACGAGTCCGACGCTGAGCGAAGACGCTGGAACACGGATGGACTTGAACCCAGGAGTTGTCGGTGCGCCGACATAGATGAAGCCGTCCTGGTGTGCGCCAGACCTAATGGCTTCTTGGTCGTCATAAAAAAATGCGCCGTTGCCGGGCGCGAGCAGGACATCTGTGATCTGCACTTCAATTGGCTCGATTTCTGTCGGATGTAGTTAACGCACGGATGCAAGTGCTATCCGCTACCCCTCTAAGTATGTGCCATTAAGGCATTCGTCCGCCAATATAATGTTCCGCGCCTTGCTATCGTGTTTTGAGATGGCTGGCACTTTAACGACGGCCGGGCTCATAGCCGCAATTCCGGATCGAGCGCGTCTCTGAGGCCGTCACCAATATAGGCAACGCTGAGGACTGTGAGCGAAATCGCAATGCCCGGCCACAGCACTAGTTGCGGGTAATCCTGAATGTATTCGATACCCTCAAAGAGCAGCCGCCCCCAAGTCGGGGAATCCGGTGGAAAACCGACGCCAAGAAACGATAGCAAGCTTTCCGAAATCACGGCGTCTGCTATTTGGAGGCTGCTTGAGACAATAATCGGCGACAGAATGTTGGGCAGAACATGACGACGGATGATCCGGCGCGGCGGTACGCCGATGCTGCGTGATGCCAATACGAATTCGCGCCGCTTAACGGCCAGAACTTCGCCGCGAACGATGCGCGCAGTTTGCATCCAACTCGTCAATCCGATAGCCAACACGATGAGGACGAAATTCCCCATCTCGGCCCCAAGAATGTTCGCCACCGCGTCGCGGAACAGCATCACCGTGATCAACAACAGTGGGAGCACCGGCAATGACAGGAAGAGATCGGTGAGCCGCATCAGCGGACCATCGAGTAATGTAAAATATCCGGCAACGACACCGATAAAAGTGCCGAAAAAAATCGAGATGACCATCGCTGTCAGGCCGACCGCAATGGATATTCGACCGCCTGTCATCACACGCGCGAGCAGATCGCGCCCAAGCTGGTCGGTGCCCAACGGATGGGGCCAGCTTGGTCCCGCGTTCAAGGTGGTGAAGTCGATGTAGATGGGGCTCACGCGCCAAACCAGGGGACCAAAGACCACGCCGACAATAACCATGAGAAAGACGGCAGCTCCGACCAGCGCACCGCTGTGGGCGTTAAACTGGTCCCACACGTCCCACCACTGGTTGCGCGACGAGGTCGCGAACAACACAGGGTCCACGTCCGCGACGCGATCCATAATTCGTCTTTGCGAAGCAAGCGCCTCGACGGCTTCTTTCGCTTCATCGTGGCGACGCAGTTCAGTCATAGCGAATCCTGGGATCGAGCAAACCGTAGAGCAGATCGGCGATCAAGTTGAAGACGACGATTGCCGCTGCGAAGATGAAGGCCAAAGTCTGCACCATCGGCACGTCATTGGCGTATATGGCGGTGATGAGAAGCTGGCCGATTCCGTTAACTTTAAAAATCTGTTCGGTCACGATCGCGCCGCCGAAAATGCTCGGTAGGCCAAGCGCGACTACGGTCACGACGGGGATCATCGAGTTACGCAATACGTGGATCAACACGACCGCACCTTCGCCCATGCCCTTGGCGCGAGCCGTGCGGACATAGTTTTGATTGAGATTATCGAGCATTGACGAGCGTAGATAACGACTGATGGAGGCAGTGGTCTGGACCGCCATCACCATCACTGGCATGGCCATCTGCCGAAGCTGCTCAATGAAACTGCTCCAGCTGTCAATGATGAGATTGGTGTTGTAGATGGTCGGAAACCAGTCGAAGTAGACGGCAAAAACCAGAATTGCCAGAACACCTGAGAAGAATGGCGGCACGGCAAGGCCGAGCATTGAAAGGAAAGTGCCGATCTGATCGAACGCAGAATATTGTTTGTAGGCCGATACGACGCCGATCGGCAGAGCAACCAGAACCCCGACTATGTAGGCAAGACCAACGACGAGCAGCGTCTGCGGAAGGCGCTCGGCGATGACGCTGAAGACCGGGCCACGAGATTGCCAAGAGATAATGCGCTGCATACCGTCCGAAAAATGCGTTCCGAACAGGGTGTCGAAGCCATGCAACGGCTCGATTACGAAGAATAGCTTCAGCCAAAGAAGATACTGGACGAATAGCGGCTCGTCGATTCCAAGAGCGGCACGCATGCTCGCGCGCACTTCGGGTGCGATGGTAGGCGGCAACTGCGATAGCGGGTCGCCTGGCGCAAATTTAAGCAGCGAGAAGATCACTAGACTGATCAACAGCAGCGTCGGTACTGCGACTAGCAGTCGTCGAAGGGCGTAATTGAGCATGCGCCGGACCTATTGCTGCCGGCCGGGGCAACAAAGGCCCGGCCGGCGTGGAACATGGAAAGATAGGCGCTCTTATAAGAGCGCGCGACGACCTACTTCTTGCGGAACCAGTCCTGGGCGTTCCACAACGGGGAATCCCAAGCGTTGGTCGTAGCGCCGCCCAGCGAGTTAGAGACGGCCGAGACATTGGCGCGCCAGACCAGCGGCACGATGGCGTAACTGTCCTTTAAAATGGTATCGAGCTTTTTTACTATCTCGCCGCGCTTCTCGACGGCAGCGGTACTGCCGAGTTCTGTCAGCAGCGCATCGTAGTTTGCATCGCAGTAGCGAGGGATGTTCCAGCCTTGCCACTGGCTGTCCGGACGCGGAGCCTCGCCACAATTGTAGGTTTCAACATACGAGCCAGGATCGGTATCACTCCCGTAGTTAGTCCACATCTGGACGTCGGCATAGAACTTCTGGGCTGTGTCCGGACTACTCGGATCACTGCCGAACATCACAGAGGTGTCGAGGCTCTTCAATTCGACGTCAATGCCGATCTCCTGCCACCACTGCTTGATGATCGCTTGGAACTGGTTGCGTATCGAACCGGTCGTCGTCACGAAGGTGAGCTTCAGCTTCTTACCGTCCTTCTCCCGGTATCCATCTGAACCCGGCTTCCAGCCCGCCTCATCAAGAAGTTTCCGGGCACCCGGCACATCGGGCTTTAGGCATGCGTTATTGCCAGCGGCGAACTTTGCTGGTGCCGGGACCCAGTCACAGGTGGGCTTGCCCATCGAGCCGTAGCCCATCTCGCTCAACCTCGCGCGGTCTAGTGCCATCGAGAGAGCCTTGCGCACGCGAACATCGCGGAGGATCGGATTTGGATGCTTGAAGGTCGAACGCTCGTCCGGCGGAAGGCTCGCTGAGGGATCTGTCAGGTTCATGAAGAGGGTTTCGACCCATGTCCCGTAGGACGAGAGCACCTTGCCCTTGCCTGCGTTCTCCATCTTGGTAAGCACGTCCGGAGCGAGCTGCACGTTCAGGGTATAGTCGTATTCGCCAGTCTGCAGCACTGCACGGGCCGCGCTGAGTGCATCGCCCCCGCCCTTGTAGTTGACCTCCGCGACAACGGGCTTGTTCGAATCGCGGTAGTTCGGGTTGGCCTTGAGCCGGATCGCGTCACTCGGCTTGAAGCTGGTGACGACAAACGGCCCAGTGCCGACCGGATAGAAGTTGGCTTGCGTGCAGGTAGGGGCCTTAGCCCCCAAGCAGTCAGCGAACTGTTTGGCCTGAATGATCGGAGACCACATGCTAACGAAAAGCGTATATGGAACTGCGGTCCGCTCCTTGAAGGTTACTTTCACAGTCAGGCCGTCCAGCGCCTCGATCTTATCTACACCCTGGAACCTAGTAAGTGCTGCGCAGCCGCCCTTTGGATCCATGCAGTAGTTGGCGGTGAAAACCACGTCTTTGACGGTAACGGGTGTGCCGTCCGACCAGTTGAGACTGGGTTTCAGCTTCCAGGTGATCGTCTTCAGATCCTCCGAGACTCCGCCGTTCTCGATGGTCGGAATATCTACCGCAAGACGCGGGAAAAGCTCGCCCTTGTCGTCGTAGCTGGCTAACGGCTCGAGCACCAGCGAGGCAGGGACTGCGTCAATATCGCTCCCAGAGAGGTAAGGATTCATCATCGAGGACGCCTGCCAATTCAGGATGTTGACGATGCCGTCTGCGCCGCGTTCCGCTAAGGCAGACGTAACGAGTAGGGGCACTATGAGCCCCGCTGTTAGAAGTGGCTTCACGCTAAACATTCCGTTGCTCTCCTCATTTTTAAACCTCGACCTGGTCTATTCGACCTTGCTGTCCACGCCAAAGCCGTCATCTTGCGATCGCGAACGCGCTAGGACACACCCCTTCGGGGGATCTCGCTACCACTGCTCACTCGGCCCTATGGCAAGCGACCCACCGGTCCCTGGTCACATTTCGCCAAGCTGGTTGCTCTGACGCGCACCGGTCGAACGCGATAGGGCAGCGGGTGCGAAATCGACACCCTGAAGGCGGATTGGCCGGGCTCGGGACATCGCCCGTAAGGATGATGCGGTGGCGCACACGTTCGGCCCTCGGATCCGGCAATGGCACCGCAGATAGCAACGCCTTAGTATAGGGATGTAGGGGATCTTTGTAGATGAGGTCGCGTGGGCCGAGTTCTATCACCCTGCCCAAATACATCACCGCGACGTCGTCACAAAGATGACGAACCATTGAAAGATCGTGGCTAATAAAGAGGTAAGTCAGCGAAAACTGCTTCTGTAGGTCCTTGAGCAGATTTACGACCTGGGCCTGAATGGACACATCCAAGGCGGCTATCGGCTCATCACAGACAATGAACTCCGGGTTGAGCGCGAGCGCCCTTGCGATTCCAATGCGCTGGCGCTGGCCGCCAGAGAACTCGTGCGGATAGCGGTTCACGAACCTCGGATTGAGACCGACGGAATCGAGCAACTCGTGAACCCGGCTTTCCTTTTCCTTGCCTTTTACGTCGTGCTCATTCAGCGGTTCGGCAACAATGGAGCCCATAGTCATGCGCGGATTGAGACACGCCTGCGGATCCTGAAAAATCATCTGCATGCGCGGGCGCATCCGGCGCAATTTGTAGCCCGTTAGGTGCGTGATGTCTTCGCCATCAAACACTATGCGGCCTCCAGTAGTGTGACAAAGGCGCAAGATGGCACGGCCTGTAGTCGATTTGCCGCAGCCGCTCTCGCCCACGAGCCCGAGCGTCTGGCCGCGCCTGACTTCCAGATTCACACCGTCCAGCGCTCTGATGGCACCAGCTTGGCGCCCGAACACACCCTTGTATGTCGGGTAATACACCGCTAAGTCATCGACACGAACCAGAACGTCGTCGCGGCCGTGCTGTGCTTCTTTAGCGAGGATACTTGGCTTAGACATCGTCGCGCGGCCTCTGCTCAGTCACATCCCACCAGCAAGCAGCTCCGTGAGCATCTCGTACCGGCATCAGCGGCGGCGTCTCGACGCGGCAGCGATCGAATACATGCGGACATCGTGGTGCGAAGGGGCAATTCGTCGGAAAAGCGGTCAAGTGTGGCGGCTGGCCTGCGACACTTTTCAGACGCTCCTGTCCGGCATTGTCGGGCCTCGGCAATGTCTCTAGAAGTGCGCGAGTATAGGGATGACGGGGGTTTGCGTAGAGATCGTCGACAGGGGCGCACTCGACAATCAGTCCGCCATACATGACCATCACTCGATCAGCGATCCCGGCCACCACACCGAGATCATGTGTGATCCAGATGATGCTCATGCCGAGTTCCTGGCGAAGCTTCTTGACGAGTTCAAGGATCTGGGCCTGGATCGTCACATCAAGCGCAGTCGTCGGTTCATCGGCGATGAGTACCTTTGGCATGCAAGCAAGTGCAATAGCGATCACTACCCGTTGGCGCATCCCGCCCGAGAACTGGTGGGGGTAGTCTTTCATCCTGTCCTGTGGCGAGGGGATGCCGACTAGACAGAGAAGCTCGATGGCACGGTTGCGCGCCTCGCCACGACTGAAACCGAAATGCTTGCGCAACGGCTCCATCACTTGGTAGCCGACTGTTAAGACCGGGTTAAGGGACGTCATCGGGTCCTGGAAGATGAACCCAACCTCGCCGCCTCGGACTTTGCCCATTTCGCTCTGGTCGAGCGATAAAAGATCGCAGGACCCGAGACGCACTCTCCCGGACAAGATTTCGGCAGGGGGCGACGGCAGAAGTTTCATAAGCGACATCATCGTAACGCTCTTGCCAGAGCCGCTCTCACCGACGACGCCCAGCAGCTCGCCGGGCTGGAGTTCAAAGCTTATGCCGTTAACAGCGTGGGTCACGGCGCCGCGGGTCCTGAAAACAATCCGTAGGTCCGATACCTGCAAGACGGGCGCGTCGTTTCCTCTGTTCGATGTCGGCTTCACCAAAGCTACCCCTGTCGGTTCACCGAACACTCTTCACCTGAACCCCGGACAGCTCAGCCCGTCTCGTCTCAAGCTGTACTTCAGCAGAACAGGGGACTGAATCAATAGCCAACCCTCCCGTCTTTTTTTCGATTATTGGCGGGGGCTTGTGGCGGCCCGGCGAACGCCATTCCTATCCTTCGTTGACAATCAACAGACGGGCAGCCCAAGTCAACTTCAGCTTCTATATCGTGTCCATCTAAAAGCGAGATGCCGAGCTTGATTGGATAAGCGCGTTGGGCGGCTTGCAGTCGGGCGCTGGGCGGTTTGTGCATACATAGTTTGCCCATTACGGGTCGCGCAGGTGACTGACACATAGATCAGCACGGCCGTCTCGCTTGGATAGCGGAGTTCTGCTCGCCAAAGCAGTTGACGAACAAGCCGCGTGGCGGTTGTCTCGTGGAAGGTGCTTGGGCGTCTTCAATCATGCAACGTCCTACCGCCGCTGCAAAGAACGGGGCGAGGTTCAAAGATTTGGCACCGTTACCAGCGGGCACGCGGCCCTTCACCCGCGCTGCCGGACCGCCACCCTCGTTTGCCACTTGATGTTGTCCACCGAGAGAGTTGCGTGGCCCTAACGCCGTTTGGGGCAGCGTGGTGTAGAGCCCCCACATGGTCCGCGTCTGCCGTAGCGCATCCTGTAGGATCGGCTTTGCTCGTCCTTATTGAAGCCGATGACATTCGAACCTCTTCGTGAGCACAATACTGAACAGCACAACATGCCCGACACGGGAGGCCGGCGCAAAGCTTCTTGCACTGTGCCGGCATCCCAGTCGAACAATTCAACAATTTACTTGCATTTCACGAGACATATTGCTCAACGACTTCACGCCATTCTCAGTCACTTTAACGGTCTCACTAAAGATGTAGCCGTCATCCTTCTCAAAAATGCCAATGAGAACATGGAATGCCATGTTAGCTTCAATTATGGTGTCGTCGTCTGCTTGGAAGCTGCCCCCACCGTCCATCCAACCGAGGCCCATGGAGTAGCCGCTCCTGGACTCTTTGCGCACACCGTAAGGTTTAAAGGCGCGCTCGAATGCATGCCAGACGTCTGAGCACTTAACTCCTGGCCGGATCGTCTCAACCTGGGCAAGGTAGCCGTCCAAGGCGGCTCGATGCAGGTGCTGCGCCCGAGCGGTCGGCTCCCCCAAGAATACTGTCCGTGACAGTGCGCAGGCGTAACGGTGTCGGAACGCCCCAAGCTCGAAATTAGTCTGACTGCCCATTTTGTAGCTTGCATCGGACCACAAAAGATGTGGTGCATTGGCCGGAGAGCCAGTCGGCATTTGTGGTAACATAAAAACCCCCCCAGGGTATTCCGGTGTGCCTTTGCACAAAGCATGCACGACAGCAGCCCCTACGTCGCATTCTCGCGCGCCAACAGCCATGTCAAGCCGACCCATCTGCATGGCCCTATCCACGATCTTTCCCGCTTGCTCCATGTAGGCAAGTTCAGTTTGTGATTTTACCATCTTTAGTTTGCCAATCATCCCATCAGCATCGATGGCCTTCGATAGGTCCATGCTATTGGAGAGTGCTGCATGGTCCTTTATTCCGAACGTTTTGGCCGTCAGTTCGACCCCGATCCGGTTTGACTTGGTCAGTCCGCGGATGAGATCGCCAATCGGCTCCCATGCAGTCCGTTGGATTGATCCAATGTATTTTTCGGGGTAACTGAGAATACGCGATTGCGGCAGGTACGAGGTTGGTGTTGCACACAAAGTGTCGATTTCGCGCAAGATCAGCCAGGGATCTTCATCGTCTTGACGCACGAGCGCGAGTTGGGGAACATACTCCGAGTATCCGTCA
This sequence comes from Mesorhizobium sp. M0626, assembly GCF_040320665.1. NCBI lineage: Bacteria > Pseudomonadati > Pseudomonadota > Alphaproteobacteria > Hyphomicrobiales > Phyllobacteriaceae > Mesorhizobium > Mesorhizobium sp. M0626. The sequence goes on along the minus strand of NZ_JAMYQD010000031.1, from coordinate 29,391 downwards.
TAACCGGTGAGATAGTTCATATTGTCTTCGTTCATAACAAGCAGCGCATCCATACCGCACGCTGCCATCTGCTGTCGCAGTTTGCCCGTGCGTTCGCGATATTCGTCTTGACGAAATGCAGGAAGACGCCCTTGTTGACTAGATGTGGACATGAGCAACTTTCTCCTATCTTGCTGTTGTCGACGGAATGTGAACTTGGCCTGCGTTCCTCGAACGGAGTAAATTGGCGCCCTCGGGACTCGGTTCCAGCAGTTAGTCAGGTGCAGGTTTCGGAGGCGTCGGCAATCCACTCCGCCAAGCTTTTGCCGAAGCTGCGCGGGACGAGAACGTCGCATTCGAATGCGCTTCTGCGCAGCAGCAGAACCGACACGCGATGCAGGCCAGTCTGGACCGCCTTGCCGTCGCCTAGTATCTCCCAATCCACCGCGACACATCGCTCCAGAATATGTCTAAGGCGCCCGCCGGAAAGCCGCAGCCGCACCCTGCCCTCGCTGAGCGCGAGGGCGCAGCCGAGATCCGCATCGACTTCGAAAGCAGGGAGCGGGCGGTCGCAAAGCAACCATAACCGGCGTGGGCCCACGCGAATGACGAGCAAGGCATCGTGACTAACAGTGTCGCCGACCTTGTTCGGCAGCGCCCCCCCTAACATCTTGCTCAATTCGGCCTCGAATTGCGCCAACCTGCTAACCCAGCCCTCAAATTGGAGAATCGCGCAGTCAGACACCGCCATCTCGAAGCACGATGTGATCGAAATATTAGCCATGAAGCCGCTCTCCCTTCGGATCGAGGAATACCGGCGACATGATGCAGGCGCGTACCGTCTCTCCCTTGACCGGATGTGTGGCGACGATTTCCGAGCCTTCGTCGGCCGCGTTCCGGGCAAGAAGCCCGAGGCCAACCCAGGCCTCGAGCGTGGGACTGTAAGTCACCGAGGTGATGCGACCGAGACCATGGCCTTGCATCGGTTCGCCAGGCCTAAACAGGATGGCCCCACCACTTAGGCGCTTGCCCGGTTCAACGCATTTTAGCCCGACGAGCCGGGGCCGCAGCGGGTCAGAAAAGGCCTCGCGCCGAGCCAAAACTTCACCGACGAAGCCGGTCCGCCTCCCGGCCATCCGACCTAAGCCCAGGTCATCGAGCGTCGTGCTGCCGTCGATCTCTGGTCCGGCGACATGCCCCTTTTCAATGCGTAGCGCACCGAGCGCCTCCATCCCGTAAGGCTTCAGGCTGAACGGCTTGCCGGCTTGGATAAGCTGGCACCAGACCGCCTTGCCGCTGCTCGCGCCGACATAAATCTCATAAGCCCGCTCGCCGGAGAAACTGAGGCGGATGATACGGAGCGGTTTGTCGTCATATTTAGCCTTGAGCAGCCCCATATGCGGCAGCGCCTCGTTGGAAACATCGATGTCGGGAAAAGCGGCGGAGAGAACATCGCGGCTCTTTGGTCCGGCCACCGACATCGCCGCCCATTCCTCAGTGACGGGAGTCACAGAGACGCGAAGGTCCGGCCAGGCGATATCGAGTAGGAATTCGAGCCAGGAGATCACCTCGGCTGCCTTCGCCGTCGATGTTGTCATGAAGAAGTGCCGCTCGCCGAGCCGCGTCGTCGTGCCGTCGTCGAAGACCATGCCGTCGTCGCGCAGCATCACGCCGTAGCGGGCACGGCCGACCGGAAGCTTCGCGAACCCGTTCGCATAAACTCGGTCGATGAAGGTACCGGCGTCTGGTCCCTGGATGTCGATCTTGCCCAGCGTGGAGATGTCCATCACACCGGCAGCCTCTCGCACAAGCCGCATTTCGGCAACATAGGCCTCATTCACGTCGAGGCCAGAAGCACGATAAAACCAGGGCCGCATCCACAGACTGGTCTCCAGCATGTGAGCCCCGTTTGCGGAATGCCAGTCATGCAGTGGCGTGCAACGGAATGGCCTGTAGTGGTGGCCGAGACTACGCCCGGCCAGCGCTCCAAGGGCTACCGATGTATAGGGGGGCCGGAAAGTTGTTGTGCCAACTTCCTGGACCGTCATCCGGCGTAGAGCGGCCAATTCGCAAATTGCGTTGAAGTTACTTGTCTTTCCTTGGTCGGTCCCCATACCGAGCGTCGTATATCGCTTCAGATGCTCGACTGACTCATAACCCTCTCTACGCGCTAGCGCGATGTCACTAGTGGTTACGTCCATCTGCAGGTCGACGAAGGCCTTGCCTCCGGCAAATTGCGGCTCTTCGCCGGCTTGCTTCCCTAACATACGCTCAGTCCCAGGATGGAGAGACGCTTCTGATCGCTTTGGAGTAGGAGTGCCAACTTGTCCGCTCACAGGGTTGGGGACAGTTGCCGAGGCGTGTGAGGTCGAGAGTGAGTTATTGATGCTAACGTGCAGCTGCGCTGATTTCATCGAGCCGGAGAACGCGGCCGCCTCGCTACCTGCCCGCTGCCCCTCCTCGATGGCGCCGTTGGTAGTTAAGCGTCCTGTCACAGCACCAGCCACGAAAAGCCCCGCTCCGAGCCTTCCAGGAACGAAAGCGCGAATGTTCTTGCAATAGACAGGCTTAATCCCGAGATGTGAGGTCAGATGCACTGTCGGCGACCATCCGCCGGAGACCGCAATCAAATCGCATTCGAGCCTAGTCGAGCTGCTCGGTTCTGAAAGGACAACTGCGCGGACAGATTTACTTCCGAGTGCATTGCAGACGGTAGACCTCGTACGGACGGCGATGCCTCGCAGGCGCGCCTCTTCCAAAAGACCATGTGAAGGTTCCGCGCGCGTATCAGCTATGGTGACTCGCGCCCCGGCAACCGCAAGATTATAGGCCGCCTGGTAGGCGCTGTCGTTGTCGGTCGCAACCACTACCTGCTTGCCCGTCAGTACGCCGAAACGATTAAGATATATTCGCGCCGCGGAGGCCAGCATTATGCCAGGCCTGTCGTTGTTGGCGAAGGTCAGCGGCCGTTCAATCGATCCGGTACTGTACACAACCGATTTCGAGCGTAGGAGTGCCAGCGTCTGACGCGCCGCACATTTTGTCGGATGGGCTTGTTGAAGCGCTTGCCTCTCCAGGAGACCAACCACATTGCCGTCGTAGTGTCCGAATGCGGTGCTCCGCGTCATCAGGCACACGTTGGGCATATCTGCGAGTTGTGCCAAAATTGCCGACAACCAAGCACTCGGTTGGCTGTCAACAGGTTCCGACAAGAGACAACCGCCGGCCACAAAGTCCTGTTCGACGAGTGCCACCCGGGCCCCCGCCTTGCCAGCCGCCAGGGCCGCCGAAAGACCCGCCGGTCCTGCCCCAATCACCGCCACGTCCGCGAAGAGATGGCGTACCTCGTAGCGATCCGGGTCCGGCTCCTCGCCCGCTCGGCCGAGCCCGGCGGCCTTCCGAATGAAGTGTTCGTAAAACATCCAGGAGCGCTGGGTTGGACCCATAAAGGTCTTGTAGTAGAAGCCTGCCGACAGGAACGGCGAGAACAAGCCGTTCATACTTTGAACATCGAAGTTGAGAGACGGCCAGCGATTTTGACTTTTGGCAACAAGGCCCTCGGTGATTTCCACCATGGTCGCGGGCAGGTTCGGTTCACGCCGGTTGCCGATTCCCAAAGTCATGAGCGCATTAGGCTCCTCGGGGCCAGCCGAAAAAATCCCGCGTGGGCGGTGATATTTGAAACTCCGGCCAACCAGGCGCACGCCATTCGCAAGCAGCGCCGAGGCAAGCGTGTCACCGCTGAATCCGGCCATCACCTTTCCGTCGAAGGCGAATGAAACCTGGCGCGAACGGTCAATTCGTCCGCCTTCCTTAAGCCTTGTCATGCTCACGCCTGCCATGCTGAGCGGACCGAGGCGATCCGGTGGCTAAGTGTATCGCGTCCCACTATCAACCAACTACGGCAGCCCATCACGTGCTGCCAGTACTCGCGATGGGGCCCGGCCGGGTTCTCGCGGACGAAGACGTATCGATACCAAGCCTCAAAATTCCCGTCCTCGTCGGCAGGACGGACCACAGTCGCGTCCCCGCCGTAGCGGAACTCATCGTGATCGCGCGGGCCGCAGTAGGGACATTCGATGCGTAGCATGGTCGTTGGTCTCTCAAGTTATTGCAGCCAGGCGAACGGCCCGACGCCGGCCTCGTCGATCGTGTGGCCGGTCCGGAAACGATCGAGGCTATAAGCGGCAGTGAGCGGATGAGGTTCGCCGGTGGCGACAGTGTGTGCAAAACACCACCCTGAGGCTGGCGTTGCCTTGAACCCGCCATAGCACCAGCCACCGTTCAGGTAGAGCCCATCAACTGGTGTGGGGCAAATGATAGGGCTGCCGTCGGGTGTCATGTCCATCACCCCACCCCATTGGCGCAGAATGCGCAGGCGGGAAATGCATGGCATCAGTGCAATCCCCGCCTCTGCAACTTCGCGTACCGTGCCGAGATTGCCTCTCTGAGCATAGGAATTATAGCCGTCGAGGCCGCAGCCTAAGACTAGCCCACCCTTGTCGGACTGGCTAACATAGAATGGCTCCGTGCCGTGGGCCACGATTTGATGAACCAAGGGCTTGATCGGTTCTGTCACCAAAGCCTGGTAGACATGGCTCTCGATCGGCAGTTCGAGGCCTGCCTTCCGGCCGAGGACCGAGGTGTATCCCGCCACCGCAAGGCCTACTCTCCCGGCTCCAATCCGGCCCCTGGTTGTATCGACGCCTACAATGCGTTCGCGCTCACGAACGAAACCTGTTACCTCGCAGCCCTGTATGATGTCGACGCCATGGAAGTCGGCGGCACGTGCGTAACCCCATGCCACAGCATCATGACGTGCCGTGCCGGCACGACCCTGCAAGATCGCGCCATGGACCGGGGCACGCGCAGTTTCTGAAAAATCGAGGTAGGGGACAAGCCGCCTCAGTTCATCGCGGTTCAGAATATCGGCGTCAATGCCGTTCAGGCGCATGATGTTGGCGCGGTGACCAAAGCCATCGAGTTGGTCTGCCGAGTGGGCCGTGATGAGCATGCCGCGCTGCGAGAACATGACGTTGAAATTCAGCGTCTGCGACATGCTTTCCCAAAGCTTCATCGCAAACTCGTAGAACTGAGTGTTGCCGTCAACGAGATAGTTAGAACGAATAACAGTCGTGTTGCGGCCAACACTGCCACCACCAACATAGCCCTTTTCCAACACGGCGACATTGCGGATCCCGTGGATTTCGGCGAGGTAGAATGCGGTCGCCAGCCCATGGCCGCCTCCACCTATAATGACAACATCATAGGTAGACTTCGGATCAGGAGCTCGCCAGGCGCGCGGCCAGCCCCTGTCGCCACTGAGGCCATTGCGTAGGATGGAAAGACCCGAATAGCCGCGCATGCGGTTCCTTATTTGAAGCAGAAGAGCAAATGCTGCAGAAGGTTCCCAGCTCGATGGTACCGGGCGGGAGCCGGGGGAAGAAGCAGTTCTAGGACCGGAGAGAGCTATGGATCGCAATCAGGGAAGCTTGCTATTGAGGGCTGCAGCATGATGGATTTGTCACCGACTCCAGAACGCTCTGTCGCGCTGCAAGTTGGCGTTACGGCCCGACCGCGGGTTTCAGCGTCGACGAGATTTGGCATTCCGTATCGCCCCAATAATCGGTTATCAGTCCGCCGGAAGGGACGAGGTCTTCCTGTATTGTACACAGGACCTGTCGCTGCAGGCCCCACAGCGTTGAAGCTGATGCTGGTGGAAACACTGATCCCGAATTGTGCACCACTTCGCATTGGAGGCGCCAACATAGAGTCGCGAACGGTGCCATCGCATTATTAGATGACACATGGCGTAGCTCTAAGGAGCAGAACGCCTTGGCGGAGACTCGCAACATGGCTAGGCCGTAGACTCATAAGCGCGGAGCCACAGGCGCATTGAGGCGAGCTGGATCATGGCGAGGAAGTTGGCAGGGAGTTTGTCGTAGCGGGTCGCGACGCGGCGGAAGTGCTTCAGCTTGGAGAAGAAGCGCTCAATGAGGTTGCGCTCGCGGTAGAGCCGCTTGCTGAAGCAGGGCTTCCAGCGCCGGTTGCTTTTCGGCGGGATGTTGGGCGTCGCGCCCTGCTCCTGAATCAGTTCGCGGATGCGATCGGCGTCATAGGCTTTGTCGGCCAGCACGATGGTGCGCGGGCCAAGATGATCGAGCAGCCGGTCAACGACCTGCCCATCGTGCGTCTGCCCGGCGGTCAGGCCGAGCCGGATCGGGAGGCCCTGCACATCGACGACGACGTGAATCTTGGTCGTGAGCCCACCGCGTGATCGACCGAGACAGTGATCTGGACCCCCCTTTTTGCCGTCGCTGCCTGCTGGTGGGCGCGAACGGAGGTACTGTCGATCATCTGGATGGCGCCGTCGTAGGCGGCAGTGATGGCGTCCATCAGCCGGTCCCACACGCCTGCCTTCCGCCATCGCACGAAGCGGTTGTAGCAGGTGGTGCGCGCGCCATAGCGCTCGGCTAGGTCCCGCCATGGTGCGCCCGATCGCAGCACCCAGAAGATGCCGTTCAGCACGCGCCGGTCACCGACGAGCGGTACGCCTCTGGATTTGTTGGGCAGCAGCGGCTCGATCACACGCCACTCGACGTCGGTCAGATGACATCGGCTCATGCGAACGCTGAATCACAATCTGGCTCGCTTTGAAAGCGGCCTATCGGTGAACATCCAGCTTGCGAACATTCGTCGCGTTGGCCAAGTTTGCGAGGAGGAGCAGCTATGATCGATGTCTACGAAAGCGCGACTGACGACCTAGGGCGGTTCGGCGCCGTATTCGAAAGAGATGACCAAACAGCATACTTCTATTTGCTCGACATGAGAAAGCAGGAGGGCAAATGGATCGTCTCCGCTTTCAATGCCAAAGCTGTGACCGACTTGCCTGCTGACACGCCCGTTTCGATCCGGTGGAGCTCATCTGTGGCCGCAGTCGGGCTGTTCGTTGACGGCGTATTCTCAGCCATCTTTGATTTGCGCACAGCTGATCCGATAGGCCGCTGGGCCGATCTCGAGGATAGTCACCTTTTCGCGGTGCATTGAACCAGAGCCTTCCGGGGCCGGCCGTCTCCCGTTTTACGAGTTCACGACCTAGTCAACAACCGACAATGAACGCGCCGTCTCAATCCGCGGGTGCTGGGCCCGCGACGAAGCTCAGCGTCGATCTCCACCCCGAAACCACGAGGATCACCAAAGTGAAAACGGGTAAGAGAATCAATAGCGTTGCTACTGCGGCGATTGTCGGATCAATCTGGTGGCGGATGTCTTCCCACATCTTCAAAGGCAGGGTGCGCATCGACATCCCTGCTACTAATGATGTGATCACGACCTCATCGAACGAGTGGAGGAACGCGAACAAAGCACCGCCGATTACGCCCGGCCGGATCAGCGGCAGTGTCACCCTGTTGAAGGTCTGCAGCGGCCCAGCGCGCATGCTCATTGCTGCCTGTTCCAGCAGCGGGTCGAAATTCGCTAACGACGCCGAGACGATCACGACGACATAACCGATGGCGCCGATGCTATGCGCAAGGACAATCCCAGTAGTCGAACCGAGCAGCCCGAGGTTAGCCAGCCCGAGATAGGTGGCTATGCCGACGACGATCACCGGAATGGTAATCGGCGTCAGCATCGCCATAGTCATGAAACTTCGCGGGCGAGGAAGGCTGCGGTTAAGGCCGAAGGCGGCAAGCGTACCGATGATCGTCGATAAGATGACAACGATAAAGCCGATCCGAATGCTGGTCCAGGCAGCGGCGTACCATGACGGATCACCAAAAAATGACCAATACCACTGCAGCGAAAAACCCGAAGGAGGGAATTCCAAATACTTCCCGGCACTGAAGGACATGACAGCGACGAGAAGTTCCGGAAAGAGCAAATAAAACAGAACGAGCGTAAGAAAAATCTTGCTTACCAACTGTGGCCACCGGCTTTCGCCACCAGCTCGATAGAGCAGTGCCATCCAGCGCTTGGCCCGATAGGCGATAAAAAGTTCACCCACATAGCGCTTTATGATGCCGAGTGAAGGAACCAGAGGGGACCATGACTTAAGCAATGGTTGCACCTTGCGGCGCGATGAACCCGAGAGATCAAGCCCGACCACGGAGAGCATGACTATTGTAACTGCCAGAAGGACAAAGGCCGAGGTAGCGACGCGACCGATATCAAAAGAGCTGCGGACCTGAGCCGCGATGAACGTCGACAGCATGGCGTCTCCCAACCCGCCGAGCGCCGCCGGCGTGATATAGAATCCGAGGCAGATAACAAAAACTAGCAAGCAGCCGCTGCGCACGCCTGGCATGCTGAGCGGGAAGAAAACGCGCCAGAACGCGGTGGACGGTCGAGCGCCCATACTACATGCCGCTGTCATCAGCGATCTGTCGACGCCCATCATCACACTGACTAGAGGCAAGACCATCATGGGCAGCATGATGTGCACCATCCCGATATAGACGGCAAATCGATTATAGATGAGTGGCAACGGGCTGGAAATCAGTCCGCACTCCAGCAACAAATTGTTTACCAAGCCGCCATCGCCAAGGATCACAATCCAGGCGTAGGTTCGCACCAGAGAACTAGTCAGATAGGGTACAAGGACGAGCACAATCAGCGCGATGCGTACTCGTTTGGAAGCGGCCACGATCAGATAGGCAGATGGATAGCCAATAAAGAGGCAGATTGCCGTGGCTATCAAACTAATCTTGAGCGTCTGGAATAGAACGCGAATATTTGCAGGCTGGCTGAAAAAGGCGCTATAGTTGGAAGTTGAAAAGGCAGGCGCATTTAAGCTAGTCAGGAAAAGCTGAACGATCGGTATCCCGAATACAACGAGAAGCATGGCGAGAGCCGGCCCATTTAGAGCGATGGGCATTCGGCAAAGTTCCCGAAGCGTCTTCATCAGAATTTCACGCCCTTACAAAGCGAATGTCTGACCGCAGCCAGTCGAGACGCACCTCGTCGCCAGGCCGGAAGATCTGTTGGTCCGCTGAGACGTGCTCACGAACGATAAGCAAACTGTTCCCGGCGCGCACTTGGTATTTCCGCAATGGGCCTGCATAGATCGTCTCTTGGACAATACCTAGGAGAAATTGTCTTTGGTCCGCGTTGACTCGCTTAGGAGCACCCTTATGGGCTGCGCCGATCCGCTCGGGCCGGAGCATTGCGACGGTGCCCAAAGGCGGTGCCAAATTGGACTCGACCTCGAACCCGGGGGTCTCCAGGATGTTGGCTTCCCCTACAAAATTTGCGACAAAACGTGTCGCTGGCCGGTCATATAATGCCTCCGGCGTATCGGTCTGCTCTATTTCGCCCGCGCGCATAACGATGATTCGATCCGATAGCGTGAGCGCTTCTTCCTGGTCGTGGGTGACGCAGATGGTTGTTTTGCCAAACTCTCGGTGCAGGCTCTTGATTTCACCTTGCATCTGCTCGCGAAGGTTTCGGTCAAGGGCACCCAGCGGCTCGTCTAGTAGGAGAAGTGGCGGGTCGGCGATGAGGGCTCGAGAAAGCGCCACGCGCTGTTGTTGCCCGCCGCTCAGCTGAGACGGCATTCGGCCGCCGAGATCTTTGAGGTGGACACGTTCAAGCATTCGATCGACCAACAATGCTCGCTCCCGGGCCCTCATACCCCGCATTTCCAAAGGAAATTCAAGGTTTCGGCGCACAGTTAGGTGCGGAAATAGCGCATAGCTCTGGAAGACGATGCCCTGATCGCGCCTGTAAGACGGGACCGCGGCTACTGACTTCCCGGCAATCAGGATGTCTCCGTTTGTAGGCGCTGCGAACCCCGCCAGAAGCATCAGCACGGTAGTCTTGCCCGAGCCGCTTGGACCGAGAATTGTCAAGAACTCGCCGCGGCGTACGGCCATTGACAAATCCTTTACCGCGGCAACAGCTCCGTACATTTTGGTAACACTGCGAAATTCTATTTGTGCCTGAACCGTGTGTTTCTCTAACGCTTCATTTTCCACAATTGACCCGGTAAGGTTTTGATGCAAGGTCACTAATGATCCTTTGATATCGCTGTGATTTAGTTTCAAGCGAACAGTTTCTCGATCGCGTCTGGCGCAACGACCATCGAGGTCTCAGAGGCCGACAAATCGACGGACTGGTTCCTCGCCGCTCTAATTACATACCCGATTCGAAATCACTGAAGAATCCACTCATTCCACCGCTCGATAATCAGGTCGTTGTTTGATTTTCCATTCGGTCCCACCTCACTGTACCATTGGGCATCCATTATTATGCTGGATGCCGAGTAATCCGGGTGACTGGCGAATTTATGGCCGATAGCTTCTGGTAAGAGTTTGAACGCATTTCGGTTCGTTGGTCCATAAGGCATAAGCTGCACGAACGCTGCCTGCCTGTCAGCGCGAGTGATAAATTCAATGAACCTCTGTGCGTTCTGAGCGTTCGGGCTTCCTTTGGGGATGGCCCAGCTTTCCCAAGTCATCTTTTGCTGGTTTCGATTGAGTTCAAGCTTCCCGCCTTGGTCAATCAATGCAACCGCCCGGCCATCGTAGGTCTCCGCCAGGTCAACAACCTTATCGTGCAGCATCTGCTGGTTCTCGGAACCCGTAACAAACCATTTGCGGATATGCGGTTTGATCTTGTCTAGGCTGGCGAAAGCCCTGTCGATGTCCAAAGGATATAGGGCGCCGGCAGACACGCCGTCTGCCAGCAAAGCTTCTTCCCAAGGGCCGGATGCTCCGTACTCGCCGGTCGGGAACGTGCGAACTCCGGGATACTTCGCGACATCCCAGAACTCCGCCCAAGTAGCAGGCCGCGGTTTGTCAGCTGGGAACTTCTCAGTGTTGTAGACCATACATAACGCGTAAACGATCGACCCGACGCTATACCGAGTCTTGGCGAAATCTAGCATCGCGCCCAACTCTTCTTGTCTGTATATCGAATAATCAATCGGTTCGAGGTGCCCCTTTTGGGAAGCTTGAATAGCACTTATTGCATCGACGGGCACCACGTCAACGGAAACACTGTTCGTGGAAATCATTAATTCAAACTGAGCCATCGAGAATTCATCGGTGACTGGTGTTACTTTAATTCCAGTCTCTGATTCGAACGGCCGTACATAGGCTTCCATACAGGCCTTCGCGTAATCGCCACCGTTGAGCATGGCTACCACTTCACCCGCTGGTTGGGCTGCAGCCCTGCTCGGTTGGCAAGATATAGCACCTACTGCCATAGCGGATGCCCCGTGAATGAAACGTCGACGGTTTATTGAGATGCTCATAATTTGTCTCCCATTCCCACCACACCCAGCGTATCCTACGCGTCCCCGAAGCATCACCGCAGCGGATTGTTTTTCATAAATATTCTAGTCAACTCGGCATTTTAGCAAAATCAATCCCCAGGCGCCTTTGGTCAAATGCAGTTTGTATATCGGCGTCATCTAAATCCGAGATAGCCGGCCATCGTCTCAGGATGCGGTCAATGCGTGCCGGTGGCTACAGAGTGCACCATCGGGACCCTGACAGTGATGCACAGAACTAGGCTATAGCGGGCTCGGGCATGCATGAAGACGATCTTCTGGCCGGAAAAGCCGATGGACGGACCAGCTGGCACCGTCGTCACCAGCAGCGCCGAGGAGTTGCGAGCCGAACTCGGACCCTAACAAGAGAAGCAGTTCCGGACCCCGAATTCCGCGAGGCGACGGTTCAGTTCCGGTAAACCGGTTCCTGCTCCTCCAGGATCGCCTTTCAGCCCGCTGAGATGCCGTTCGGCCCAGCCGGGGTACTCGTCCCATTTCGCGGGTCGTCTTTTCCGCGATCGCATCGGAAATAGTGCGCAGCGGCCTGCCGGTCCACAGAGCCTTAATGTAGGTCTCGGCGGCCGCTCGAAGTAGACATGCGGTTGAAGGCATCCGCGACCGTATCGCCGATGACCAGCACGCCGTGATTTCCCATCATCATCACCTTGACCTTGGATCGACGAGAAGGTGCGAGCAGCGCTCGCCCTCTTCCTCAAAGGCCAGCCCGCCATAATCGGCATCGACGACATGGCGGTTGAAGAATATCGCCGAATTCTGGTCATCGGCGGCAGGGTCGAGTCGGCCAGCGGGGCCAGCATTGGCATGGATCGAATGGACATGCATGACGCAGCGCGCGTGGCGGACATTGCGGTGGATGGCTCCATGCAGCCCCCACGCGGTAGGGTCGGGCGCATTCGGTCGTGAAATCGTCTCGGGATCGTTGGCGTCGATCAGCAGCAGTTCGCTTGCCTTGATGCGCGAGAAATGCACCTGGTTGGGGTTCATCAGGAACTGCGTGCCGTCATCATTGACGCCAGCGAGAAATGATTGACCACCGCCTCGTGCATGTTAAGGCGGCCGTCCAGCGGAAGGCGCAAGCGACGTCGACGCGCTCCTCATGAAAGGGCAGGTTGGTCAATGTTTCCTTCTGCAGGCGGGCGATGCTCATAGAAGACACTCCGTGAAAAGATGTTAATGGGGCACCATCATATCCCCTCTTTTTCACGTCCGACGAGCTGGGGCTCATCCGACACTCAGGGTGTGCTGCCGCGCCAACAGTGCTACTTCTTCATTGAAGTCGACATACCCTCCGGATCGTATTGCGCAGACGATAGATGCGATAGGAGCGCGAATATCACTGGAGCCGTCTGGCAACGAATCCCTTGAATGCAGAACGCCTATCAGATCTCCCTGCTGCACGTCATCCAGCACCGAGCAACGAGGCTCGAAAATGCCCCGCTGAGGCGATTTCAGCTCATCACAGGCGCGCGTCTCAAGTGTCTGGCTGGACTTTTTTTGACGGAAAGTTGGAGACTCGGCTGTTCCCTCGACAAGTCCGAGCGCTATGAGTGCGTTGCGCATTCCAGTCTCATAGATAGTGAGAGCTTCGGAGCCAACCGTGCCGCCGCCGAATTCAGCGCAGATGAAAAGCTTCCCTTGGCTATGAGCCCACGTGTCGAACATTCCTGGCGTATCTTGGTGTTCCCAGACCAACGTCATGGGCAATTTGAATGCTTCTGCCATTCTGACCGTCCTGGCCATCGACCCGGCGTCGGCTATAGGATGGGTTATGATCGACGGTGGAAAATCCCACATAGGCCCGAAGCTGTGCAGATCAAACACGGTGTCGGCCATTGGCAGCAATAGCCGGGATACAGCATCTGCAATGCGTTCGGTCACCGAACCCTCGGCGCAACCCGGAAAAACTCGATTCATGTTCAAGCCATCGCTTGGAGTGTTGCGGCTCCACGCCTGCAGGGCAAGCGGATTGAGTTCTGGCAAGATGATGACTCTTCCACAGGTTTGCGCTTCTGGCAGCCAGCTAGCGACCCGCCGTGCAACAATTGGCCCTTCCAATTCGTTGCCATGACATCCACCGGTGATAAGCAGGCGCGGTCCCTCCCCCCTATTTAGGCTGAAGACCGGTAATAAAAGCTCGCCGCAGTCTGAACCTTCTCGAACGATAAGATGCCCGCTACTCGCGCCGGGCTTATCCAGATCGATTGAAAGGTATGACATCCGGTTTAGGGTCCCGTTCGTATGTCGCCACTGAGAGTTAAATCGGGGCGAGGTGACGACAGTTTCGGCCCCCGGCTTTGTGGCTTCAAATATGCGCCACCTGGACTTTAATTCACCAATAGATTCTTTCGGACGCTGCCATCGCATTTTCAGATGGTCGCCGCAGCTCAGCCACGGTTCAAGATCCGGGACAATGGCGCGGCTATTTTCCTGACGCATCTCACGGCGGCTCATCGGCCGAGCGGCCGCGGATATCGTCCTCTATTCTGTAGATTTGCGCGATCCTTCTCAGCGCCTGGCTGGCAATCGGCGCGGGACCGGCTGCCGCCAGTTCATAGAAGCGTCGGCGCACGTGTGCCCAGCAGAAGGCGAGCGTGACGCCGCTCTTGTCCGGCGCGCGATAGCCGCCATAGCCGTCGACCTGCAGGATTCCGCTGAAGCCTGCGAGAGAGGAGTCGGACGCTCGGCCTTTCGGTCCGGCGCGTAGACATAGGAGACCCCCGGCGGGTCGCCGCCACGGTCTGGAGCCACGGCACAGAGTTCCGCTGGACCAGGAAGGAAATCATCCCGGCCGCCAGTTGACCGCATCCGACCATTGTCAGCATGCCGCCCTGCTCGTGTCTGCCAAGGCCAAGTCGCTGCGCGATGGCCCTTCGGTCCACCCTTGACGATCCAATGCGCGACGCAAAAGCAGGTCGGGAAGAGGGAGATGGTCACCCAATCGGCCGAATAAGGGGAGACAGGAATGAAGGATTTTGGCCCCCCGACAAACGGGACAGCAACAGTTCCAACTGCCGGTGGAAAGCTGTCCTTCGCGGGACTAGGATGAGGTGAGTTCGTTGTCCGTGCTGTTACCGATTGCTACATCAGGACGCGCCGCAGATTGGTCCATCTCATTCTTCTGAATCCCCCGCAGGGTAGGGCCAGAGCGCCGATCCCGGAGAGAAGCAGGACCCCGCGAAAGACGCGCAATGCTGGCGAAGCGGAAAGCTCGAAAAGCGCCTGACCTCAACACGCCGAATAGAGAATGCATGGTCCCAACGTCGATGACCATCTCAGTGCGCCGCAGATGCGTGGTAGCGTGCCGCCGTTCGCCCCGCGCTTCGTGGCCTTTACTTGGCGCTCGGCGGGAGCAGATTGCACCTGCTCTTCATCACCCGCGGCTTCGATCTGTTTGGCCTCTTCTAGCCCCAGCAGCAACTGAACTGATCCTCAGGGAGCGTCTCAGCACGACGGCCGAAGCGGTGGTGTGCAATTCCTTGATGATTTGGATCAGCCGGGCGTTCTGGACGTCACTCGCCAGGACCATCGCCTTTTTAGCGCGTCCTGATCGTCGGGAAGCTGGTCAGCTGTGATCGCCATGACCAGATCAGACCATATTCGCCGACAGGTCGCGACAGGCGCACATTCTTTGAGTTCCGGGCAAGACGGCGAAGCTCCCCCGCCGAAAACTCCGTCCGCAACTTCACCGCTGATCCCATCGCCGAATCTCCTTCGGCAATAGGGAATCACGGCGCGCAAAGCGGCCAGAATCACAAAAGAGTCAGCAGCCAAGACCCGTTGGTATAACACCTGTGCCGCGCCGCTATTGGCGCGTGCATGAGCAGCCAGGCATTCTGGCGCACACCGTCAGCTTCACCATCCCGCTGTTCGCGGCGTTCGGCTTTAAATGGCCAGTCCTAAAAGCGGCACAGGACAACCGAGTTTCTGGACCCTCAAGCAAATCTACGCAAACGTGCCGCCCGATCTCAATGTCCACATCATCCCGGACAATTATGCCACCCACGAGCCCGTGCTGGTCAGGTCATGGCTGGCGCGCCGGCCATGTTATACCATGTCCACTTTACGCCCACATCGGCATCTTGAAATCAATCAGGGCGACCGCTGGTTCGCTAAACTGACACGAAAGCAGCTGCGAAGCCGCGTACATACCTCAACCAGCCATCTCGATGCCATATTTGCACCTGATCCTGCGCCATAAATGAGAACCAAAGGCCTTTGATGGATCAAGTCAGCTAAGGAAATTCTCTAGTCTATCACGCGCTTCGGCCGAGCGGACCTCTTGTGGCGTCCTTTCATACAGTGACTCGTATAACGATCAGTAGTTAATCAATATTTCACGAGACATATTGCTCAACGACTTCACGCCATTCTCAGTCACTTTAACGGTCTCACTAAAGATGTAGCCGTCATCCTTCTCAAAAATGCCAATGAGAACATGGAATGCCATGTTAGCTTCAATTATGGTGTCGTCGTCTGCTTGGAAGCTGCCCCCACCGTCCATCCAACCGAGGCCCATGGAGTAGCCGCTCCTGGACTCTTTGCGCACACCGTAAGGTTTAAAGGCGCGCTCGAATGCATGCCAGACGTCTGAGCACTTAACTCCTGGCCGGATCGTCTCAACCTGGGCAAGGTAGCCGTCCAAGGCGGCTCGATGCAGGTGCTGCGCCCGAGCGGTCGGCTCCCCCAAGAATACTGTCCGTGACAGTGCGCAGGCGTAACGGTGTCGGAACGCCCCAAGCTCGAAATTAGTCTGACTGCCCATTTTGTAGCTTGCATCGGACCACAAAAGATGTGGTGCATTGGCCGGAGAGCCAGTCGGCATTTGTGGTAACATAAAAACCCCCCCAGGGTATTCCGGTGTGCCTTTGCACAAAGCATGCACGACAGCAGCCCCTACGTCGCATTCTCGCGCGCCAACAGCCATGTCAAGCCGACCCATCTGCATGGCCCTATCCACGATCTTTCCCGCTTGCTCCATGTAGGCAAGTTCAGTTTGTGATTTTACCATCTTTAGTTTGCCAATCATCCCATCAGCATCGATGGCCTTCGATAGGTCCATGCTATTGGAGAGTGCTGCATGGTCCTTTATTCCGAACGTTTTGGCCGTCAGTTCGACCCCGATCCGGTTTGACTTGGTCAGTCCGCGGATGAGATCGCCAATCGGCTCCCATGCAGTCCGTTGGATTGATCCAATGTATTTTTCGGGGTAACTGAGAATACGCGATTGCGGCAGGTACGAGGTTGGTGTTGCACACAAAGTGTCGATTTCGCGCAAGATCAGCCAGGGATCTTCATCGTCTTGACGCACGAGCGCGAGTTGGGGAACATACTCCGAGTATCCGTCATAACCGGTGAGATAGTTCATATTGTCTTCGTTCATAACAAGCAGCGCATCCATACCGCACGCTGCCATCTGCTGTCGCAGTTTGCCCGTGCGTTCGCGATATTCGTCTTGACGAAATGCAGGAAGACGCCCTTGTTGACTAGATGTGGACATGAGCAACTTTCTCCTATCTTCGTAAAAAACGCTTGGGAAACCGCGACGTACCGGCGTTGCAGACCTCAAGAACGTGACATTTTGCCAAACCACCTCAACAGTCTCAATACGGGCGATTCTTGCCACTCAGCGGATCACCCTGCGTGTGTTTCCTTTGTCATCATTTCTAAGGACTTGTCTGCTGACTGGTGATCGGAACGGAGTTAACCTAGCCGGTTTACTCCTCATTTCTATGTTTTGACAAAGAGGTTGCAGTGGGAGCGCTGAATTTGTGGCGCGGTTGGTATCATTTGTGTGCCACGACGATGAGTCGCGAGCTATCACATGTAAACGCTGCACCTTCCTCCCCATAGGCTTCAACAGTTCCGAACCCTGCGCTTCGCAACATGCGTACATATTCAGAAAACCCATACTGCCGGTAAGAAAGGTGCGTTCGTCTAACGCGCCCGTCACGGACGACAATCCTCTCAAGGTTTTCGCGATCGCTTACCACATCGTTGCTATATATATCGATACGCAGATCTGCGTTACGCTGCGCAACTAAACACATCGGGTACTTGTGACGGAGGGAATCGATGCGATTGGGGTTATCGATTAGCAGGCGTCCGCCCTTTCCAAGTGAAGAAGCAGCTTCACTAAGAACTGTCTCATTATCCGCGTCATCGAAATAGCCAAAGGTCGTGTACCAGAGAAATGCCGCGTCGAATCGATCTCGCCAGGGAAGTGAGCGCATGTCCCCCAGAACATACTCGACATTCACCCCAAGTTCAGCCGCATCCGCTTCGGCTTTCGTGAGCAAGATCGGCGAGAGATCAATTCCGGCTACCTCGGCTCCTTTTTTGGCCAGTCGGTTGGCGATTCGCCCATAGCCGCACCCAAGCTCAAGAACTGACCCCCCTGGCGAAAGACGAAGTAGGTTCCAAATCAAATCCGCCTGCAGTTCACTTGCCTGCGGTTCATTAACCACGTCGCCAAAATGGATGTAGTCTTCGCTGAAGTATGACTCTAGTTCTGTCAGAGTAACTTTCTTGCTAATTTGTTCAGTGGGTTTTCTTTCGGAATCCATCTCTTTTCCTTTTCTGGTATACATATTCCGGTGTCCAATTTGCACTGTGAAGAGCCGGATGTGACGACCCACTGTTGGGGGAGGCCTGTCCGTCGCCGTGACATCCGACTTCAGGTCCACCAGAGAACAAGATCCGGGCGTGCGAATCCAAAGAAGCTGTTCAGCACCAGGCGGCGCTTGCAGTTGCCTAATTGACCGGTGACCCCGTGGACGAAACCGCCATCGATCAGGCCGATATCACCCGCCCTGAGCTGGAAGTCGCGGCAAGGAACGCCCTCGAGATAGGCTGCCGAATAAGGATAGCCCGTAGTCTCCACACCTTGAGACTTTCGGTCAGTGACTGTCGGCTTGTGGCTCCACAGCCGCAGATTGCCACCTTCCTCGGGCATGCTGGGATAGAAGTTGAGTGCTGCGACGGTGTTGTGCGCCACCGCAGAAAGTTCGTAATCCTTCCCAGCACATAACACCTGAGCGACGTCGTCGTGGGGATCCAAGGAGAACGTGCCATTGCCAGACCAACTGAGAGCGCGACAAATATTAGCCTGGCCGTGCTCGGAGCGAGCCAACCGCAATTCAATGCCCTGTTTGCTAAGGTCGCGCTTCAACGCGTCGAACAGCGCTCGGACCGGATTAACCAGATTCTCAAAAAGAGCGTGGACGTAGGGTCGCGCAGTTTCCGCCTCTGCGAAATATGTGGCTGCATCCTTCCTATAGTGGGATGCCCCGACATATTGTCCGGGGACGCCATCCTTGCGCTCCTTCAGACCGGGACTGCAGCTGAAGTTCGCGGTGATCACCTCGGCCATTTCGGTGCTGAAAGCTTGCCTAATGTGAAGAGCGGTGATCTGACCCTTCAGAACTAAGATGATGTCCGCAGTGCTGATCGAACCGGTTCGTTCTCGGATCGTAACTGGCGAGGTGGCTGGGGCTTTGGATACTTGATTAGTTTCCATTAGCTTGCTCCTTTAGTGCGTGCTCAAGGATTGCGATGCCCTGATCGAGTTCGTCATCGGTGATGGTTATCGGTGGGAGGACTTTGATGACGTCGCGATTTGGTCCTGAAGATTCGATGAGCAGGCCATTTTCGAACGCGACATCGTGCACACGGCCGACAACGGCCTGCGAGCGACACTTGAGGCCGGCCATCAGACCCCGGCCGCGCTTTTGTTCGATGCACTTGGGAAATTTCGCAACGAGGTAATCGAGGTGTCTTTGCAGTTTGGCGGCGGTTCGCTCGACACCAGCAGTAAACTGCCCGTCTGACCACATTTTGCACATAGCCCCTGCAGTCACGAAGGCGAGATTGTTGCCTCTGAAGGTCCCGCTATGTTCTCCGGGATTCCAAACATCCAGGGCGGGCCGAATCAGAACAATGGAGAACGGGCTTCCTGATCCGCTGAGAGACTTTGAAAGGCATATGATATCGGGATCAATGCCCGCGAACTCAAATGAGAAGAACTCGCCCGTTCGTCCTGCGCCCGCTTGGATGTCGTCGACGATCAAAACAACGCCGTGCCTGCGGCAAATGCCCTGAATTTCCATGAGCCAAGCTGCGGATGCAGTGTTCATGCCGCCTTCTGCCTGGATGGTCTCCAGGATGATTGCGGCGGGCTTTTCAATGCCGCTGCCTGGGTCGCCCAATACGAAGTCTATGTAGGTCGCGGAATCGAAATCTTGGTTCGGGTATTGGTCGTAGGGGACACGGATCACATCGTGGCGAGCAACACCGCCCAATTCCCTAGTCGATGCCGAACCTGAAACCGCCAGAGACCCAAGCGACATGCCATGAAAGGCATTTGTGAACGCCATGACGCTCGAGCGGCCAGTATATTTTCGGGCCAGCGCCAGCGCCGCTTCGTTAGCATTTGTCCCAGTCGGCCCAGGAAACTGTATCTTGTAGGAAAGCCCCCGAGGCTTCAGGATGGAATCCACAAACGTTTCAATAAATTCGCGCTTTGCCACCGTATACATGTCAAGAGATAGGAGGATGTTCTCGCCACCGAGATATTCAACTGCAGGTTTAACGATATTGGGGTTGTTGTGTCCGTAGTTGAGGGCGCCGGAGCCTACGAGAAAATCGATATGAGGCTTACCGCCTTCGTCCCAGATTGTCGCCCCGAGAGCCCTCTTAAAGACTGCAGGAAACGACCGCCCGTAGCGACGAACGTTAGACTCATGAGCCGTGAAAGCGTCGGTGTTCATTTGGGGTCCGTGTGTAAGCGCCGCGTTCAATAGAGAGCGATTAATGCCTTTGGTCGGTCGTTTTTCATTCCACAAGAAGACCACGCAGTCCGAGCGAAAATCTGGTTGTGGCGGATCTAGGCGCTGCGTTTTGTCTGCTGCACAGCTGCACTTCAGACCGGTCCTGCGCCGGCTCGTATGCTGATGAGGTTACTCTGAGATCTCCAGCGTAGTTACGTTGCACTGCATGCCGGTCGGTGAATACGTTTACACGAGCTCGTCCCTAGAGTTGTCCGACAAGCGCCGACTACCGGCGTCTGCTCCCTCAGACGGCAGTCGAATCAGTAAAAAACGCTGCTGTCACATCACAACCGACCAGTTGATCACAGGTCGTGCTCTAGGAGCCAACCAACCTTCCAAACATTCCTATCCCCCTCGGAAAGCGTCCGGAGGGCCGCTGCAGATACGGAGCGTAAAACCCTGCCGAGAGCATCGGATGATCAGGAGGCAACGTGGAGAACCCCCCAGCTGCACCTCGGCAATTTTTCGAGGAACAAAGACAAACTTGAACCGCGATCGAATCGAATTCAGTGGTAGCGTAATCCCAGGTCACTTCGACGTCTTCAGCGATTTCGTGAATAGCAATGAAATCATAGGCGCCGAATCGGTTAGGCACGATCGCTAGATTTGGATTGCAAGAATGATTCGAAAGTACAGCGGGCTCCTCGAATGTAGCATGGACGTTCCAGTCAGTCTGAATGCTATATATTGTTCTCTCTTCCTCAAGTCTGTCAATTAGCCCAGTCATCACTATCTCTCCCGGGAGGAAATCACGGGAAGAAAAGACGCCTCGCCCTCGTTCGACTCCGGTATTCTCGATCTTTACTTTTTGCTTATTTAGTATTCTCGAACATTCAGCGTCATCTTCCAATATAGAATAACCTTTCTTTATTCTATTATTTGGCATAGTGGCTGTCCTTTTCACATATTTAGTCACAGTAGCAAAGCTTTCCGCAATCTGGCCGTTAGGACCCGCGGCATTTGTCGTGAGCAGCTTTTGCGGTCGTCGAGCCCTTATCGATGGCGGGTGGAGGAGCGGTTCGGCAACGAAGAACATTCAACATTTGTGCCAATTCAGCTGGCACGAGCTGAAGCAGCAATTTTGTCGATGCATGACACGAAAAGGCTGCCCAAACGATGCGGCGGACCCGACAAACCCGACACAAATGTCGGAAGTCGGCCGGCGTCCGGTGCCACAACAGCCTCCCATCCCGTATCGACGGCGATGGCACTGGCGCCTAACAATGTTCTCGGCCGGCGTCGTACCTTATCGTTTCCGCTGCGAGCTTGACCACTAGCTTTCGACCGGGCGGCGCTGTGGGACCTGGCTCGCCCCCAGCTCGCTCCCGGTCCAGCATCGCACAGACCGACTCTGCGGGGGGGTGATCTGAAGTCGAATAGGGACGGCATAGGCCCAGTCGCGAACTCCGTCTGGATGAAGCGCTCTGCCTGCCTAGCTTGGTCTTCTGCGGCCGGATAGAGTTTCGTTCAGGTTCATTTTGAAATAGGTCGTGTCCCGTCAGGTGGTGTAGCTCGGCGGTAGCGAAGCCGCTCACGAGCGCGCCGTTAGTAGCGCTGTAGCGAGCGAGCGGCGTGTGGGTGGTCATCGGCGCTTTCCGGTAGGGTTTGGTTGTTGACGCCAACCCATTTCGGAAGGACCACCGATGACCGAAGACATGATGAACCTGCGCACGCTCGTGGAGAAGACCCCGGATGCCGATCTGCTGCGGGAGATGATCGGCTTTGCCGCCGAGCGACTGACGGAAATGGAGGTGGGCGCGGCCACCGGCGCCAGCTATGGCGAGAAGAACCCGTGCGGATCGCCCAGCGCAATGGCTACCGCGACCGGGACTGGCAGACGCGGGCCGGCACGGTCGAGCTGCGCATCCCGAATGAGCGATGATCCCCTGATGATCAGCCTGCCAGCCGTGGCGCGCTGATCAGCCCGGCCCATGCCGGAGAGCACGGCGACTAATGCCGCCAGCTACACCACGCCGCGGGACACGATCTTGAAATATGTAGGACTTCCTATTGGTGAGTCGCTGTTCGCATGCCTCGTCAGTGAAAGCATCGACAACGCCAAGAAGGCCAAGCTGTCCCAGCTTGCGTAGTCTCGGTTCAGCGAAGCACCGACGTGGACGATCTCCTCTCGGCAGGGCGAAGTACGAATCCGTTAAAATCTCTGACTTGCAGAGCAGTTCGTATGCCCCCAAGCCAACCTTCTCCCTTGCGTTAAATTCATTGGCTGCAACAGAACTTTCAAATGAATTTACCGAACCTTTGCGGCTGCAGATCGCTAACTAGGGTACGTTCACCCCCAGTGTCAGATCAGGCACCGATGCAGTTGTGCCATGACCTTGGCACAGCACCGAAAATCGGGAGCACAACCAATGGCCAAAAGAGCATTCATCCTCCTTGAGGGTCATTCAAGGGGCAATGGCCTGCTATACGTCGAAGCGGCTAAGCGTCTTGGCCTTTATCCAATCACCTTGTCGACCAATCCTGCTCAGTACGACTATCTCGCGGCGGAAGCGATGGAGGCAATCGCTGTCGATACGGACAATCTCGACGCTCTGATCCGTGAATTTTCCCATTTAGGAGAGATGTACGAGATTGCTGGCATTGCTGGCTTTTCGGGCGAGGATGAGTCCGTCTATGCAACAGTTGGTAAGCTCTGCCGGCATTTTGATCTACCGGGACCGAACCCCGAATCGGTCGAACAATGTCACGACAAATTCATTCAACGTCAGCTTCTCTCGGATGCCGGCATTCCGGTACCGGCTTATCGCTTGGCAGCGAACATGGCGGACGTAGAATGCTCTGCCGCAGAGATCGGATTACCAGTGATTGTTAAGCCGGCGGTAGGCAGCGGCAGCATGGGTGTTCGATTGTGCCGCGACCTCGACGAGTTGGGTAAACATGCGGCCTATTTGTTGGGTGGGCAGCACAAATGGCGGTCTTCGCCTAGGGTGCTGGTCGAGGAATTCGCAAAAGGTACTTACTATTGGGCAGACACAATGGGAGATCAGATCATTGGAATTGGGACCGCTGACTACGGCCCTCCCCCGCATTTCGTCTGCCGTTCGTGCACCATTCCGGCCCCGCTGACTGATGACGAGCATGAACGTATCGCCGATGCTTCGCTGAGTTGTTTGCGAGCTCTTGGGCTTGGCTGGGGGCCGGCCGGCATCGAATTCCGGTGGACGAAGCGTGGCCCAGTCGTCATTGAAGTTAATCCGCGACTTCATGGCGCGCCCACTCCCCAACTGCTTCAGCTGGCTTACGGTATCGATCTCGTCACCGAGCATATCAACATTGCTACTGGCAAAGAATGTGATTTGCGCAGAAGGCATTCGCACGTTGCGGCCGCGCGGTTCCTAGTTGCTGATCGCGATGGCATCCTTGATATGATCGCCGACGGCAGTCAAGGAACTGCTGTACCGGGCGTTGCCGAGGTAAAATTCTATATTCCACCTAAGACCTCGATCGTTAGGAAAGGCGATTACCGGGACTGGATCGGGCATATCATCGCCACCTCGCCCTGGCACACTCAGGTCGAAGAGATACTCCAACGTGCGGTCGATTCACTCCATTGGTCGATCAAGCATTTTCCGACGGTTGGCGAATAGGCACGATCAGCTAGTCTGGAGACGTCCTGTGATCGACGAATCGATTGTGATGTGACGGCTGCGTTTTTGGGCAGATTCAACATCGCCCTCGATGGAGGTTGACGATGGGAAGAGCATTTAGCGTGGACTTCGGTCGGGGTCTTGAAGACTTCGGACGAGGGCATGTCGGCGCGGCAAGCGGCGGCGCGGGTTGGCGTGGGAGTGTCCAGCGCGATCCGCTGGACTGCGGGCGAAGATCGGCGAACTGGCGCCACGCCCGCAGGGCCGCCGCCCCGCCTCCGGCCTCGATGCGCATAAGCCTTCATCGGGGAGCGCAAGGACTGACGCTGAAAGAGGTGGGAGCGGCTCGTCGCCGAGCAGTCGGTGCGGATCAGCCGCAGCGCCTTGAGCGCTTGGCTTTCGCGGCCACGCTGGACATTCAAAAGTCTGCGCACGCCAGCGCCCCGACTTCCTGAAGCGGCGCCGGGACTGGTTCGAGGGCCAGCTCGATCTCGATCCAGCGAAGCTCGTGTTTATCGATGAGACCGGCCACCATGTGGTACTCACCTCTCCTGAACCAAGAGACATTTCATGCCAATCTTGGCGGCGACTGCCGCGACATCCGCGTGTGGTTGGACTGCACGCCGCCGACGGTGACGAGCGTATCAGCATTTGATGCTATTGCGTCGGCGATGATGTATTCGAGCTTGCGGAGCTTGTTTCCGCCGAACGCGAGACCGGAGTTGCAGTCCTCGGGTTTGGCGGAGATTTCCACCTTGCCCGCAAGATGCTTGGAGAGGCGGTCGAGCTTCTCGATGGGTGTCGGTCCAAATGTAAGAGGATAACGCTCGAACTTTTCCAGCATTTTTCTCCGGCACACGCGATGGAGCTGAATTAGCCATTCACAATCATTCTAGAGGCGTCTTTGATTTGGCATCACCTGCGTTGTCCGGCGTCAGTCCCACGCTATTCCAGCCTCGTTCGGCATTGGGAATCGCAACCGAACGCCGGCTTGAGAGAGACCAATGCGGTTGGCGTTCAAGAACTGTGTCTCCTCATTGTCTAAAATGAGCGCATTGCGGCTCACCAGCTCAACCATAGTATTCCTTCTATTGTCTGCTCAATGTCTATGGTTGCCCCAAAGTTGTGCTAACTTGAGCACTGACCTTGTCATGTCGCCTCAAGGCAGCAGCAGCGATATGGCCAGCATTTCATCGCGCTGGAGCAAATCTGCAGATTCATGCGTCACCTCATCAAGGTCTGGCGGCTCGTACCCTACTTCCTTGCAACTGTCGAAATGCTCAGCCCTTTGGCCAGCTCGGCTAACGCGGCCAGACCGCCAGATCAGAAAGAGCACGCTTGCGAAATACGCCAGCTGAAGGAGCAGCGAACACGCCAGCGACGTGAGGACTACTGTGCCGATGGAATGAGAAGCGAAGTAGACGGTCAGAACGGTGCTGCAAAGGATCATCCCCAGGACGCGACAGAAGGTTCTAAAGGGCAATGCCGTTCTCCTGGATTATCCACCATCATGCAGCGACATTGTCGGCCGCAACATGGGTCTGGCAGTTCTTCGGGCAGACGCGGGCGCAGGCTCCGCAGCCAATGCAGCGGCCAGGATGATCGACGGCCATGATTATGCGATTGAGCTCGCCATCGAAATCGTCGTCTTCGCCGTCGCAGGCGCGGATGACTTCACCCGCGTCGTCGACGCCATAAAGATGCATGACTTCGCGCGAGCAGACTTTGAAACAGCGGCCGCAGCCGATGCAGATCGTGCCGTCTATAGCGGCGAGATATTTCGGCATCCATCCGGAGCCATCGCGGGTGGTGAATGTGCTCCTCATAGTAACTTCTTCATGGCAGCGAGCTCTCTCCTGGCACCATCCAACTCGGCAAAAACGGCCGACGCTTGTTCGGCAACTTCCCCTATCTCGGTCGATTTTCCTGGGAGATCCTCTGCAAGGTCGTGCAATTTCATCTTGCCAATTACCGCCCGCAGCTGAAACTTTCGGACTTTCGTCCCCATCTGATCTAGCTTTGACATAGATCCTTCCCCGAAATCCTTTTCTTCACGCCCGTCCCACTTCGGGATAGGCTTCGATGGCCGCAGTCGGATCGTCGATCAGTTTCGTACCGGCCTCTGCTAGCTGCCTGAGCGTCTCGAAGCGGAACCGGGTGGATGTCTCGACAGAGCGACCCAACCGCCCGGCCGTAAGCGCAATCGTCCGCAGCCCCCTAGCTTTCATGTTTGTCATTGGCGATGTCATAGACCGGAGCGCTTCTCGACCGCGAGCCCGACGGAGTGTAGAACTGGTCGAGCCTCCCAGCACGTCGAGCTCGGGATCGCCCATGAAAAGCATCGCACGGCGATGCTGCTGGTGGCGATGAAGTTCGCCAGCTGTTCGGCGTCCGATTTGCGTTCCCATGAGCCGTAGGAGTCTTGAGCACGGATCAGCCGCACCAGGCATTTGACGAACGGCGTGGCAAGGGCCGCCTCGTCCTCGTTGACAGCCGGGCTGACCGTGGCATCAGACATTTCGCCTTCTCCTCATTTCAGTCCTCTTCCTCGAAGCACGACGTCTGTTTTCTGGGACGCCTACTACGGGCACACTTGCGCAGCCGACGCCTGGCTCGGCGCCGCTGATTCCACACGATTGATGTCCTCGGCCGACCTTCAACACGTCCTCGGCTCCGAAGTCTTCCACGCGAATTCGCGTCGAACATCGCCTCCGCCGCAATGCCGGAGGCCATGAAAATTCGAGCCTCGATCCTGCTGCAAACGATCGACCAAGTGCTGCATGGACCCTCCTTGCTGCGGTCACGCCAGGGAAATGGACGAATTGGCCAGTAAGCCATTTCGACCAATCACCCTTTTTTATCTTTCTTCCTTGGCCGACTGCGCTTTGGCACCTTCGGGAAACTGTTTTGCTCAGCGGCAAAGAAAGCGCCGCAACAAGCCTTCGCACCCCTGTACTTGGCGAGGGCCTGCAGCAAATCCCGCAGATGCTGCTCTTTCAATTCGGCTGGGATAGGGTCCGGACGGTCCAGCGACGTCAGTGCCAGTTCGACCAACTCGATCGCGCGATCATTGTTGCCGTTCTCGTGATAGTACCGGGCGACCGCGGGATAGGACCGGAACTTAGGACTGTCGCCTTGCGGGGGATTCAGCGCCAGGATGTGTTCGGACAGCTCCTTGCCCATCGCGAAGCGCTCAGCAGGGGGAAGGCGCGAATGGTCATTGGCCGGATGGAAAAGTTGGTCTAGCGCCGAAACCATCCAATCCTCGGCATTTTTGTCGATCGCGTCGCGAACCAATTGCCGCATCACGGGCAAGCCGGTCCACATGTCTTGTATTTTGTGAAGCAACAGATGCGCATGAGCCAGGCGGAAATTGAGGTCGTCCGGCATCAAGGCAATGCCCTCTTCGAAAGCCCAGAGCGCTGTCTTCCAATCTTCCAACTTTACCGCCGCCCAGAACCTGTCATCGATCGGCTTCTTCAACGCTTGTCCGCGCGCCAGGGGTTCGCTTGTTGCGATCCGCTCCTGATCGGCCGCTTTCGCTTTGTTGCTGGTACGCCAGCTGCCCTTGAGCACTTTCGGCAAAACCTCACCTAGTTGGCTCGGATGACCGATAAAGGCGAGGCAGCCGTCTCGCTCGACTACGAACGAGGTCGGAAGCCCGACGCAAAAGCTGGGTTCCCTCCAAAGCTTCTTCATTTCGCCTGTGAGGTCGAACCCAATCCGATAATTCAGATCCGGGCACTTTTCGACCAACCACGCATCCAACTTGGTCCGGGCCTCGACGGCCGTTGGAGCGTCTTCATCAGCCGCGATCCCGACGACCTCAAGTCCGCTGTCCTTGTATTTCTCCTGTACCCGCATCAGCTCGAGCATCTCCGCCGCACATAGTTCGCACCAAGTTGCCCAAAATTCGACGATATAGACTTTGCCGGGCTGGAAGTCCGCAAGGGGCTCGCCACGCAGCCAGTCCTCCACTTTGATCGAAGGAGCCGGTGACCCCATCCGCAACATCATCTTCCCCTCCAAAGCTGTTGACAAAGGTTGCGTGACCTTATGGGCAAGCTTGTTTCCCTTTGAGACCGTGGCACGAGGGTTCAACGAAGGGAGAGCATCGCTCGTCTTGCGCATCTGCGTGCATTCAGCCTTCACTCAGTGTTGCTGAAAGTTAATTCGCAAAGGTCGTGCCAACGCGCTCGGCGTGCAGTAAATGCTGATTGTACTTAAAAAGTTTCCGGGGCGCTCAGATAGCCGGGTGTATTAGTCGCGACAGTGTTTTCTGCCATTGTCATGTCTTGGACACGCATCACCCGCTTCGCGTCGGCACAGAAGCGTGGCCCGGACGTCTCGACATATAGGGGACGAACAGATGGACATCATAACTGCGTTGGCTAGCGCCAGCCACGTCATCATCGTCCGCCTCAAGCCTTGCTTGAGCTTCTTGCCGTTCCGGTCGCTCAGCGGAACGCCATTGCAATTGCAGGGGCCGCTCCCTCCGAGCATCGCCTCTGCCCTACCTCTTCCGCTTTGCGCTTGAATTCCTGGCTCGCAACGCCAGAGTTTCACGACGAACCCGGTCATGTCCGGCTGCGTGTCGCGAATAACGCCAGATCGAGGATGATGATGGTGCCGAAGAGAGCCGGGATCTGCGGGCAAGTGCCGGGCCGGTGAACTCTCCCGGATTCCTGCTTTTGTTGTTCTGTATCCCCGTGCACAGGTCCCACAGGGACCGCCTGGTGCGAATGTGAGCGTTGTCGGAATTTGACCAGCCTCAAGGCCGCTCCGTCGCCACGCGGTGGGCCGGGCAGACTAAAACGCTGAAGATGCGGCCGTCCTCGCCGCTGACCCGGCTACCATCCCAGGGCGATGACACGTGATTGATGCCACCGTTCGCGCGCCGACGGCCGGCAAGAGCCCGACCGTCGGACTCGAAGGTCGGTGCGTTGGCCGCTGCACGGTCGTTGCCGTGTTCCGTTCCCGGCCAGTGGTGAAGGAAATCGTGAACGCCAACACGTTGAGTCTACGGTACGAACGCGGCCTGCCGCGCTGAAACCGCTCTCTTTCTCGACCTGACGCGGCTTGAGTATCGGTGTTTTGAGCGCATGAGGACGCCTGGGCTTCTGCCCGACCTTTTGTTGCGCGCTACGGCTTGTCTGGGCGAGCAGACACCGAGCGCGTAGAGGCGTCCGGGAATGTTCTCCTGCAAGTTGCTCGTGAGCTTCCCGAAACCTGCGCGTTCCCGCCACCTTTTCCGACTTCGCATCAGGCCAGGTTAGTAGAACGAAAAGCAACGGTGCTGCCTCAGAACCAGTCAGCGAGCCAAAAAGAGCGGCAATGGCGGCTTACCAACTATCCATCTCGCGACACCGCCGAAGAGCCGCTCACGCAGCCGGCGATTGCCACAAGCGCCCATGACTATCATATCGGCAGACGTGTCGACTGCGTGCAGCGCGAGCACCGCGGCTGCCGATTTTCCGGCGCTCGCCAGCAGGTCAACCGACACCCGAGCACCGTGCCGAGTGAGATACGCATCGATATCAGCTCCCGGCTCGGTTCCATTTCCGGTGCAGGTCGCCTCCGGATCCACTAGCTGTTTGATCCCAGACTTTGATGGCGCATACTTTTCGTCCGAATCAAAGGATGCGCTATGGGCCAGGTTCTTCATGGGAGCGCCACGACGACAGAG
>NZ_JAMYQD010000030.1:0-61430 GCF_040320665.1 Mesorhizobium sp. M0626 | reverse complement strand
CGCCAAAATCTCCATGCCTTGCGATATCGCTGGCGCGAACCACCACGAAAGCGCAAGTTTCAGTCCATGCCAAAGCTATCTTAGCGCCTATGCCCTTGCGGGGGAGATGTCCGGCAGGACAGAGGGGGGTGCTGTCCCGCCAACGGTCGTAAACTTCTGCGCCGCTTCGCTTCGCCCGAACAGAGGCAGGCTAGCGCCCCGTCTTCAGGACGCGCGTGGCCTCGGCGACGATAGCGGCGTCAAGCGCCGGCCAGTTGCCCAGCAACTCCCGGGGAAAGCGGTAGGTCAGGCTGAGGCTGTCGCCGACCTGGATGTCCCGCTCGCAGGGCGCCAGCGATTCCTCGGCGCTCGGTCCGCTCAGGCAGCGGGCGACGAACGGGTCCTTGCCGGCCCGGCCGGCGACCGCGAGCACCTCGTTGAGATAGCCTGATTTTTCCGTAAAACCGTAAATCGTCGTGCCGCCGGGGCCGGGCGCGCCGGGCTGGCTTATGAGCGCGCTATAGATCGGCACGAAACGGCCGCTCATGTCGCGCGACATCATCTGCGGTTCGAACGACAGGAAGATGATGTTCTTGGCCGTGCCCGTGTGGTTGAAATCCTCGCGTGCGGCTTCGCTGTAGCCGTCCATCTGGGGATAGCGCAGATAAAGGTCTAGGCGCGAAGCGATGCCGTCGCGCCGCGCCTGCAGGAAGCGGATGGCGTTGGCCGGCACGGCAATGACATTGTTGCCGATCACCACCCTGTGGACCGTGGTGTCGTCGGTGTAGCCGGCCATGGCGATCGAGCGGCCGAACCATTTTCCGCCAAGGCTGATCGCCAGCGACAGCAGCGCCAGTGCGGCAAAGGCATAGAACACCCGCTTCATCAGCACGGAATCGACGACGTTGAATTCTTCGGCGGTCGCTGCCTGCTTCATCGCAATCCCCATAGTCGCCGCCGTCTGTCCTTGGGCGGCACACATGCCGTGGCACGGCTCTTGCTGCGCTGGACGCGACTGTGCGATCTCATGGTAAACGGAAGGTTAAGATGAGCCTGCTGCTGCCCGTTCTCTTCGCTTTCGCCGTCGGCCTCACCGCCTGCGGGCTTACCGGGTCTGTGATGGAACTGGCGGCGGGCCGCCGGCTTGCCTTTGCCGAGCCTTATGTGTCGCCGGCGTACATCCTGCGCTCGCTGGCCGCGACCGCTTGCGCCGGTCCGTTCATGCTCGCCAACGATGCGCTCGATGCGCGGCGCGAAGGCCGTATTTCCACGCTGATGCTGGTGTCCTGCGGCTGCACGGTGATCGCCTGGGCGCTGGCGCTGGGCATCGTGCTGATCGCCATTGTCTCCTGGGGCATTGGCTCTCCTGGTGCGCTTCAGCTTTTGGTGGAATCGCTGGCGCGGTATTTGCCTTGAGGCAATTGCTGGGGAAACCGCTACGCGGTTTTCCCAGGATTGTTCTAGGGTTTGTCCGGCCTGCGACGAATCGGAGACTGGAAATGCCGACCTATGCAATCGACGGAAAATCGCCCCGTTTCGAGGATGCCGACAGCAACTGGATCGCGCCCGATGCGACCTTGATCGGCGACATCAGCGTCGGTCGCAATGCCGGCTTCTGGTTTGGCGCAGTCATCCGCGGTGACAATGAGCCGATCGTCATCGGCGCCGACAGCAATGTCCAGGAACACACGGTGATGCACACCGATCCCGGTTTTTCCCTGACGATCGGGCAGGGTTGCACGATCGGCCACCGCGCCTTGCTGCATGGCTGCACGATCAGCGACAACAGCCTGATCGGCATGGGCGCCATCGTGCTCAACGGCGCCAGGATCGGCAGGAATTGCCTGGTCGGCGCCGGCGCACTGGTCACCGAAGGCAAGGAGTTCCCCGACAATTGCCTGATCGTCGGCTCGCCCGGGCGGGTGATCAGGACGCTGGACGATGCCGCTGTCGCCAGGCTGCGCGCCTCGGCCGCGCACTATGTCGCAAACGGCAAGCGCTTCAAGGCGGGGCTGAAGAAGGCCTGAACTCTATTCCTGTTTGACGATGATCTTTTCCGAACGGCAGGTCAGCGCAGCAAAAACCGGTTCTCACTTTTCGCTGCCGCGGTCCTTCGGCTCGGGATCATGGTCTGAAATGGTGGAGCCGGCCCGGGGACGGGGCCGGCTCCTTAAAACCCGGTCGTTGGGGACGGGGAGGGTGGGGACTCGACCGGGCTTTCTCGTTAGGCACGTCGCATTATTCGATGTGCTTGACCTCTGTGATGGCGTCCTAGCGGACGCTGGCAACCGCGTCGGCGCGACCGTCATTGATCGTCACCCACACGCCGGAATTCTGGTCGGACTGGCGCTTCAGGTATGTATAGTCGGTGTCGGTCCAGGACAGCACCTTGGACTCCAGATTGTCGAGGATGAACTCGCCGAGGCTGGTGCGCACGGTCAGCACCGCGTGGCCGTCGCCATTTTGTTGGCGCGCCACGGTCATCAAGAGATTGCCGGCGGGAACGCCGATCGCCATCAATTCGCGGCGCTTCTCCAGCGCATAGTCCTCGCAGTCGCCGAAGCCGCTGTCGGGATAGGACCAGACCTCTTCCTTACCCCACATTTCCATGTCGGTGCGCGGCACGATCCGGGTGTTGACCGAATTGTTGACGTCGACGATCGCCGCCCACAGCTTGCGGGTCAGTTCGACCGGTGCCTGCTTCGGCGTGCGCTGAGCGCACTCCTGCGGCAGCTTCTGGCAGAATTCGTAGTGACCGACCGGCTGTGTCGTGCGGCCGCCAGTGTGCATGTAGGCCGGTCCTGCTGCTTGCGCCGTTCCCCAAGCGGAAAGCTGCATCGCCATTGCCAAGAGCAACAGCTTGCCCCACGTCTTTGCCATTCGTCAGTCTCCCCGTTTGAGGAGACAATGACAGCGTTGGATTTATTTGACGCAAAAACCCGAAGTAGACATTGAGTAAAACCTCAATAGAATACGCGTAAAATTTGACCTATTTTAATATAAAATCGTTCAGGTCTCGGCGTAAAACCGCGGTGTCGGGGCGCGGATTTCCGGGTGGAGCCGTGGATTTGCTGCGTGCCGCTACAAGCTGGAGAGGCAGGCGGAACGCCGGCAACAAAAAACCGGCCGCGCAGGGCCGGTTC
Organism: Mesorhizobium sp. M0626; assembly: GCF_040320665.1. Taxonomy (NCBI): domain Bacteria; kingdom Pseudomonadati; phylum Pseudomonadota; class Alphaproteobacteria; order Hyphomicrobiales; family Phyllobacteriaceae; genus Mesorhizobium; species Mesorhizobium sp. M0626. The sequence continues at coordinate 58,308 of NZ_JAMYQD010000030.1, read as the reverse complement.
GTTTTTGCTGCCTGTTGCCGATCGTTCAGGCGCGCGGGGCGTTGAACTCGGAATCGAGCGTTTCCGGGCGCTGGACGACGGCGAATTCGATGGCGACGCCATCCTCGAAATGACGCACCACCTGGCCACGCATGGTGCCCAGCATCACCTGGATGCCGAGCGCCGGCTTGACGTCGATCTCGACCGCCGCGCCCGACAGCGACAGGTCGATGATGCGGCACTGATACTGGCGCCCGTCGGTGAGCTGCAGCACGCTTGTCGGATTGCGCGGCGCCACGCGTTCGTGGCGGCGGTCTTCCGGCAGGTCGAGTTCATGCTTGTTGGCGAGCCAGGTCAACTGCGCGGCAAGCTTGTCCTTCTTGCGATCCGAAGCAATGACGGTCATGGCGAAGCCGTCCTGCGAGGTGCGCGTCACCACGCCCTCGATACGGCCGATATGATCGATATAGGCAATGATTTTTTCGCCCGGCATGCCGACGCGCTCGGTGCGCAACGCGACATTGCCCGGCGACATGTCGACGACCTGGCAAGGGTGCTCGGTGCGGTCCTCCAGCATGAAGCGCCCGTAGATCTTGACCCGGACGCGCTGAAAGTTACGCCTTTCGGCGCGGGACGGTGCGTATTCGACCGCCGCTGACCTCATGACTGCCTACACCCCGTTGGCATTCCCGCGTCGTGCGTGGAATCTCGGCAAAAACTACAGCCAAGCAGGTTAACAAAGGGGAAAAGTGGGCCCCCGATAGTTAAGATTAGCGCCGGCTTGGAGACTATTGCTCGCGCCCGCCGTCGAACACGACGAGGTGGCGGATACGGCGCGACCGACCGAGCGCCGAGATGGTCTCCGGCGCTTCGAGTTCGGGAGCCAACGACGGAACGGATATTTCCGGCCGGTTTTTCAGGAACATCGGTTCCTTGTCGGGATCGATGACCCGGATGGCGTCGATCAGCGCGTCGGTGATCGGGTCGGCGCCCAGCCAGAACGGCTTTTCCACGGCGCTGATGACGCCGAGGCAGCGCGGGTTCTCGACGCCGCCATCGAGCGGCAGCGCAAGCAGTTCGAAGTGGTTGGAACGGCCGTTGCGGCTGAATCCCTCATAAGTGATCGACACCACGGATTTCTGCTCGAAAACGCCGTGAATGAGGCGCGACACCAGCCGCTGGTCCTTCTCACGCCATAGCGAGGGGAACGAAAACCCCTTGAGCTCGCGGCCGTAGCCGGCGCAAAGCCTGGTGCCGGCAAGCCGGAACACCGCTTCGCCGCGCGTATCCCTTTCCAGGATGAAGGTGTCGGCCAAAAGCGCCTTGATGTCGGCCGGTTCGACTTCCGAACGCTTTGGGGCAGGACGTCCATGACGCAGGCGATTCCAATAATGGAACAGCGCGATTGATCCGTTCTGGTTCATGCTATGAAACTCCGCGCATTCTGCCGTCTGATGGTCCCATCGGTGAACAGAAAGGGCGCCCTCCGATGACCTACATGCGTTCCGGAGCAGGATGCGTGCCAGCGTCGTTAAGACTTGTTCACGGGTCGGGGACGTTAAGGTTAACAAGTGGTTTACGTTGCGCGCACAGGCTCGCCATGGCACACCAAAACCACTCCAGAAGCGGTCGTTTCGCGACGACCAACAGCACTTCGGTCAATAGTTTTAGGGGAGCAGGGGGCTCGACCAGCCGTTCAAGGGAAACCTTGGACGGCTTCTTTTTGATTCGCGGTTTGTGATTCGCGCTTTGTGATTCGTAGTTTGTGATTTGTCCGGGCATGGCCTAGATGCTCGCGACACGCAAATCCCTGGATCAGAGCATATGAGCGAACCGGCCGGCCCCCTGGAGACCGAACAGACCGCGGAGGCGCCGCCGCCGCGCCGCGAGCCGGTGTTCAACCTGCCACCGGCGGTGCTGGCGGTGATCGGCATCTGCGTTGCCGTCTTCCTGCTGCAGCAATATGTGCTGACCGAAGAGCAGCAGATAACATTGCTCACCGACGGCGCCTTCATTCCGGTCCTCTATACCGGCCAATACGGTTTCGACTGGTTCCTCTTCACCCGTCCTTTCACCTATGCCTTCATGCATGGCGGCGTTGCCCACATTGCCATCAACATGGTTGCGCTGGCCGCCTTCGGGTCGCCGCTGGCCAACCGTCTCGGCTGGTTCTGGTTCGCCTTGTTTTTCGCCGCCACCGGGCTGGCCGCGGTGGTGCTGTTCTGGGCGGTCCATCCATACGGCGAAGCACCGCTGGTCGGCGCTTCCGGGGCGATATCGGGCATGATGGGTGCGGCGGCTCGCTTCGGGTTCCGTACCGACCGCTCCTCCGGCAGGGCGGCCTTTGCCGGTCCCGTGCTGCCGATCGCAATCGTTTTGCGCATGCGCGGCGTCGTCAATTTTCTCGGCGCCTGGATGGTCATCAATCTCGCCACCGGCCTTTACGGTCTCGGGCTCGGAGAGCCCGGCCAGATCGCCTGGGAAGCGCACATTGGCGGCCTCGTCGCAGGCTTCTTCGGGTTGCGCTGGTTCGACCGGCGCTGGCGGGCGCCTGAATGGGAGATCCCCGACGACCAGCGCACCCCCGACTAGCGCACTCTATTGGCGCAGCCCACTGGCACACCCCACTGGCACACCCCACTGGCACACCCCACTGGCACACCCCACTGGCACACTTGAAAAGCAACCGATCACGGCGCACGATGTTCACTCTTATGTGAAGCCGGTCAGGGCGGGAGCTGGCTAGCCAAGCAGGAGGAGGAGGACGCCATGACGGTTAAGGCAATTCTCGAGAGAAAAGGCCATGACGTGTTCACGCTCGGGCCGAATGTAAAGCTCAGCGAAGCCATTCGAATCCTGGCCGACCACAAGATCGGTGCACTGGTCATCACCAATGGCGATCGCAAGATCGTCGGCATCCTTTCCGAGCGTGACATCGTGCGGGTCGTCGCCAGGGAAGGCGCTGCCGCACTTGATATAACGGTACGCTCGGCGATGACGCCGAAAGTGAAGATCTGCAACGAGAACCACACGGTCAACGAGGTGATGGAGATCATGACCAAAGGCCGTTTCCGCCATCTGCCGGTGGAAAAGGACGGGCTGCTCGACGGCATCGTGTCGATCGGCGACGTGGTCAAGCGCCGCATCGAGGATGTCGAGCGCGAGGCCGACGAAATCAGGGCCTATATCGCAACGGCCTGACCTGACGAAGAAACCGCCGACCGAATACCGGCCGGCGGCGTTCATTCTATCGGTTGCCGAGCGGCCGAAAGGGGCTGAAAAGACCAGCCCGCTGCTCTGCGCTGCTTTGGGCGCTTGTCTCGCGAAGCGGTTTGCACTAGCGAAGACCGATACCCAAATTCGCGAAAATCGCAGTTTTCGCGAGCCAAAAGCGCAGGCCACCATGACCCTTATCGATACCCGCACGCCCGATGCCAAACGTTTTATTCCCGGCGCTACCGGCGATTGGGAGATCATCATCGGCCTCGAGGTTCATGCGCAGGTGACCTCGGAAGCAAAGCTGTTTTCCGGGGCGTCGACGACTTTCGGCGCGGCGCCCAACGCCAATGTCAGCCTCGTCGACGCGGCCATGCCCGGCATGCTGCCGGTCATCAATGAGGAATGCGTCAAGCAGGCGATCCGCACCGGCCTCGGATTGAAGGCGCAGATCAACCACAAGTCGGTGTTCGACCGGAAAAACTATTTCTATCCCGACCTGCCGCAGGGCTACCAGATATCGCAGTTCAAGCAGCCGATCGTTGGCGAAGGCACGATCGTCATTTCGGTCGGTCCCGACCGGCAGGGCGAGTTCGAGGACATCGAGATCGGCATCGAGCGCCTGCACCTGGAGCAGGACGCCGGCAAGTCGATGCACGACCAGCATCCGACCATGTCCTATGTCGATCTCAACCGCTCCGGCGTGGCGCTGATGGAGATTGTCTCCAAGCCGGACATGCGCTCCGCCGACGAGGCCAAGGCTTATGTCACCAAGCTGCGCACCATCGTGCGCTATCTCGGCACTTGCGACGGCAACATGGACGAAGGCTCGATGCGCGCCGACGTCAACGTCTCCGTTCGCAAGCCCGGCGGCGAATTCGGTACGCGCTGTGAGATCAAGAACGTCAACTCGATCCGCTTCATCGGCCAGGCCATCGAGTTCGAGGCGCGCCGCCAGATCGCCATCCTCGAGGATGGCGGCAAGATCGATCAGGAAACCAGGCTGTTCGACGCCGTCAAAGGCGAGACGCGCTCGATGCGCAGCAAGGAAGAGGCGCATGACTACCGCTACTTCCCCGATCCCGACCTTTTGCCGCTGGAATTCGATCAGGCCTATGTCGACGCGCTGGCCAAGGAGTTGCCGGAGCTGCCCGACGACAAGAAGGCGCGGCTGATCTCTTCACTTGGCCTGTCGACCTACGACGCCTCGATCCTGGTGTCGGAAAAGCCGATCGCCGACTATTTCGAGCAGGTGGCCTCGGGCCGCGACGGCAAGCTTGCCGCCAACTGGGTCATCAATGACCTGCTCGGCCAGCTTAACAAGGCCGGCAAGGACATTGAAAATGCTCCTGTAACACCGGAGCAGCTCGGTGCCGTGATCGACCTGATCAAGGAAGGCACCATCTCCGGCAAGATCGCCAAGGATCTGTTCGAGATCGTTTGGAACGAGGGCGGCGATCCGCGCCAGCTGGTCGAAAGCCGCGGCATGAAGCAGGTCACGGACACCGGCGCCATCGAGAAGGCGGTCGACGAAGTGATCGCCGCCAACCCCGACAAGGTCGAGCAGGCTCGCGCCAAGCCGACCATGGCCGGCTGGTTCGTCGGCCAGGTGATGAAAGCCACCGGCGGCAAGGCCAACCCGCAGGCGGTCAACGATCTGGTCAAGGCCAAGCTCGGTATCGAATAGAACAATGTTCGTCCGCACCGCCAGCGAACGTGACCTTGCCGCTGTCCGCGCGCTGCTGGTCGAAACCTGGCACGCAACCTACGACGCGATCTATGGCGCCCAGCGGGTGATCGAAATTACCGACGACTGGCATTCGATCGCCTCGCTCAAGGCGCGGCTGACAAGGCCGAACTCGGAATTCCTGGTCGCCGATGACGGCAAGCGTATCGGCGGCATGGCTTTTGCCGCCGCAACGGCGGATGCGAAGATCGCGTTGCTGAACCAGCTCTATGTACTGCCGGCCTGCCAGCGGCAAGGCATCTGCCAGGCCTTGCTGGACGAGGTCGAAGCCAGCTTTCCCGAGGCAAACACTTTGCGGGTCGAGGTGGAAGAGGCCAACGTGCCGGCCATCGCCTTCTACCGTTCGAAGGGATTTTTGCCGGCCGGCAGCACCGCCGATTGCGGCGGCGGTTCGGGGTTGCCGGCGCTGATCTTCGAGAAGCCGCTGGGATAAGCGTCCGACGAAACGTTCAGTGCTGTCCCTTCAGGACGACCAGATAGCCGCGTTCCACCGGCTGCCGGAAGGCGATCTGTTCGGATGTGCCCGGATCTTTCGATTGCTTTTCGATGACGTAGCCACCGGGATGAGACTTGAGCCATTCCTCAGGCTTGTCGGCGTTCTCGAATGGCTTCTCTATTCGCCCAAGGAAACCGACCTCGCCCTGATAGTCGAATGCAACGGCCCAGTCCGCGTCCTTTCGTTCGTCGATGAAGCTCGCCAGCGGCGCGAGATCGTAGCGTTTGAACACGGTTGCCGAGGCGGCGGCGTGGCCGACGGCGAAAAGGGCAAGCATGACAAAGGCCGTAGCCCTCAGCCTGGCGACTGAAATCTCGGCCATGAAGTAGCCCAGCAGAATGGTCGCGAACGGTAGTGCCGGCACGACATAGTGCGGCTGCTTGCCGGATATGGCGCTGAAGACCAGCAGCACCGCAATGAACGAGAACGACAGCAGGCGCAGGGCACGCAGATCCGGGGATTTGGTGTCGATCAGGCTGCTTATCTGGGCAACCGGCCTCAGCCGCCACACCGGGGGGATAAAGGCCCAGGGCACGAACATGAGCGGCAACAGCATCAGGTAAAAGTAAAACGGCCGGCCATGCGAATTGTGCAGGCTTCCGGTAACCCGACCCGCCGACTGGTTCCAGACGAGGTCGTAGACGAAACTGCCCTTGGTCAGGATGGTCGCGGGCGCCAGCCATATGGCGACCGGGACAAGGGCGGCGAGAATTGCCAGGCCGGCTCCGGCAAAGAACTGCAAAGGGGCAAGGCCGGCTCGCCGGTCACGCCAGAGGGGATAGAGCAGGACGGGCGTGCCGATGTGAATGAGCACGACCGGGCCTTTGGCCAGCACGCCGAGCCCGATGAACAGACCCGCCAGCACCGCCTGCCACCGGTTGCCGGTCCTGGCGAAGACCAGCAACGACAGCAGTGCGGCGACCACGCAGGCCGTCAAAAGCATGTCGAACAGGATCAGGGTCGAATAGATGACAAAGACGGTGCTGCCGGCCACCAGCCAGGGGATGCGGCTGGCGATGTCCGGGCGCTCGGGAAACAGGGTTTTGGCCAGAAGCGTCGTCAGCCAGATGACCAGCGACGAGGCGGCGAAGATGACGAGCATCGCCGCCGCGCGGCTCACACCGAAGATGTTCCAAGAGAGATCGATGAGCCAGAACAACAGCGGCGGCTTCTGCAGATAGGGCGCAAAGTTCATCGTCGGTACGAAGACATGTCCACCGAGATACATCTCCCAGGCGACGCTGAGATAGCGCGTCTCATCGACCGGCAGTAGCGGACGAAAAGCGAGCGCGATGCAAAGCAGGGCCAGCAGGAAGAGGTAAGGCAGCAGCCGTTCAATTCGTGTCGGTATCAAGTTCGGGGACCGCCCAGGAAATGGTTTCCACGTCCGGTCGTGCACGATGCACCGTCTTCGGACCGGAGCAGAACCGCACCATGATTTTGGCCGAATTGCAACGATGCCGGCTTGGTATTGTGGATTACGCCTGCGTACCGGCAAATAGTTGAAAAATTTGACGATTGTCTCCGAGTATGGCTTCAGGCCGAGCGCAGCGGCGGCGTCAATTCGCGCATCAGGAGTTCCAGCTCTCGCTGGTCGCCGGTGGCGGTCTTGTCGAAGATGGTTGCCAGCTGTGATTTGACGGTGCCGTCCGAGACGCCGCTGGCAGCCGCGATTTCACGCCGTGTCAGCCCGGCGGCGACATGGCCGGCGACACGCTTTTCCGCTGCGGTCAGTCCGAACAGCGCAGCGATCGCTTCCAGCGCCGGCACTGATGCGGCGCCGGCGGCGGCAATGAAAATGGCCGCGGCGGCGCGCGGCGATATGCGGGCCGAAATGTCGCGTCGCGCCAGAGGCATGACATGCGCCACCGCCGGAGACATGGCCTTCACCAGCGGAATGTTGATGCCGGACGGTCCGAGCGCGAATTCGTCGCGCGTGCCGAGCTGGACGGCGCGACCGATGGCGGTGTTGGCGTTGGCATAAGCGAAGGACAGCTGGCCGCGCACCGAGGACACTGAGGCGGTTTCGGTGAGCAGGGCTTCGGCTGCCGGATTGGCGAAAATGATCTGCATATCGTCGGCGACGATCAGCACTGGATGGTCGAGGCTCTCAAGGATCGAGCGAAAGACGTCGGCCTTGCGCCGCTCGGCCTCGAACAGGTCGCCGATGGTCACCGCACGCCGGACATGGGGGGCGAGCCTGGACATCAGGTCGATATCCCTGGCTGAAATCTGGGGCCTGTCCTTGTCGGTAACCACCATCAGCGTGCCGGTGCGCGCCGGCTGCTTCATCAGCGCCACCCAGAAGAAATCGTCGAGACGGTTGGGTTCCACCCACTCGCGCACGATGCGGCTTTCGAGCCAGTTCTGGCGGGCGTCAGGGCCTTGCAGGGCGTAGACGCTATCGACGGTGAACGGCATGTCGATTTCCATCTTCGGCACCGCCTTGAAGAAGGGCACCTCGCAGGCGTAGTCGCGCTGCAGCGGCTCAAGCAGGACCGGATCGCCGCAGGAAGTCGAAAACCGGGCCGAGTTTCTCGCCGTATCGACGACCGCCAGCATGGCAAGCCGGCCGAGCGCCAATTTGCAGATTGATTCAAGCGTCGATGGCCAACGGCCGACATCGGCAATCGAATCGTAAATCGCTTCGACGATCTGCGGCAGGGCGCGACCGAATATGTTGGCCTGGACAGACACGTAGAGCCTCGTAAGGATTGCAGCGTAGTGTCAGGTCACACACTGTCTCCGCCTGAGTCGCACACAACATAGCCGGCCTGGTTCGTCTGTGAAACGTCTCACAGCGGCGTTCGGTGTATTGTGAGCGCCTACGGGCTGACCAGAACGTGCCTGATGAGCCGTTGTCTAAGAGCGCTCGGGCCGGTCTGCGATACAAATCAAAGTGAACGGAACTGGAATTTTTCAGGGAATAAATGAGGAAACTTCCACATTGTCGATCAACCTGGTTCTGCCAAGCCACGCTGCGGCAAGCAGGCGGCCATCGCCGTCACGCCGCCACGAGGTGAGCGTCAGGCTCTTGCGCGCGGCGACATAGTCGACGCTGTCGAAGCCTGCCTCGAGAAGCGCGGCAGTGGCTTTGCGGGTGACGCCGTTTTCATCGGCGCCGGCCGCGAGCGCTGCCGCCGTCTGGCGCAAGATGACATTGAGCTGTCGCGCGACGTCGAGTTCGGCGGCGTCGAGATAGGCGTTGCGCGACGACATTGCCAGGCCATGCGCATCGCGCACGGTTGGCGCGCCGACGATTTCCACCGGAAGGTCAAGATCGCGGCAGAGCTTTCGGACGACGCAAAGCTGCTGGTAGTCTTTTTCGCCGAAGATGGCGTAGTCGGGCAGGGCTTGCAGAAAGAGCTTGGCCACGACCGTGGCGACGCCCTCGAAGAAGGTCGGCCTGAAATCCGATTCCAGGCCAGAAGACGGGCCGCCGACCGAAATCTTCGTCGCAAAGCCTGCCGGATACATCTCGGAAACCGTAGGCGTGAAGGCAAGCTGTGCGCCGGCCTCGGTCAGCCGGTCGAGATCGCGGGCCAGCTGACGCGGATACTTGTCGAGATCTTCAGTGGGGGCGAACTGGGCCGGGTTGACGAAGATGGAGACGACGCAGCGATCGGCCGTTGCGAGCGCAGCCCCGACCAGCGAGATATGGCCGTCATGCAAAGCGCCCATGGTCGGCACCATGGCGACGCTCAGGCCTTCGCGCCGCCATTCGCGGATCTGCGCGCGAAGGCCGGGCACGGTGTCGACGACGAGCGGCTGGCGGATGGGGGGCCGGTTCATGCCTTGTCCTTGTCGCTCGCGGCTGAAAAGACGTGGCCCGGCCCGGGGAAGGTGCGGCTGCGCACCTCCGCCGCATAACGCGCCGCGGCATCGGCGACCGCGCTGCGCAAATCGGCGTATTCCTTGACGAATTTCGGCACCCGGTCGACCGTCAGGCCGACCATGTCGTCGATGACCAGGATCTGGCCGTCGCAATCGCGGCTGGCGCCGATGCCGATGGTAGGAATGGTAATGTGCCGGGTGAGGTCGGCGGCAACGGTCTCGACCGTGCCTTCGATGACCAGCGAAAACGCGCCGGCCTTTGCGACCGCGTCGGCGTCGCGCATGAGCGCGGCCACATTCTCCGGCGTGCGGCCCTTGATCTTGTAGCCACCGTCCTTTTCCACCGATTGCGGCTGCAAGCCGATATGGCCCATCACTGGAATGCCGGCCGTGACGATTGCGGCGATCTGGAGGGCGACTTCGACGCCGCCTTCCAGCTTCACCGCCTCGCAGCCGGTTTCCTCAGAGATGCGGCGCGCCGAGGCAAGGGCTTGCGCGGCCGAAGTCTCGTAGCTGCCGGCCGGCATGTCGACCACCACGCAGGCCTTTGACGAACCGCGCATCACGGCCTGGCCATGGGCGATCATCATCTCCAGCGAGGCGCCGAGCGTGGTCTTGTGGCCATGCAGCACCATGGCAACGCTGTCGCCGACCAGGAGAAGGTCGACATGATCGTCGAGCAGGCGGGCGACGGGATAGGTGTAAGCGGTAAGGCATACGACCGGCACGCCGCCCTTGCGGGCGCGTATTGTCTCCGCACTGATCCTGGCGACAGCTAAGGCCATTCCTCACCTCCCGCAGCCGGCGTTGACTACAGCGCCGCGCGTCCCGTGGACGCGCAAAGGACGCTGTAGCACTTTGGTTTGCGCATGATCCTTTCCGAAAATCGATTTCGATTTTCGGGGTCATGCGGCAGCGCCGGGCGATGAGAGCTTTAGGAAGACGCAGCCGGCTTGGCAAGCGTCGGTTCGCAGGTGCGAAATGGATCGGCCAATGACCGAGCGTTTCGGCATGCCGTCAGTGCCGCAGGCGCCGCAAAACCCTTGCCTTCGCCAAGGCCTGACGCCATAAGCAGGGACAGCCACCGCCGCGCGCCCGCGAGGATCTGAATGAAAACTTTCCTTCTGCAGTTTTTCACCTGGTGGAACCGCCAGACGCTGGGAACCCGTTTTCACACCTGGCGCCACGGCAACAAGGTCGGCCAGGATGGGGCCGGCAACGTCTACTACGAAGGCGGCGTCGATTCGGAAGGCCGCACCCGCCGCTGGGTCATCTACGCCAATTATTCGGAGGCGTCAGCGATCCCCCCGGGCTGGCACGGCTGGATGCATCACCGCGTCGATGTGGCGCCGCCAAGCGATGACTATCGGCCGCGCGAATGGGAAAAGGCGCATGAGCCGAACCTCACGGGAACACCGGCGGCTTATCGCCCAAAGGGTTCCGTGCTCACCAATCAGCACCGTCCGCAGGTGACGGGCGACTACGATGCGTGGACGCCTGGTTCTTGACCGCCGGCCGGTCCTTTGTCGCCACAATTGGCGTTTAGCTGCTTGCTGATATGACAACGGCGAATAGCCTTGGGCGTGACAGAATCACCCGGGCCCAAACCACCGGTATCTCCGCATGAACATTTTCAGCCTGACATCGATGGCCGGACTGGCGGCAATTGGCGCTATCGCCATGTTTTCGACAGCGTTTGCCGCGGCGCAGGCGCCTGCGACAGCACCCGCAATCTCCGATCGCATCACCAATCCGGTCGCCGAATTTGCCGGCATCGACAAGATCACCGGCCGTATCATCACCTTCGATGTCTACATCGACGAAACCGTGCAGTTCGGCGCTTTGCAGGTGACGCCGCGCATCTGCTATTCGCGGCCGGAGAATGAAGAGCCGAAGACCGATTCCTTCGTCGAAGTCGACGAAATCACGCTCGACCGCAAGATCCGCCGCATCTTCACCGGCTGGATGTTCGCCGAGAGCCCCGGCCTAAACGCCGTCGAGCACGCCGTCTATGACGTCTGGCTAAAGGGCTGCAAGCAGAAGTCGGATGTGCCGCCGCCCGACGCGGCCAATGCCGAGACGCCCAAGGTCGACACGTCCAAGCCAAAGCCCGCCGCTGCTCCGGCCGCCGAACAGCCGGACCCCACGGAGCCTGACGCGACCAACACCAACTGATCCTCCGGAACCGTCATTGGCCACCATGCGTTGGGCCATGGACGACCGCGCATTTGCGCGCTTGGAGGATATTCTGATGTCGGACAGCAAACGGATCACGGCCAGCAAAGACGACCTGCTCGAACTCGAAAAGGGGTTCTGGACGGGCGACGAAGCTTACTACGCCGCCAATGTCGACACAGAATGCCTGGTAGCATTTCCTGAGATGGCACAGGCAATGGACAATGCCGATCTGGCCAAGACCGCGACCAAGCCCAACCGCTGGCGCGACCTTCAGATCGACCTCAAGGGTATCATCGAGCCCGGCAGCGACATTATCATGCTGACCTATGAGGCTCATGCGACACGAGAAAACGGCGAGCCCTACGCCGCGTTGGTCAGCACCGGCTATGTTCATCGTGTCAACGGCTGGAAGATGATGTTCCATTCGCAGACGCCGATGGAAACCGCGAAGGGCTGACCCCTTTCACCGGTCGAGCCGGCTCGGCCGCTCGGTCTCCGGTCAGGGATAAAAAACGGCTTCGCCCTTCAGCGCGTCGGCCAACATCTTCTCGTATTTGACGCGCGGCACGTCGACCGCGCCGAAGCGTTTGAGATGCTCGGTGGTGAATTGCGTGTCGAGCAGGGCAAAGCCGCGCGCCTTCAGCCGCTCGACCAGATGATACAGGCAGGTCTTGGACGCGTCGGTTTCCCGGGCGAACATGCTTTCGCCGAAGAACACGCGACCGAGCGAGACGCCATAGAGGCCGCCGACCAGCCGTTCCTCGCGCCATGCCTCGACCGAATGGCAGTGCCCAAGACGGTGCAGCTCGATATAGGCTTCGCGGATCGGCGCGTTGATCCAGGTCGAGCGGCGCTCCTCGCGCTTTTCGGCGCAGCCGTCGATCGTCGCCTCGAAATCGAAATCGAAGCGGATGTCGAACGGGTGCTTGCGGATCGTCTTCCGCAGGCTCTTCGGCGTGTGGAAGCCGTCGAGCGGGATGATGCCGCGCGTCTCCGGCCGCACCCAGAACACTTCCGGGTCGGAAGCGCTCTCCGCCATCGGGAAGACGCCCGAGGCATAGGCCTTGAGCAAGAGGTCGGTCGGAATGCGATAGCCGGGTGCGTAAGGGCGGGTCATCGCGGCATCATAGCGGCAATTCGGGCGCTATTCCTCTTTGGCCAGATACTTTTCCAGCCAGTGGATGTCGTAGTCGCCATTGGCGATATCGGCATTGCCGACCAGGTCCCGAAACAGCGGCAGCGTCGTTTTGATGCCGTCAACGACGAATTCGTCGAGCGCCCGGCGCAGCCGCATCATGCATTCGACGCGGTTGCGGCCGTGCACGATCAGCTTGCCGATCAGGCTGTCATAATAGGGCGGGATCTTGTAGCCGGAATAGACACCGGAATCGACGCGGATGCCGAGACCGCCAGGCGTGTGGAAATGTGTAATCGTGCCGGGCGAAGGCGTGAAGGTGCGCGGGTCCTCGGCATTGATGCGGCATTCTATGGCGTGGCCGTTGAACTTGATGTCCTCCTGGCGCACCGAAAGCCCGCCGCCGGAGGCAACGCGGATCTGTTCGTGGACGAGATCGATGCCGGTGATCGCCTCCGTCACCGGATGCTCGACCTGCAGCCGCGTGTTCATCTCGATGAAGTAGAACTCGCCATTCTCGTACAGGAATTCGATGGTGCCTGCGCCGGAGTAGCCGAGGTCGGCGATGGCCTTGGCACAGATATTGCCGATGCGGGCGCGCTCCTCGGCGTTAAGGGCCGGCGAGGGCGCCTCTTCCCAGACTTTCTGGTGGCGGCGTTGCAGCGAACAGTCGCGCTCGCCGAAATGCACGCCGCGGCCGGCGCCGTCGCCGAATACCTGCACCTCGATGTGGCGCGGCTTTTCCAAGTATTTCTCGATGTAGACGGCATCGTCGCCGAAGGCGGCTCCCGCTTCCGTGCTCGCTGTCTGCAAGGCGATCTCGAGATCGGCCTCGGTAAGGGCGACCTTCATACCGCGCCCGCCACCGCCTGCCGATGCCTTGATGATCACGGGATAGCCGATCTCGGCGGCAATGCGCCTGGCTTCCTTTTGATCGGTGACGGCGCCGTCGGAGCCCGGCACAACCGGAATGCCGAGCCGCTTTGCGGTGCGCTTGGCCTCGATCTTGTCGCCCATGATGCGGATGTGGTCGCCCGACGGGCCGATGAAGGTGATGTTGTGGGCGGCGAGAATGTCGGCGAACTTGGCGTTTTCCGACAGGAAGCCATAGCCCGGATGCACGGCATCGGCGCCTGTGATCTCGCAGGCTGCGACGATCTGGTGGATGTTGAGATAGCTGTCGCGCGACGGCGGCGGACCGATGCACACGCTTTCGTCGGCGAGCCTGACATGCATGGCGTCAGCGTCGGCGGTCGAATGCACGACCACGGTCTGGATGCCGAGTTCCTTGCAGGCGCGCAGCACCCGAAGCGCGATTTCGCCGCGGTTGGCGATGAGGATCTTCTGGAACATCCGGCCCGCTCTACTCGATCACGACGAGCGGCATGCCGTACTCGACCGGCTGGCCGTCCTCGAACAGGATCGCCGTCACCGTGCCGGCGCGCGGCGAAGGGATCTGGTTCATCGTCTTCATCGCTTCGATGATCAGCAGCGTCTGGCCTTCCTTGACCTTCTGGCCGACTTCGATGAAGGCCTTGGCGTCGGGCGAGGGCGCGAGATAAGCGGTGCCGACCATCGGCGAGGGGACCGCGTTCTTGGACGGATCGGCCACTGCTGGTGCGGCAGCCGCGGGCTGCTGCGCTGCCGGAGCATAACCGGCCTGCGGTGCGGCGATGGCGTGGACGGCCGGCGCCTGGCGCGATACGCGCACCTTCAGGTCGCCGAGCTCGACTTCGATCTCGGTGAGATTGGTGTCGTTCAGTATGCCCGCGAGATCGCGGATCAGTTGCTGGTCAACACCGGTCTTCTTTATCGACATTTTCGAGCCTTCTGTTTGTGGGCCGGTCATAGGCGTGCCGCCAGCGCCTGCAGCGCCAGCGAGTAGCCAAGCGGCCCGAACCCGCAGATCATGCCGACAGCGACCGGCGCGACCATGGAGACGTGGCGGAATGGTTCCCGCGCGTGGATGTTGGAGAGGTGAACTTCGGCGACGGGCAGCGGCGCGACAGCGCGGATGGCGTCGTGAATGGCAATCGAGGTGTGGCTGTAGGCACCCGGATTGATGACGATGCCGGCTGCCTTGTCGCCGGCTTCCTGGATCCAGTCGACGAGGTCGCCCTCATGGTTCGACTGGCGAAAATCAATCTCGAGGCCAAGCGCGGCGCCCGCCTGCTTGCAGTCGTCGGCGATCGCGGCAAGCGTCTTGCCGCCATAGATGCCCGGCTCGCGCTTGCCGAGCGCGTTCAGGTTGGGGCCGTTCAGGACGAAAATCGTTTTCAAAAATGCCGACCTTTTTCGACGCCGGCCTCAAGCCGGCGCGCAGGGCCTTCTATAATGGGCATAGCCGCCCGCGGAAAGAGCACAAGTGCGATCTTTCACTGTCCACAACAGGCGGAAATGTGCCCGTGAGAAATAGGCTCGCGTGCAAGATCAGAGCGCGGCTTTCGCCGCCTCGATCTTTTCAGCCAGCACTTCCTGGCCGAGCGCCCCGAACACCACCTCATTGCCGACCACGTAGGAAGGCGTTCCGGTGATGGCCAGCTTGTTGGCGAGGTCGAAGGTCTTGGAGAAAGCCTCGGTGATGGTCGGATCCTTCATCTTCTCGCGCAATTTCGCCTCATCGGCGCCTAGCGACAGCGCAACCTTGATGGCCGCCGCCTCGGTGGCGCGGCCCTGGCCGCCGAGCAGGGCGTTGTGGAACTCGCCGTATTTCTCCGGATGCATCAGGTGGAAAGCCATCGAGACGACGCTGGCCTTTTGCGAATCCGGCCCGAGGATCGGGAATTCCTTGAGCACGAAGCGCAGCTCCGGATCGGCCTTTGTCAGAGCCTGCATGTCGTCGATGGCGCGTTTGCAGAAGCCGCAATTGTAATCGTAGAATTCGACGATGGTGACCTTGCCCTTCGGGTTGCCGACGACACCGTCGAAGGTCGAGTTGAAAATCTCGGACTTGGCCTTCTCGATGACTCCGAGGCTGGCGATGCGCTGCTCTTCCTTCTGCTTGGCCTCGAGCGCCTCCTGCACTTCGAGCAGCACTTCGGGGTTCTTCAGGAGATAGTCGCGGATAATGCCCTCGACCTCGGTGCGATCGATCTTGGTGTCGGCCGAGGCGGTCTGCACGGCCTGCGCCGTGCCGGCCTTGGCCACCTGCGGACTGCCGGCGACGAACCCGAAAGCCAGCATGGCAAGAGCAGCCGCCACTCCCGTCGTGCCGAGCAATATTGCCTTGTTCATCGTCTGATCCTCTTTACCGGTTCCGGTCTATCCTAGTCGCCGCCGGCGACCGGTTCATTTCTTGAGTTTGCCTGAAGGGTTGTAGTTTATGATGTCCTGCGCCCGAATCCAGCCGGGTTCGCCACGCTTCAAGTCCTTTTGCGCGCGCATGGCGAAAATTTTCGCATTCGTGTAATCGCCGGAATAGAAATGGCCCTCGGCGGTGGCGAGTTCCGCCGCCGGAATGTTGCCAAGCTCGCCATAGGCCTGGGCGAGATAGCGGTATCCGACCGTGTTTTCCTTGTCGCGCCCGAGGCCGTTGTTGATCTGCACCACCGCCTTCTTCAGCGAATCGGGCGTGCCGATGGCCATCAGCGCCTGGCCGAGAGAAACGGGCAACAGGCCCGACCTCACCGGATCGAGGCTGACCGCCTTGGCATAGGCGTCCGCGGCGTCCTTGGGCTTGTTGGCCTTCATCAGTACGTCGCCGCGCATTTCCTGGAAGTAGGGGTTCTTCGGCTGTTCCTTGATCAGTGCATTGGCCTTGGTCAGCGCCGCACCCAGATTGCCGTAGAGATAGGCCATCTGCGCTTCGCCATAGCGCGAGGCGAGGCTGCCCGGGGCCTTGCGGATCAGCCGCGTGGCCGCGGCCTGGCCGCCCATATAGGCGGCGATCTTGATGCGCATCATGTCGTGCCGCTGCTGCAGTGCCGGCGGATCGACCTTGTCGACATTGGGGCTCTGCTTGACCAGCACTTCGAGATTGGCGATGCGCTCCTGCGGCATCGGGTGGCTGATGCGGTAGGGATCGACCTGCGTGCCGGAAAGCGACAGCGCGCTCTGGAAGCGGGCGAAGGTCTTCAGCATGCCCATGCCGGACTGGCCGGTGGCATTGAGATAGGTGATGGCAGAGCGGTCGGCGGTCGACTCTTCGGTGCGCTGGTAGGCAAGAATGCTGCGCTGCGCCATCTCGCCGCCGCCCGCGGCGACACCCATGCCGGCGCCGGCAAGGCCGCGGCTGTTGGTGGTGGCGCCGGCAACGATGGCGCCGGCGCCAAGCAGCGTGGCGATGATGGCCATGGTCTTGGCGCGCTCGAGCTGGTCGCGCAATTTCTGCTGATGGCCGCCGGCGATGTGGCCGGCCTCGTGGGCGATGACGCCGATGATCTCATTGGGCGTTTCGGCCTGCATCAGCGCGCCGGTGTTGATGAACAGCCGGCGCCCGGTGACGAAGGCGTTGAAGCTCTGATCGTTGACCAGAACGATATCGACACCGTCATTGGCAAGACCGGCCGCCTTGAAGATCGGCCGCGCATAGTCGCGCACCAGCGCCTCGATCTCGGCATCGCGCACGACCGGCACCGCCTGGGCGAAGGCCGTCACCGAGCCGGTGACAGCGACGGCGGCGGCAAGCAAAAGCGTCGCGAAGCCGCGCGCTGTCTTCCCGATGGAAGATTTGGACATCGTTGATTTGGGTCGGCTCAGCATGAGGTCCACTGGTAAACGAGCGCGCGAACGATGAAAAGTCACGGCACCGAAACTAGGCGAACTTGTGATCCTCACATCAATCGGGCATTTGTGCGGCGCTGCCGCCGGTTGATGGCTTTGAGCGGCGGGCCGGACGGAAAGATTGAGGTCAAATGGTAGTTTCGCTGTCGCGCCGCGGTGAAGTCGAGCCGTTTCACGCCATGGACATTCTGGCCGAAGCCAACCGGCTGAAGGCGACGGGCGTGCCTGTCGTCTCCATGGCCGTCGGCCAGCCATCCGATCCGGCGCCCGTGGGCGTGAGGGAAGCAGCCGCAAATGCGCTGAGGATCGGACGCATCGGCTATACCGACACACTCGGTCTGGCGGATCTGCGCAAGGCGATCGCCACGCATTATGGCGACCATTACGGGATCGATGTCGCGCCGAACCGGATCGCCGTGACCACGGGATCGTCGGCCGCCTTCAATCTGGCATTCCTGGCGATGTTCGATCCCGGCGACCGCGTCGCCATCGCAGCACCCGGCTATCCGGCCTACCGCAACATCATGGCCGCGCTCGGTATCCAGATCGTCGAGATCGAGCTCGGCAGCGACGCCTATCTTCATGCCGAACATTTGAAATCGGCGCACCGGGAAAAACCGCTGAAGGGTGTGTTGTTCGCCAGCCCGGCCAATCCGACAGGTGCGGTCATTCCCGTCGACGAGTTGTCGGCACTGGTGAGGACAGCCGAAGAACTCGGCATCGCGGTGATTTCGGACGAAATCTATCATCGGCTGGCCTATGCCGCGCCCGACACCACGGCGCTGGCCCATGGCTCAGGCGTGACGGTGATCAATTCCTTCTCGAAATATTATTGCATGACCGGATGGCGCATCGGCTGGATGGTGCTGCCGGAAGCTCTGGTGAGGCCGATCGAACGCATCGCCCAGAGCCTCTACATCTCGCCGCCGGAACTGTCGCAGATCGCGGCGATCGAAGCCTTCAAGGCGGCGGAAGAGCTGGAAGCAGTGAAGGCGCGCTATGCCTGGAACCGCGAGCTGTTGATGCGGCGCCTTCCGGAACTCGGATTTCCCTTGGCGGCGCCGATGGACGGTGCCTTCTACGCTTTCTGCGATGTCACCCGGCATACCAATGACAGCATGGCCTTTGCGCGCAAAATGCTGGCCGAAGCGCATGTGGCGGCGACGCCCGGTCGCGATTTCGATCCGCTGGCAGGACACCGCACGATGCGCTTTTCCTATGCCGGCAGCCATGACGACATGGTCGATGCGATGGCGCGCATCGAGCGCTGGCTGAAATAGCGGGGACGAGCATGCCGGATCTTGAACAAACGCTGGCCGACATCGCCGCCGAGATGGCCGAGCGCTCCGATCGCGGCGAGGTCGCCACCTACATTCCGCAGCTCGGCAAGGTCGATCCGAAGAAATTCGGCATTGCCGCCGTGACCAATGACGGCCGCGTGCTGGTCGCCGGCGACGCCGACCAGGCGTTTTCGATCCAGTCCATCTCCAAGGTGTTTACGCTCACGTTGGCGCTCGGCAATGTCGGCGACGCGCTGTGGCAGCGTGTCGGACGCGAGCCGTCGGGCAATCCGTTCAACTCGATCGTGCAGCTCGAGCATGAGAACGGCATTCCGCGCAATCCGTTCATCAATGCCGGCGCCATCGTCGTCTCCGACATACTGCTTGCCGGCCACCAGCCGCGCGAGGCGATCGGCGAAATCCTGCGCTTCATCCAGTTCCTTGCCGATGACGAAGCGATCATCATCGACCGCGAGGTCGCGGCTTCCGAACGCGCCACCGGCTATCGCAACTTCGCGCTTGCCAACTACATGAAATCCTTCGGCAATCTCCACCATGCACCGGAGCTGGCGCTGGGCGTGTACTTCCACCATTGCGCCATCGCCATGAGCTGCCGGCAATTGGCGCTGGCCGGCCGCTTCCTCGCCAATGGCGGCAGAAACCCGGCAACCGGGCACTCCGTGGTGTCTGCCGAGCGGGCGCGGCGCATCGGCGCCATGATGCTGACCTGCGGCCACTATGACGGTTCCGGCGATTTCGCCTTCCGTGTCGGCATTCCCGGCAAAAGCGGCGTCGGCGGCGGCATATTGGGGATCGTGCCGGGTGTGGCTTCACTCGCCGTATGGTCGCCGGGCTTGAACGCCAACGGCAATTCCAAGCTGGGGTCGATCGCCTTGGAAAAACTGGCCAGGATGATGAACTGGTCGATTTTCGCCCCCTGATGCTTTCCGCCATTCGCGCATGAAAAAATCCCGCGCCGTGGTTTGAACGGCGCGGGATTTTTGTCAGGAACCTATCTTAATCGGCTGAATAGCTTAGAAAAAGCCCTTCCGCTGCCACCAGCCGGCGCGCTTCGGCTTTTCCTCGGCCTTTGCCTCGTCGGCAACGCTGGAGGAAACCACCGGCACCGCGGAGGTATCCGCGGCCACGGCTTTGCGCCGTGACGGGCGAGCCTTGGCGGGCTCGTCGTCGACGGTCGTTTCCGTGGCGGCATCGGCCGCAGCGGGGGCGGCTGCTTCGACGGCAGCTTCCGGTGCAGCCTCGGCCGCCGTCTCATCGGCGACTTCCACCACAGCCTTCTTTGCCCTTGAAGCGCGCTTCTTCTTCGGCTTTTCGGCTGGAGCGTCGTCGTTCGCCGCGGCGGGAGCCGCTGCTTCTTCAACCGCTACGGCTGCTACGGGCTCGCTTGCGGCCGTTCCGACTTCAGCGGCCTCGGCCACCGAGGCGGTTTCGCCGGCTTCGGTCTCCGTGCCGTCTTCGCGACGATTGCGCTTGCCGCCGCGCTTGCCGCGACGGCGCTTCTTGCCCTGGGCGTCATCTGATGCTTCCACCGTTTCGACGGCGCCAACCTGGGCTTCGTCTTGCTGTGTTGCATCGTCACCGCCTGGTTCAGCGGCAAAGTCGTCGCTTGCCGCCGAAACCGAAGCACCTTCGGCGCCATGCTCGCGATCGCCATGTTCGCGTTCGCGATCCTTGCCGCCGCGCCGCCTGCGGCGCTTGCGACGCTTGCGATCGCGGCCTTCGCCGTCCTCAGCCGATCTCGGCTGCTGCTGCTGCGACTGCGGCTGCGCCTGGCGCGGCTGCTCGGCCTGTACCACAACCTCGTCGTCTTCCTCCTCGATGACGATCTCGTCCTCGGGCTCTTCCGGCTCGACATAGGCCGGGAAGGTTCGCGCTTCGACAAAGCCTTCCGGCTTTTCGGCAATGGCGCCGCGGAAGATCGCGTAGTGCTGCACACCCACCGTATCATCGGCCTCGACGGTGATGGTCAGGCCAAAGCGGCTTTCGAGTTCCACCAGCGTGCCGCGCTTGTGGTTGAGCACATAGAGAGCGGTCGCCGCCGGGGTTCGCACCGTGATGTGGCTGCGCGAATCCTTGAGCAGGAATTCCTCGATCGCCCGCACCACCATCAGCGCCACCGACGAATCGGAGCGCACATGGCCAGTGCCGCCGCAATGAGGGCACGGCTTCATGGTTGATTCCAGCACGCTGGCGCGGATGCGCTGGCGCGACATCTCCATCAGACCGAAATGCGAGATGCGGCCGACCTGGATGCGGGCTCGGTCGTTCTTGAGGTGATCCTTCAGCCGCTTCTCGACGGAGCGGTTGTTGCGGTTCTCCTCCATGTCGATGAAGTCGATGACGATCAGGCCGGCGAGATCGCGCAGCCTCAATTGCCTGGCGACTTCTTCCGCCGCTTCAAGGTTGGTGTGGAGAGCGGTGTCCTCGATCGAGTGCTCCTTGGTGGAGCGGCCCGAATTGACGTCGATGGCGACCAGCGCCTCGGTCTGGTTGATGATGATATAGCCGCCGCTCTTCAGCGTCACCTGGGGCTGCAGCATGCGGTCGAGCTGCGCCTCGATGCCGTTGCGCACGAAGATCGGCGTCGTGTCGCGGAACGGCTGAACCACCTTGGCGTGGCTCGGCATCAGCATGCGCATGAAATCCTTGGCCTCGCGGTAGCCTTCCTCGCCGGAGACAAGAATCTCGTCAATATCCTTGTTGTAGAGGTCGCGCACCGAGCGCTTGATCAGGCTGCCTTCCTCATAGACGAGGGCAGGGGCGGTGGATTGCAGCGTCAGATTGCGGACGTTTTCCCAAAGCCGCATCAGATATTCGTAGTCGCGCTTGATTTCCGCCTTGGTGCGGCTTTCGCCGGCGGTGCGCAGGATGACGCCCATGCCCTGCGGCACTTCGAGATCGGCAACGACCTCCTTGAGGCGCTTGCGGTCGACCGCACTGGTGATCTTGCGCGAAATGCCGCCGCCGCGTGCGGTGTTGGGCATCAGCACGGAATAGCGGCCGGCAAGCGACAGATAGGTGGTGAGCGCCGCGCCCTTGTTGCCGCGCTCTTCCTTGACCACCTGCACCAGCAGAATCTGCCGGCGCTTGATGACTTCCTGAATCTTGTACTGGCGGCGCACCGGCTTGCGGCGGCTGCGCACCTCTTCCAGCGCATCCTCGGCGCCTACGGATTCGATCTCGTGGTCGTCCGGATGCGAGGACTGCACCTCTTCCAGCATGCCGCGGTCATTGTCCTCGGAGGTGGCTTCGCCACTTGCCTCGCTGGACGACCTTTCGTCACCCGGCTCCGCCGCAGGGACAGCTTCGGAGATCACATCCGCTTCGACGCTTGCCGCGATCGATGTCGGGCCGCCTTCCGACGGTTCGGTCGCGGATGTCTCGGCGTCGGAGGCTTCGCTGTCGCCATGCCCGGCATGATCGTCATGCCCGGCGGTATTGGCCGCGGCATGCTCGGAAGCAGGCGCTTCGGAGACGGCATCGCTGCCGGCATCGCCATGTTCGCCGTTTTCATCATCGGCGCCGGCGTCGCGCTTGTGTTCGCCTCGCTCACGACCCTTGCCGCCGCGCCGGCGGCCGCGCCGGCCGCGATCGCGGCTCTGGCGGTCGTCGCCGTCATTGTCCTCGTTCTCCTCGTCCTCGGCTTCCTGCGCTTCAGCGCGCAGCAAAGCCTGACGATCGGCGACCGGGATCTGGTAATAGTCGGGGTGAATTTCACTGAAGGCGAGGAAACCGTGACGGTTGCCGCCATATTCGACAAAGGCTGCCTGAAGGGAAGGTTCGACGCGCGTTACGCGGGCGAGATAGATGTTTCCTTTGAGCTGCTTCTTGTCCTGAGATTCAAAGTCGAATTCTTCAATACGGTTACCGCGGATAACGACAACGCGTGTTTCCTCCGGGTGGGAGGCGTCTATCAGCATTTTGTTGGGCATTATTTCGTTTCCTCCCGGCAGCCGTCAGCCGCAGCTTGCGAGGCAAAGCCCGCTGCTGCGTGTCTGGGATGTGGGTGCCGGATGTCTGAATGTCCGCCGGACGCCGCTTGAGCGCCATGGCGGTGCCGCCCGCAGCCACAATGGCGCGGTTTGATGCGGACCTTTCCATGATTGCGCTTGAAGCCATCGTCACCAGCAGAACCTTTTGAACCAAAGCCCGGACGAACCGGACCAGCTTGTTTGCTCATACAGAGCCGGCACGGGAACAACCCCGGCCGTTTTCCTCACGCAGGCGATTCCCCCGCCACGGGCGCACACCTGCGAAATTCGTCGCGATCACCTGAAGCCTTTTCGCTGGAGCGAAAGGAGCCGCCTTTCATCTGACCTGTAGCAGGAAGCTGCGGGAGAAGCGGTTCCAGGATTGCAGTGATCCACCATCGCTTTTATGATTTGACGGGGTGGAAGGCAACCCCGATTTCGGATGCCGGCAAAAAGCAGTGCCGTAACGGAAGCACAGGCCTTAATCCTCAATGAAAAGGCTTGGTTAACCTTCTCTGGATACCAATCGTTAATCGAGTCTGCGGCCTGACCGGCATTTCGACCAACCACGCGGGCGCAAGCGCCAAACCGGGAGCGACTGCAAAGAAATGGGACTGGCGGGCATCACAGACAAGGGCCATGGCTGTGCAGGCCGTTTCCTGCGCGCTGCCGGTGTGCTGTTGCTGCTGGCGCTTTGCCTTGCTTTTGCGCCGGTCTCACGCGCCGCCGATGCGCCACTCGGCGCCACCGCCTACAAGATGGCCGGCGACGCAACCAAGATGCGCATCGTCATCGATTTCGACCGCGAGCCCGACATCAAATGGTTCCTGCTGCGCGGCCCCAACCGGCTGGTCGTGGACCTGCCGCGCACCCGATTCGCCATTGGCGCGAAGGACGCCAAGGCCCGCGGCCTGGTCAAAGCGGTGCGTTATGGCGATCAGGGCGAGGGATCGCGGCTGATCCTGACCGGCAAGGGGCCGTTCTCGGTCGACAAGCTCGAGGTGCTCAAGAACGAGGACGGCGCAGGCTATCGCATCGCCATCGACATGTCGGCAGCCTCCGACCGCGAGTTCGACGAAGCCCTTGCCAACCAGGCGCTGACCACTGGCTCGACCGTCTCCACCGACAAGGGCTCCAGGGTCGGCACAGGGCCGATCTCCAATCCCGGGCATCGCTTCACCATCGTCATCGATCCCGGCCATGGCGGCATCGACGGTGGCGCCGAAGGCCTCAACGGCACCATCGAGAAGAACGTGACCTTGGCCTTTGCCACTGAATTGCGCGACAAGCTCGCCACCGTCGGCAACTACGACGTGTTCATGACGCGCGACACCGACGAGTTCCTGCGGCTCGATGACCGCGTGCGCATCGCCCGGCAGCACGAGGCTGACCTTTTGATCTCGATCCATGCCGACACGATCAGCGTCAAGGGTATCAGAGGCGCCACCGTCTATACCGTCTCCGACAAGGCGTCCGATCCGCAAGCGCAGGCGCTTGCCGACCGTGAAAACCTCTCCGACCAGTTCGCCGGCATGGTGATCAAGGACGACAACAAGGAAGTCACCGACATACTGATCGACCTGATCCGCCGCGAGACGCATAATTTCTCGATGAGCTTTGCCCACACTCTGGTCGGCCAGTTGTCCACCAGCGTCGGCCTGATCAACAATCCGCAGCGTTCGGCCGGTTTCAAAGTGCTGAAAGCGCCCGATGTGCCGTCGGTGCTGGTGGAACTCGGCTATCTCTCCAACGCCAAGGATGAAGCGCAACTGCTCGACGCCGACTGGCGCGGCAAGGCGGCGGAGAGCATCACCAACGCCGTCGCCCTGTTTGCCTCCGCCAAGATGGGAACGGGAACCGGAGGCTGAGATGGTCGCCGCCGCCCACGACCGGAGGCAGCGTTGCACGACGACAACACCAGGCGCTTTTATTTCAGGTGGGGGATGCCTAAACCGGGCACTGCCGTATTTTGCCCACATGGTGGCGACATGGGTTTTCCATCACGGATCGGGACAGTTGCGAAGGCTTGCGCGAAAGGCGGCTTCGTCTAGGAAATTCCCGGACCTCGGACTGGAGCGGGCATGATTCGTCTTATCGGCTATTTCTTTGGTATCGGCACGACGCTGGCGCTTATCGTCGCCGCGGGCGTGGCGATATACATCAGCCATCTATCGAAAGACCTGCCCGACTACGAGGTTCTGGCCAAGTACGAGCCGCCAGTGACGACCCGCATCCATGCTTCCGACGGCTCGCTGATGGCCGAATATGCGCGCGAACGGCGGCTCTATCTACCGATCCAGGCGGTTCCGGACCGGGTCAAGGCGGCGTTCCTGTCGGCCGAGGACAAGAATTTCTACAACCATCCCGGCATCGACATCACCGGGCTTGGCCGCGCCATCTACGTCAACCTGCAGAATCTGGGTTCGGGCAGGCGCCAGGTCGGCGCCTCGACCATCACCCAGCAGGTGGCGAAGAACTTCCTCTTGTCCTCGGACCAGACCTACGAGCGCAAGATCAAGGAGATGATCCTGGCCTTCCGCATCGAGCAGGCTTATTCGAAGGACCGCATCCTTGAGCTCTATCTCAACGAAATCTTCTTCGGTTTCGGCGCCTATGGCGTTGCGGGCGCGGCACTGACCTATTTCGACAAGTCGGTCAACGAACTCACCGTCGCGGAAGCCGCTTATCTGGCGTCGCTGCCGAAGGGGCCCAACAACTACCATCCCTTCAAGCATGCCGACCGCGCCATCGAGCGCCGCAACTGGGTCATCGACCAGATGGTCGAGAACGGCTACGTGACGCGCGAGGAAGGCGACAAGGCCAAGGCCGAGCCGCTTGGCGTGACGCCGCGCCGCAATGGCTCCTATCTGTTTGCGGGTGAATATTTCACCGAGGAAGTGCGCCGCCAGATCATCTCGCGCTATGGCGAGAACGCGCTCTATGAGGGCGGCCTTTCGGTGCGCACGACGCTCGATCCGAAGATCCAGCTCATCGCCCGCAAGTCGATGCAGAACGGCTTGCTCAAATACGACACGCTGCGCGGCTATCGCGGACCGGTGACGCATATCGATGCTTCCGGCGACTGGGGCGTGGCGCTGGGCAACGTCAAGGGGCTGGAAGACGTGCCGGAATGGTCGCTTGCCGTCGTGCTCGACAGCTCGGCGACCGGCCTTTCCATCGGCCTGCAGCCGACGCGGCAGATATCAGGCGACATCGTCAAGGAACGCGTCGAAGGCGCCGTCAGCAAGGAAGACATGAGCTTTGCCATGCGCCATGTGGTCGATGGCAAGACGGTCAAGGCCAAGTCTCCGGCCGATGTACTGCAGCCCGGCGACGTCATCTTCGTGCAGAAGAACGAAGGGTCGGAAGGCGCCTACACGTTGCGCCAGGTGCCGGAAGTGGAGGGCGGCCTGATCGCCATGGATCCACATACCGGCCGCGTGCTGGCCATGGTCGGCGGCTTCTCCTATGCGCAGTCGGAGTTCAACCGCGCCACGCAGGCGATGCGCCAGCCGGGATCGTCCTTCAAGCCGATCGTCTATTCGGCCGCGCTCGACAATGGCTATACGCCGGCCTCGGTGATCATGGACGGACCGATCACCATCCAGAGCGGCACCACGACCTGGACGCCGAAGAACTATGACGGCACGGTGGCCGGTCCCGCGACCTTGCGTTCCGGCATCGAAAAGTCGCGGAATTTGATGACGGTGCGGCTCGCCAACGACATGGGCATGAAGCTGGTGGTGGAATATGCCGAGAGGTTCGGCGTCTACGACCATCTGGCGCCGTATCTGCCGATGGCGCTGGGTTCCGGCGAGACGACGGTGATGCGCATGGTGTCGGCCTATTCGATCATGGCCAATGGCGGCAAGTCGATCAAACCCTCGCTCATCGACCGCATCCAGGACCGCTACGGCAAGACCGTGTTCAAGCAGGACGAGCGCGGCTGCGAAGGTTGCAATGCGCCCGAATGGAACAACCAGCCCGAACCGGAACTGGTCGACAATTCCGAGCAGGTGCTCGATCCGATGACCGCCTACCAGATCACCTCGATGATGGAAGGCGTCGTCCAGCGCGGCACCGGCGCCACCATCGCCGAGCTTGGCCGCCACATCGCCGGCAAGACCGGAACGACCAATGACGAGAAAGACGCCTGGTTCATCGGCTATACGCCGAACCTCGTCGTCGGCCTCTACATGGGTTACGACACGCCACGCGGTCTCGGCCATGGCGCCACCGGCGGTGGTCTGGCGGCGCCTATCTTCAAGGACTTCATGCGCGTTGCGCTGGACGGCACGCCCAATGTCGACTTCAAGGTGCCGGAAGGCATGAACCTGGTCGCGATCAACCGCAAGACCGGCATGCGTGCCGCGTCGGGCGATCCCGGCACCATCATCGAAGCCTTCAAGCCCGGCACCGGCCCAGCCGACAGCTATTGGGTGATCGGCATGGGCGCCGACGGGTCCAACGGCGCCGGCGGACCGCTATCGCCGCAGGCTACGGAAGCCATCCAGGCACCCGGCGGCGGACTCTACTGACGACCTGATTTTTTACGTCGAGTGGGCTGGCTTGTTGAGCCGGCCCATTTCGCTTTACAGGCAGCAATGCCGTGCCTATGTATCGCGCCGACCCAAGCGCCACTTCAAAAACAGGACAGAACAACCAGCCATGCGCGCGGAAACGCAGAATATTGTCGACGAGATCAGGCAGGCGATCACCCTGCTGAGGAGGCATCTTTGACTGGGATCAGGCTATAAAGCGGCTTGAATACCTGAACGTGCGCGCCGAGGATTCCAGCCTCTGGAATGATCCGCTGGAAGCGCAAAAGCTGATGCGCGAGCGCCAGGGCCTCGAAGACGGGATCGCCGGGGTCAAAAGCCTGACTCAGGCGCTGGAAGACAATATCGGCCTGATCGAACTGGGTGAGGAAGAGGGCGACCAGAGCGTGATCGCCGAGGCGGAAGCAGCCCTCCGCTCGATGCAGGGCGAGGCCAAGGCCCGCCAGGTCGAGACGCTGCTGTCGGGCGAGGCCGACGCCAACGACACCTATCTCGAAGTCCATGCCGGCGCCGGCGGCACCGAGAGCCAGGACTGGGCCTCGATGCTTCTGCGCATGTACACGCGCTGGGCCGAGCGTCGCCGTTTCAAGGTCGAAGTGCTGGAAGTCCATGACGGCGAAGAGGCCGGCATCAAGTCCGCCACGCTCCTGATCAAGGGCCACAATGCCTATGGCTGGCTGAAGACCGAGTCGGGCGTTCATCGCCTGGTCCGCATTTCACCCTATGACAGCAATGCGCGCCGCCACACGTCCTTCTCCAGCGTCTGGGTCTACCCGGTCGTGGATGACAGGATCGAGATCGACGTCTCGGAATCCGATGTACGCATCGACACCTACCGCTCATCCGGTTCGGGCGGCCAGCACGTCAACACCACGGACTCGGCGGTTCGCATCACCCATATCGCCACCGGCATCGCGGTTGCCTGCCAGGCCGAACGCTCGCAGCACAAGAACAAGGCGAAGGCCTGGGAAATGCTGCGCTCGCGCCTTTACGAGGAAGAGCTGAAGAAGCGCGAAGCGGTGGCCAATGCCACAGAAGCGTCGAAGAGCGACATCGGCTGGGGTCACCAGATCCGTTCCTATGTGCTGCAGCCCTACCAGTTGGTGAAGGACCTGCGCACCGGCGTCGAGAGCACCAGCCCGTCGAGCGTGCTCGACGGCGACCTCGACGACTTCATGGAAGCTTCGTTGTCGCAGCGCATCGAGGGCGGTGCCGGTGAAGCCGTGGCCGACCTCGACTAGGATATGTCCATATTCAGGTGAGGCCGGCCTGCGAATGGCTGATTCCTGCGCTTCCGCCACTTTC
This sequence comes from Mesorhizobium sp. M0626, assembly GCF_040320665.1. NCBI lineage: Bacteria > Pseudomonadati > Pseudomonadota > Alphaproteobacteria > Hyphomicrobiales > Phyllobacteriaceae > Mesorhizobium > Mesorhizobium sp. M0626. The sequence goes on along the minus strand of NZ_JAMYQD010000030.1, from coordinate 29,865 downwards.
GACTCAGCTGACTTGAATAAGAACATCCCTGGGCGGGGGAGCGAAGGAGGAACCATGACTCGCAGGCTCACCGGCAAATGCTTTTGCGGCGCGGTCCAGTATGAAGTGGCGGACGAGTTCGTCTATGCCGCCAACTGCCATTGTTCGAACTGCCGGCGCACCACAGGTTCCGCCTTCAAGCCCTTCGCCGGCATCGAGCGCGAGAAACTTGCCCTTGCCGAAGGGCATCACGGGCTCATCCATTTCGGCGATGACAGCGGCCACGATGCGCATTGCAGCCGCTGCGGCTCGTTGCTGTATTCGCTGGTCCGCGACGGCGCCTATGTCCATGTCGCCATGGGCACGCTGGTCGACGATCCGACGATCCGGCCGACCGCGCACATCTTCGTCGGCTCCAAAGCGCCATGGTTCACCATCGCCGACGACTTGCCGCAATATGAAGGGCATGTGATCGCCGGTCCAGGCGACGTATAGGCTGGAACCACATACGGCCAATCCCGTTGTTTCGTTGCCCGTCTGCCGGGATTTGAGCCTGGCCTTGGATCTCGTCAGCGGTTGCAGATAGCGGCGTAGATGTGCGGCCTCGCGCAGCAACTTCTTGCGCCGGCCAAGGAATCAGCCCAGCATCCGAGGGCTGGAAGAGAAAAAGCATTTATGGCCGGACGCGGCATATCTGCGACCTGACGATCCGGCCACTGGGAAGACACGTTCCGGGAACGGGCAAGCGAAACGCTTGATGCTCGTTTGAAAGGAACGCTTCCATGTCTGCTGCCACTCTCCGATCGGCCAGAGCCGTTCAACCGGCTGGCCGACTCCTGTTTTCCTTGTTCGTCACCCCGATCTTTGCAATCGCGATGGCGGTGCTGACCGCACCCGCCTTCGCCCATGACGCCAAGCCTACGGCGGCGAAGCCGCAAGGCTGGAGCTATCCCTTCGCCTGCTGCGCAAACTACGACTGCCGCACCACCCATACCGGCGAGGTGCTGGAAAAGCCGGAGGGCTATGTCATCGCCGGAACGGGGGAGGTCGTTCCGATGAGCGACAAGCGGGTCAAGGACTCACCCGACGGCGATTTCCACTGGTGCGCGCACCAGGCCGGCCTCGACGCAGGCAAGACGATCTGCCTGTTCGTGCCACCGCGTTCCTACTGAGTTCTGTTGGCAGTTCTCATCGGAAGGCCGGCCTTGGTGCTGAAGGCGCTTGCGTCAGACGGAAGCAGCGAGTGCTGAGGCGAAGTCGCGATACGGGCGCAGTGGGCGACCCAGAAGTGCCGTCAGGCGCTCGACGTCGCCGGCCTCGGGCAGCATCCCGTCGGTGAAGAAGCGCTCGCCCATCAGGCGCATGTCGTAGGCCATCCAGGCGGGCAGGAACTGCTTGAGATTTTGCTCAAAACCCTCCGTATTGTCGCCGCTGTAGCTGATCGGGCGGGCGAGTACGTCTGACCAGATTGCGGCAATATCCGTCCCGGTCAATGTCTGCGGACCGACGAGGTTGATCCTCTCGAACGCAAGCGGCTCCTTGGACCGTTCGCGACGCAGCAGCTCAAGAGCGGCGACCTCGGCTATATCACGGGCATCGATCATGGCGAGACCCTTGGGGCCGATCGGCATTGGGTAGGTGCCGTAGCCGGTGATGACGTCTTCGACCGTCCGATCGTTCTGGATGAAGTAGGCCGGGCGCAAGATCGTAGCTTTGAAGTCCATCTGTTCGATCATTCGCTCGACGCCGAACTTGCCCGCGAAATGCGGCACGTTCACATAGACGTCAGCGTGGATCACCGAGAGATAGACGATCCGCTCGATGCCGGCCGATCGGGCGACATTCAAGGCGATCAAAGCCTGGGTGAATTCGTCCGGCACCACGGCGTTCAAGAGGAACAGCGTGGAAACGCCAGACATGGCTTTGCGCAGCGAATCGACATCGAGAAAGTCGCCTTGCACGACGGATACGCCTGCCGGAAAACTGGCTTTCGACGGATCGCGCACGAGAGCACGCACATCGGCGCCGCGCTTGGCGAGCTGTTCGACGACTTGGCGGCCGATATTGCCGGTGGCGCCGGTAACGAGAATGGTCATGGAATTTCTCCTGTTGGGTTGCTTGACAGCCCCAATATGTGTGGCTCACAAAGAGCCCAGTAGACGGCATTTTTAGACACGTCGTCTCGCTGGTGGGACAGTCATGGATCTTTTAGCCCTTGCCGATTTTAACCTCGTGGCTCGCCATGGCGGCTTCGGCAAAGCGGCAAGGTCCACCGGCCGGCCCAAGGCAACGTTGTCCCGGCGCGTTGGCGAATTGGAAAGCAGTCTGGATCTGCGTCTGTTCGAACGGGGTGCGCGTAACCTGAAGCTGACCGAAGAAGGACGGGCGCTCTTCGAGCGGACGGGGGCGTTGCTTGCCGAGCTGGACGAGACGGCATCGGCGATTGCCTCGGGCGGTCAGAGACCCAAGGGCAGATTGCGGATCAGCGCGCCTTTGCATTTTTCGCAGACTGCAATGGGGAGGATCGCTGCGGGATTTGCCCTGAGGTATCCTGAGGTGAGGCTTGAAGTGACCACCGAAGACCGGCATGTCGACATGATCGAGGAAGGCTACGATCTGGTAATCCGGGTCAATCCGGATCCCGATGAAAGCCTGGTCGGACGGGCGTTTCTCCGCGACCGCCTGGTCGTTGTGGCGAGCCCGGACCTTCCTCGCCCGACCGATGGGCTCGCCGCTCCTGGCGTTGCGCGCGGGACAGGCGAGCGGCAAACATGGCAGGTGAAGACACCAGGTGGCCGGGCAACACTTAGAATCGAGCCGGTCCTCGCCTTGTCGACGCTGATCATGGTCCGCGATGCGGTGCGAGCCGGCGTCGGCGCAGGACGGCTTCCCATTTCGTTGGTGGCCCACGACCTGGCTGACGGCACACTGGTGAATTGGGGGGATATTGACGGCCCCGAAATTTCTCTATGGACGCTCTACCCGTCGCGGCGGCTGCTCAGCGCGCGCGTGTCGGCGTTCCTGGATTTTCTGAAACAGGCTTTCCCAAACGGGACGCCGGACGAACTGGCCGCCTATATCGGCAGGTGACGACGATTGGGAGGTGACGACGGGTCCGCTTCGGCCAGAGCGCCGCTCGGCTCGATCGATCGAAGCCTGCTGACAGACAGTTGTCAGGAGCCTTCCTTTATGGTGCCTTGCCGCATGGGTGGCGGCAACGGAGAGGAAAGCTTTTCATGACCATCAAGGCCAGCTGTCATTGTAAGGCGACGACGTTCGAGGTTTCGCAGGCGCCCGAGACGGTAACACAATGCACTTGCTCGTTCTGCTCCAAGCGCGGTTCGCTGTGGGCTTACTACGTTCCGTCGCAATTCAAGCTCACCAGCTCGCCGGAAAACGTTTCCTTCTATCAATGGGGATCGAAGACCGTCAAACACGGGTTTTGCGCCATTTGCGGCTGCGGCACCTTCACCGAAACGCCGGACTGGTCAACCGGCAAACCGGGCTTCGACAATCCCAAGATATCAGTCAATTCGCGGCTGTTCGACGATTTCGACCTCGATAAGGTCGAGGTGGTCGTCATTGACGGCAAGAACCTCTGGTAGGCCAGCACCAGCCACCGAAGCGGAAGAGTGGCGCGAGCGGGGAAAAGCCGCTTTCGCCGCTCGGTTTTTCGCCGCATTTCATGTTACAAGACCCGAGAAGGGCTTATATGCGCGAGCGCAAAGGCCGCGCTTTGGAGAGGGACGATTCTATGAAAAAGACTGTGCTCGTCGCCGTTGCGACGGCTGTGCTGGTGAGTGCCTGCACCACGACCGATCCGTACACCGGCGAGCAGAAGGTTTCGAACACCGCAGCCGGCGCCGGCCTTGGTGCCCTGGCGGGCGCGGGCCTCGGCCTGCTTGCCGGCGGCAATGACCGCCGCAACGCGCTGATCGGCGCCGGTATCGGCGCGCTGGCCGGCGGCGCCATCGGCGCGACCATGGACCAGAACGAGGCTGAACTGCGCCGCCAGCTCGAAGGCACCGGCGTCAGCGTCACCCGCACCGGCGACCAGATCATCCTCAACATGCCGTCCGACATTACTTTCAACGTCGACCAGGATGCGGTGAAGCCTGGCTTCTACCAGGTGCTGAACTCGGTTGCGCTGGTGCTGAAGAAGTTCAAGCAGACCACGGTCGACGTGTTCGGCCACACCGATTCGACCGGCGGCGACGAACACAATTTCGATCTGTCGCAGCGCCGTGCATTGGCGGTCGCCAACTATCTCTCGGGCCAAGGTGTCGATTCGCGCCGCTTCGCCGTCACCGGATTCGGCAAGACCCGCCCGATCGCTTCCAACGGAACGGCGGCCGGCCGTGCGCAGAACCGGCGCGTCGAGATCCAGCTTTCGCCGCTGACCTGAATTGTTCGGCATCGAAATGCGAAGGCGGCCCCCGCAAGGGGCCGCTTTCTTTTTGGGCTCCTGTGGTCCGTCAAAAGGTCTAACGCATTAGAGATTTCTAATAATTCCTTTCCGGAGGCCTTGGAAGGGATTAGCATTGGTGCGGTTCCAGAGGGGATGGGGCGATACAAACGGCCGCGCAGTCACTTAGTCGGCCCCGGTCCTGCACGGCCAGATAGGAAATCTGGGAGGAATGCATGACAAGAACAGCTCGTCTTGGGCGTTGCGGCGTCCTCATTTTGACAGGTCTGGTCTCAGCTTGGTGCGCAGCGGCCACGGCTCGAGCCGAGGACGCCAACAAAGCCGACATCGAAGCGTTGAAGAAATCGCTCGCCAAATATGAAGACTACACGGTCGCCGTCCGCGACCTTTATCTGTCGACTGTCGGGTGCGTCTATTACAGCGGGGACAGGATCGAGGGCGCAATGGACTATCCGAAGGGCGCTATGGGCATCCATTTCGTCAACGTCCCGAGTGTCGGTCAGAAACTCGATCCGATGCGCCCCAATGTGCTGATCTACGAGCCGACCAAGAAAGGCTTGAAATTGGTTGGCGTGGAATGGCTGGTGCCCCTGACGCCAGACACCAAGGAACCTCCAAAACTATTTGGCCAGACCTTCATGGGACCGATGGAAGGGCACTATCCGCTCATTCCGAGGGAGTTCGTCCACTACGACCTTCATGCCTGGCTGTTCAGAGACAATCCGAACGGCATGTTCAGTCCGACCAACCCGAACGTGAAATGCAGCAAGGCAGAGTTTCCGATGCTGGAAAAACCGACCAAGATGATGCCCGGCCCGATGTGACGGACGGGCCAGGATAGGAGCGTGCCAAGAGTGCAAGCTGGCCGGCTGCATTTGAGAGCGCTCGGGATCAGGCTCGGACGACGATCGGCATGAGGGCCGGCGCGCATGAAGGCTGCCCGCATGATGTCGTCGCGGAAGCCGACAATGGCGCTGCGAGCCGTCAGTCGAAGGTAAAAGCGGCCCGCAAGGGCCGTTTTTGTTTGGCATGTCGGACCCTGTAATCAAGGCCTACGAGGTCGGCTGATCGACAAATTGCCGCAACGATACGGCGCACGATCGGCAAGACCGGCAGCAGACTTGGAAAGCCCACTAGCCATGATGCTCCCCATGCATACGGCCAGGTCGCCACGAAACCGGTTGTCCAGCCCGCATTGATCAGCGTCGCTACCGCGGAAACAATGCACGACATCAGGATGGAAAGAACGAATGGCATCACCAGCGCATTGTAAGAGGCCGGTAGCTTCCTCGATTTCAAAACCTTGTGGGATGACGGTCGCATCAAATATCTCCTTCTCGAAAAGTGGAAGTATGCGCGGCTGGGCGCAGTCAGGCGGCCTGCGCCATTTGCTGGGCAAGGTTTCGAATAAAGCCGCGCAACGAACGCGGTTCGCGGCCCAGGGCGGCGCGCAATGTCAGACTGTTCCCACCAAGGCCATAGTGGGCGTAGTGGGCGTATATTTTGGCCAGCACCTGCATTTGGCGGTCATTGTAGGGAAGGCGTGCCTCGGCCGCCCACTCGCCAAATGTCGGCTCACCAGAAGAGATGGGTCGGCCAAGTTCCTCACTCATCATCGCAACGATGTCTTCCCGGCTGTGCATGCCGTCAGCGCACAGATCGAGGGTCGCGTAGGACAATCGCGCTTCGGTTAGGGCGATCGCCGCCACCTCAGCGACATCGCGGTAGTCGACGCGGGCCAGCTTCGCCGTCTTTGGAAACGGTTCCGAGAAAACACCATGTTCAACGACGGACGGCCAGGCCGCTGCGAGGTTCTGCATGAAATTGGCAGGGTGCAGAATCGTATATTCCATCGTTGTCGAGTAGAGAGCAACCTCGACAGGTACCTTGCTGGCATGGTTCTTCAGTCGCGTATTGGTAGGCTGGATCACCGACGAGAAGACGAACTTTCGAACTCCTGCTCGCGTGGCGGCCTCAACCATGGCAACGCCCATGGCTGCTTCATCGGGAGCAAAAGCCGGCCCAATGTGAAAGACGCCGTCGACGCCCTCGACCGCCTTTTCGAGGCTCTGACGATTTCGCAAATCTCCTGTCGCAACCTCGGATGCCCCTAGCTTCCGGGCCTTTTCGGCATTCGCAGGGTCGCGAACGAGCGCTCGAACATTGGCATTGCGTCGGACAAGTTCAGGCACGACAAGTCCCGCAACTCGGCCTGTGGCACCAACGACCAGAACAGTTGGATTGGCTACTTGCATGACGATTCCCTTCCATCAAGCCTGTCCTCGCGGGACAACTTGCAGAGAGGTACGACGTCGCAATTGTCGTTACAATTACCCGTTTTTGCGATATATTATGTCGAAGATCGGGATAATACATGAGCCGGATGGACGATTTCGAGGCTTTCATCGCGATCGTCGAGCATGGAAGTCTGACGACTGCCGCACATCGGCTGAACCGCTCGCTGCAGTCGGTCAGCCGGTCTCTGGCGGCACTGGAGGAATCAGTCGGCGTCGAGCTGATCCACAGGACAACGCGTCGCTCGACACCGAGTGAAGTCGGAGCAGCCTTTTTCAACCGGATCAAACCCGCGGTCGACGAAATAAACGACGCAAGACTTCAGGCGATCAATCAACGATCGGAGCCGGCAGGCGTCCTGCGCATCGGGGCGCCGGTTCTGTTTGGCCCGAACGTCCTGATGCCTGTCATCGCCGAATACATGCGGACATTTCCCCGGGTCGAGGTCGATCTTCAACTTTCCGATGGATTTGCCGATCTTGGCGCCGAAGGTCTCGACCTGGCAATACGCATCGGCGATTTGCCGGATTCCAACTTGAAAGCCAAACGCCTGGGGGCGTTGCGGCGCGTTGTGTTCGGCGCGCCTTCCTATTTCGCGCGGTGTGGCCGGCCGGCCCATCCCTTCCAGCTGAGTGAGCACAGTTGCATAATCAGAACCGCTAACGAGCGTCCAGGTGAATGGACGTTTCAGATCGACGGGAAACCCCGGACCGTGAAGGTCGCAGGCGCTTTTCGCTCCAATCTGATGACCTCGGTCTATGCCGCCGCAATCCACGGACTGGGTTTGGGCTTCTCGCCTCTGTGGCAGATAAGACATTTGGTCGACGACGGTCTCGTCGAACTGGTTTTGACGGAATTCGAGCCGGCACCGGTGCCGATCCATGCCTTGTGGCAGGAAGGCCGGTCATCTTCGGCCAAGGTTCGGGCGTTTCTGGATTTATTGGCATCCCGCCTGGAACTGAAAAGCCTGTAGCATCGACGGGCTATTTAAGCCTCCAGACCGGAAGCGATCGGGTAGATCGAGCCTGTTTTGCGGTTACCGCGCATGGCGCCGATCCTGGAGCGGGCTCCAGATCTCACATCCCAGTCGCGTCCAGGCAAGCCGCGCGTCCTCGGGACGCCGCGGCTCATGGGATCAGACCTTGGCGACGATCTTCATGAAGGCCGGCATGTCGTCGCCGAAGCCGACGGTGCCGTCATTGTCTTCACCGCGGTTGTTGCCGCGGGCAGGGCGGCTGTTGCTGGCGCGCTGCGGCCTTGTGTCGCCGCGTTCCGGGGCGCGGTTCTCGTTGTTGCGATCGGAGACCTTGCGGTCGCTGTTTTCGGAGCGGATCGCTTCCTTGCGCTGATGCCGTTCGCCGGTGTCGGCGACCGCGGCCTCGGCTACCACCGGCTGTTCCTCGCGCGCGGCTTCTGCCGCCGGCGCGTCGTCGCTGCGCTTGGCATGGCGTTCGCGCGGCTTGCGCTCGCCACCGTCCTTGCGATCATGGGGCTTGCGGTCCTCGTCCTTGCGGCCGGCGCGGCGCGGAGCGCCACGGCCACGGCGGGGCGCTTCGTCCTCGCCGCCTTCGCTGGCGACCACGGTCGACAGGTCGCCGTCATGCCACTCGATCTTGTTGCCGATCAGCCGCTCGATGGCGTCGATGTATTTGGTGTCGGACTTGGTGGCGATGGTGAAGGATTTGCCCGAGCGTCCGGCGCGGCCGGTGCGGCCGATGCGGTGGACATAGTCTTCGGCGTGGATCGGCACGTCGTAGTTGAAGACGTGGCTTACGTCGGGAATGTCGAGGCCGCGCGCGGCGACGTCGGACGCCACGAGATAGCGCAATTTGCCATCGCGGAAATTGGCCAGCATCTGCATGCGGGCGCGCTGGTCCATGTCGCCATGCAGGGCGCCGGCGTCGAAATCATACTTCAGCAGCGAGCGGAACAGCTCCGCGACCTCGACCTTGCGGTTGCAGAAAATGATAGCGTTCTTCAGCTCGGCGTCTTCGGCCTTTATCAGATTGCGTAGCGTCTCGCGCTTGTCCCACGGCTTGGAGCCGGACTTGACCAGGCGCTGGATGATGTTGGTGGCAGCGGATGCCGCCTTGGACACCTCGACGCGCACCGGCGCATGCAGGAATTTCTCGGTGAGCTTGGTGATCTCCGGCGGCATGGTCGCTGAGAAGAACAGCGTCTGCCTGGTGAACGGGATCATCTCGCAGATGCGCTCGATGTCGGGGATGAAGCCCATGTCCAGCATGCGGTCGGCCTCGTCGATGACGAGGATCTCGACGCCGTTGAGCAACAGCTTGCCGCGCTCGCGGTGATCGAGCAGACGGCCGGGTGTGGCGATCAGCACGTCGGCGCCGCGCTCGAGCTTCTTGTCCTGCTCGTCGAAAGAGACGCCGCCGATCAGCAGCGCGATGTTGAGCTTGTGGTTCTTGCCGTATCTGATGAAATTCTCTTCGACCTGCGCGGCGAGCTCGCGCGTCGGCTCGAGGATCAGCGTGCGCGGCATGCGTGCACGGGCCCGGCCTTTTTCGAGGCGGGTCAGCATCGGCAGCACGAAGGAGGCCGTCTTGCCGGTGCCGGTCTGTGCTATGCCCAGAATATCCTTGCCGAGCAAGGCATGCGGGATGGCCCCAGCCTGGATCGGCGTCGGCACGGTGTAGCCGGCATCGGTGACTGCGGAAAGGACCTTCGGCGACAGGCCGAGGTCTGAAAAGGTCAACGCTTCTGGAGCGGTCGTGGTGTCTGAGGACAAGAGTTGCTGTCTTTGGCTGGTTCGGGGAAGCGCAACGGCATCCGTCGCGGCAAGCACAGCGTGCCTGCAAGATTGGTATTGCGATTAGGCGCAAGCCCGCGATTTGTCAACAGAAACGGGCGGGATTGGCACGATTGTGAAAACGTAAGCTTAATCGCGATGCTTAATTAGGTAGTCACTCTTTGCGCCGGCTCAATAGCGAAATTGCTCGGCGAGAATGCGTTCGTTCCACGAATGGTTGGGATCAAACAGCAGCGTCGCTGTCGCAGTCGGCGATTCCCGGACCGTCACGGAAGCCACCGCCTTGACCTCGGTATGGTCGGCGGCGGTGTTCACCGGGCGCTTTTCCGACTCCAGAATATCGAAGCGTACGGTCGCCTTGTTTGACAACAGGGCACCCCGCCAACGGCGCGGCCGGAACGGGCTTACCGGGGTCAGCGCCAGCAGCGGCGCATCCAGCGGCAGGATCGGACCGTGCGCCGACAGATTGTAGGCGGTCGAGCCGGCCGGCGTCGCGATCATCACGCCGTCGCAGTTCAGTTCCTCGATTCGTACCTGCTCATCGACGGTGATGCGGATCTTTGCCGTCTGGTAGGACTGACGCCACAGCGCCACCTCGTTGATGGCGAGTGCCGAAACCGTCTCACCCTCATGCGTCACCGCCAGCATTTCCAGCGGGCGGATCGTTTCGGCGACCGCGGCAGCAATGCGCTCGGTGAGGCCGCCGACGCGGTACTCGTTCATCAGGAAGCCGATGGTGCCACGGTTCATGCCGTAGACCTTCTTCCCCGTGCTCATGGTGTCGCGCAAGGTCTGCAGCAGGAAGCCGTCGCCACCCAGCGCCACCACCACCTGGGCGTCGTCGAAGGATGCCTTGCCATAGCGGGCCGACAGGCTCTCCATCGCCGCCTTGGCATCGGCAGTGTCGGAGGAGACGAAGGCGAGATTGGCTTTGCTCATGACATTCCGATTGCGGTCGGCCGATGGCGGTCGGCGGCGGTTGCGTGGGGTAGCATGGGCAAGCGCATCTGCAAAGGGAGGCATCGTCCGGCACAGTTGCGGCCGCGGCGAAACGAAATCGGCGGCTCGCGCTTGATGTCGCCGGAACGGCGAATGTGATGGTTAAGAGCGAGCTTAAACACTCGTAAAGCCTGATCGATCATGTTAGCCGACAGAGGATGGGTGGCTGGGGGGCTAGCCAGTCGAGACCTGTCTATTGCCGGTGACACGCCTGATTATCGTCTTCCTTGTGATGGGAAGTTTCGCCCTTCTCTTTGCGGAGCTTGTGCGGCAGTCCGAAGACATGAGCTCCAGGCCGATGGCCTCACGCTGCGGCGGCGCCGGCGTGCCATGCCCGCAAAACGCGTTGTAGGCTGAAGCCAATCTGCCAACGACGATCCGTCGCCTACTGCGCGACAATCCTCAGATTGGCGTTGCCGTAGAATGTGTAGGCGAGATAGGTCGGATCGCCGGTCCGGTAGAATTCTCTGCGGACATCCTGCAGGATCTCGGCCAGATAGACCGGCCCGTCCTTGATCCGCGTGCTGATGCCGCCATAGAAATCGGTCGAGAAGGCCGCTGCCGCGCGGTCGGTCAGTGGCCACATGCCGCCGATGAAGCCGGAAGCGCCGCCCGCCAGCACCGCCGGACCCCAGCCCTGCACGAAACCGCCGAGCATCTGCGAACGGCCGGTGTCGCAGGCGTTGAAAAAGTAGAACGGGTTGCCCTTGCCATGCGCGGCCGCGACCAGCGCGGCCCATGTATCGGGGTCGAGCGACTGGTCGACGAGATCGATGGCAAAGACGGGCCGGCCACTGCTCGGCTGGTTGACCTCGCCATGACCGGAGAAATGAATGAAACCGGTCGAGACTTCACCGACCAGTTTCTCGAAAGAGGTGAAATCGCCATCGAAGCGGCGGTAGCCGTAAAGCTTGCTCAGCGCCGCGATCTCGTCCTGCTGAAAGCGCAGCGAGCGCTTGTCGAGATAGGAGGGCGCGACGGCCGCGACGCCGGTGAAGGTCCTGCGGTCGAGCGGGTTGTCGACCTGTGAGGCACTGCTGCGCGGAGCCCAGCGCGCCAGCCGGTAGCCCATGCCGAGAAAACCGTCGGCGACGGCGCCGTCGGCGCTGCGCGGGCGGATCAATTCCCAGGGCAGCGTCGGGCTGTTCGAGGTGATCTGGATCGAATGGAGTTCGCCTTTGCCGCGCAGCGACCAGAACACGTCCTTGAACGGTTTCGGCACATAGTCGCGGTAGAGCGCATCGCCAAAACCTTCGGCGGCGAGCGTGACAAAGCGCTTTTGCGCCCCCGTATCGCTGCTTGCGGCAGGCTGCTGCAGCGAAACGGCGCCGCGCAGGCTCAATCCGAGCTGCAGCAGGCGGCGGTATTCGGAGTCCAGCCATGCCGCCATCTCAGGTGGCGTCGAGAACGTATCGGTCACCGGACCGGCCAGATGCGGCGAATGGATGATGATCTGCCCCGAACCCAGCCCGCTCGGATCGTCATAGAGGATGGTCACGTCGAGATCGGGGACGTCATCGCCGGCTGCGCCGCCGAGCGTCACATTGCCAGTTACCGCCGGCTGCGGCGCCGCTGCGGCCAGCATCAGCATGGCAGGTGCTGCGGAGCGTTCGGCTGTGGCGCTCAGAGCGGCTGCCTCGACAGGCGCGGTGCGGCGAATGATAACCGACCGCGACGCCGATCCCAGGAACCTCCCGGCGCTGTAGATGCGCGCGATGAACTGGGCCGGCTTGCTGTCCTTGGCGATCGGCCGCGCCTTGACGTCGAAGCGGACGAAGTCGCTGTCGCCCTGGCGGTAGAGCGTCGTCCGTCGGCTCCATTTGCCGCCGTCAGCGAGATCGAAGCCGGAGGCGAACAGATCGATATCGATCGGCCATTGCTCGGTTCCCGCCGGCATCGCCATGGCCAGGGCGCCATCTTCCGTCACCGACGAGCCCGGCGCTGCCTTCACCTTCACTTCGGGCGTGAATTGCTCTTCGGTAAGGGCGATCGAAACGGTCACCGTCTCGCCGGCGACAATCTCATCCGGCGCATCGATGGTTGGATGGCGCACCACCTCGACAGCGCCCGTCTCGGGTTGTGGAAGGGCGCCGCCGGAAGGAGGGCTTTGCGCCTGGTCGATGGGCGGCGGCGCTGGTTTCGGTGGCGCCTGCGCCTCCGGCGGACTTTCGGCGCCGGTCGCGGGTGGCGGGGCCGATGTCATGCCGTCCTCAGGGGGGATCCCTGCCTTATCGGGGGGCGGTTCGGCGCCGGTGGCTCCGCCATCCTGCGGATAGGTCCCGCCGAGATTGTTCTGGGCAGCGGCCACAGCTGCGTCTTCAAGACGTTGCTTTTCCTCTTCGTATCGTTGCCGAGCCTGCTCTTCCTGCAATTGGCGCTGCTGTTCCTGGCGTTTGTATTCCTCGTAGAGCGCCGCCTCCTTGGCGCTGTCGCCCATCGCGGCATCGGGACTGCCGGAGCCCGGTGCAACGTCCATGGGGTAGGGCTCCTGACCGCTGCCATCGGCGTAGTCGCTGCCGTCAGGCTGCCAACCCCCACTCCGGGAGATGTAGCCGCCGCTCGCCATCGCCGGCGGTGCCGGTTCCGGCACAAGCGGCAGCGCCGGTGCCGCGCCGGCCACTTGGTCCGGCGTCAGCACAAAGGCAGCGTCTGCCGAGCGGCCATATGCCATCCATGGCCACTGGGCGCCTGACGTTTTGTCGATAGTGGTTTGCCTGACCGAGGCGAGGATGATGGCTATGTCCGCGCCGCGCTTGACCAGCGCAGCGGTGAGCGCATCGGCAAATACGGTGACGGGGCGGGCTTCGCCCAGTGCAACGGTTCCGGGTTTGGCCGACAGAGCGACGATGGCGTGGGTGAGGGGATCGACCGCCGCCAGACCCTGCATCACGCCGGAAGTAGGGTTGTGGCCATCGCCGGGATTGTCGAGCAGAACCACCTTCAATGTCGGGGTTGCCTCGAGCGCCTGCATGAACAGATCGAGGGGCAATGCCGTCTGGTCGACCGTTTCCTTTGAATCGATCCGGGTGCCGCGCGTCAGTAAATAGTTCCTGCCGTTGGCCTGCGCGGTGTGGCCGACATAGTAGAAGATGCCGACGGAGTCCGGTTTGGCCAGGGATTGGGCGAAATCATGCATGGCGCGCGCGACATCGGCGCGGTCGCCATCCGACACCTGCCGGACGGTGAAGCCAAGCGATCGTAGTGTCGCTGCAACGAGTTCGGCACTGAGGTCGGCGTTGGCGATTGCCGGTGAGCCCTCAGAGGCCGGATTGGCGACAACCAGCGCTATCCGCTCTTCGCCGCGCGCAGCGGAGAAGAGCGCCATGGTCATCAGCAGCACGACCGCCAGAAAAAGGCGCATGACCGTGATCCAAGCCCTGCAGGCTGCGGCGCTCACGCCACGGCTTGCCCCAATTCATCAATGGCCCAACCTTGACCATATCATGTCGGCTTCGCCGGCGCACTGCCGGTGCCGATGATGCAGTTGTGTCGCTAAAAGATATTGACTGTATGTTTAGTAATTAATACCGTTGCCCGAGATACCGAGTTGGTCAGCCGGCATTCGCCGGTGAATGATCACCAGGACGAAGGGAACTTAGGGACTCGAGGCGCAATCCCGCCGGTCCCAACAATGGGAGACACAAGCATGCAGTTGAAATCGACCGCCACGGCGCTCGGCCTGTCGCTGCTGGCGATGACCGGCATTGCCCGCGCCGAGGGCGAACTCCAAATCTACAATTGGGGCAACTACACCAGCCCGGACCTGATCAAGAAGTTCGAGGAAACCTACAAGGTCAAGGTTACCGTCACCGACTACGACTCCAACGATACGGCTCTGGCCAAGGTCCGCCAGGGCGCTTCCGGCTATGACATCGTCGTTCCATCGGCCAGCGTGATGCCGATCTGGATCAGCGAAGGCCTGCTCTTGGAAACCGATCCCAACACGATGGAGAACTTTAGAAACGTCGATCCGAGATGGGTCGACGTGCCGTTCGACCCCGGCCGCAAATATTCGGTGCCGTGGCAATGGGGCACGACCGGCATCTCGGTCAACAAATCGGTCTATGCGGGCGATCCGAACACCTCGGCGATTTTCCTCGATCCGCCGCCGGAACTCGTGGGCAAGATCAATGTCGTGCCCGAAATGGGAGACATCATGTTCCTCGCCATTGCCTATGAGGGCGGTAAGTACTGCACCGACGACAAGGTGCTTTTGAAAAAGGTGCATGACAAGCTCATCGAGGCGAAAGCGAAATGGCTGTCGCTCGACTATGCGGCCGTCGACGGTCTCGGCAGGGGCGACATTGCCGCCGGCGTCAACTGGAACGGCATATCGCTGCGCGAGCGGCTGGAGAACGACAAGATCGTCTACGGCTATCCCAAGGAGGGCTTTCCAATCTGGATGGACAATGTCGCGGTGCTCAAGGATGCCAAGAACGTCGAGAACGCCAAGCTCTTCCAGAATTTCATCATGGACCCCAGGAATGCAGCGATGATCTCGGCCTTCGCGCACTACGCCAATGGCATCAAGGGCTCCGAGCCCTTCCTGCCGGCCGATATGAAGGGCGCGCCCGAAGTGGATGTTCCGGCCGAATTTGCCGACAAGGGCCAATTCATGTCGGCCTGTCCCGCCGACGTCCAGGCGCTCTACACCAGGATCTGGACCGATCTGCAGAAATAGCAGCGCCGCCGGCCGAAGCTGACCAACATCGGGCCGCGCATCGCGGCTCGGCCATCCCCAATGCCAGATGCCGTAAAGCCGCCGCGGGAGATTTTTTATGTCCGATCTCGACCTTTGCTACATGCCGGCCAGCGAGGCGTTGCGGCTGTTCAAGGCGAAGAAACTGTCGCCTCTGGAACTGATGCAGGCCACCATCCGCCGCGCCGAGGCAACCAAGGCGACGATCAACTGCCTCACCTTCACGCATTTCGACGAGGCGATGGATCTCGCCAGAAAAGCCGAGGCGAAATACGCCAGAGGCGCCAGGACCGGCGCGCTCGAGGGCCTGCCGATCGGCATCAAGGATGAGAGCTACATCAAGGGCAAGCCGACCTCGCATGGCTCGCTGCTGTCCGGGGACGCCATTGGCGGCCATACCTCGACCATGAACGAGCGTGTCATGAAGGCCGGCGGCATCGTCCACGCCCGCACCGCGACGCCCGAATTCAGCTGCGCCGGTTATACCTGGTCGAAGCGCTGGGGCGTCACGCGCAACCCCTGGAACCCGGATTTCACGCCGGGCGGTTCGTCGGGCGGTTCGGCGGCAACGCTGGCCTCCGGCACGTCGTCGATCGCAACCGGCTCGGACATAGCGGGCTCAATCCGCATCCCTGCCTCGGCCTGCGGCCTGGTCGGCTTCAAGCCGCCTTACGGCCGCAATCCCGATGAGCCGCCGTTCAATCTCGATTTTTTCTGCCACACCGGGCCCTTGGCCCGAAACGTCGGGGATGCGATCCTGCTGCAGAACGTCATGGCCGGGCCGAGCCCGCTCGACATCGCCACGCTGCGCCCGAAACTGCGCCTGCCGCTCGACTACAAGCCGATCAAGGGTTGGAAGATCGCATTCTCCATGGATCTCGGGTCCTTCGAGGTGGATGCGGACGTGCGCAAGAACACGCTCGCTGCCTGCGATGTGTTCCGCTCGCTCGGCGCCACCGTCGAGGAGGTGGACCTCGGCTGGGGCGACGAGGTGCTCAAGGCCGGCATGGCCTATCTCGAACATCTCTTCGGCGCCTCGCTGTCGCCGCTGCTCGCCAAGAACGGCAAGGACATGACCAGCTATGCCAGGCAGTTCGCGCAGGACGGGCAGAAGTCGAAGGCGACGGATTTTGTCGCGACGCTCGATGTGGCGGCCAGGATGTACCTGACGCTGGGGCCTTTGCTGGAAAAATACGACGTGCTGATCTGCCCGACCAATGCGCTTCCCGCAGTGCCGGCGGAATTCGATCAGACCAAAGGCAAGGTCGAGATCAATGGACGAGAGGTGAACCCGTCGCTGGGCTGGGTGATGACGACGCCGTTCAACATGCTGAGCCGCTGCCCGGTTCTGTCGATCCCGTCGGGCCGCGCCGCCAACGGCGTGCCGACAGGCATCCAGATTGTCGGCCGCACCTATAGCGACGCTGACGTGTTCCGGGCGGGTATGGCCTATGAGACGGCTCGTGGTCAGTGGTACACGAATGCCGGGACACGCCCGGCGCTGTGAGTCCGCAGGGCGCCGGCATGCCAAGGCAGCGGCGGGATGTTTCGGCCGCCGGGGAAAGGCCTGACGACAATGGCGCAACGCATAGCCACTCCGGATGCGGGAAAAAGCAAGGCGGCCAAGGGTGCGGCGAACGACGCCGCGCCCAAGGACCGCCGGCGCGAGCGCGGCGAAGCGAGCGTCCAGCGCATCATCGACGCCACCATCGAGCTCATCGCGGAGGAGGGGCTGGCCAGCGTCACCATGCAGCGCATTGCCGAGCATGTCGGCTCGTCCAACGCACTGGTGGTCTTTCATTTTCGCAGCAAGGAGAACCTGTTCCGGGCCGTCCTGCAATATCTCAGCGACCAATATGACGCGCTGTGGCTGACGCTGGTGCGGGCGCCCGGCCTGTCGCCGGTGGAGCGGGTGTTGGGCGCGGTCGATTGCGCGCAGCGCTTTGCCCGGCAGCATCCGAAATGGGTCTCGGTCTTCGTCGTGTTTTCCAGCGACCGCAAGAGCATGCAGATCTACAATGAAATCGGCCTGCCGAGCGATCTCGCCTACACGGCCGAAGCGCGCGAGCTGCTGATCGAGATTTCACGCAGCGGCGGTTACACCGGCGTCGACATAGACACGCTGTCGGAGAGCCTGAACTATCTGGTGCATGGCGCCTGGTATTGGGACCATCTCAACCCGTCCAGCCGCGACACCGACGTGCTGCGCAAGACCATGCTGCTCCTGCTGCACCAGGCCTTTCCGCGGCATTTTGACTTGGGGTGAGATGCGGCCATTGCGAGCGACGAAAGCGTCCTCTGCAAACCTAAACCCGAAAATCTCTACGATGCCTTGATCTCTGTAAAAACGCTTGCACAATCCAGAGGTGCGAGCTAAACAACCCAGGGATGCATTCGAGGGTGGGTAAATGTGGCATTGGGCGATACTTCTGTTGCTGATTGGCGTGCCGGTTTTCTTCGCCGTCCGGTCGTCGCGCAAATCCTCACAGAGCCCAGATGACCTCGTGGGGTTCGGCGGCTGGCTGATCCTGCTGGCGATCAGCCTGTCCCTTTCGCCGTTGCGCACACTTGTCGATATGGCCAGTCTGGTCAAAACCTACCAACAGCTTGTTACAGTGCCCAGCGGGGCCTTGGCCATCTATGGCGAGGCAGCCCTCAATCTGGCATTTCTGGTGCTTCAGCTGGTCGTGCTTGTTTCGATGCTGCGGCGAAGCCACCGCTTTCCGCAGCTGTTCATATGTCTGTGGTTCGCGATCCCTCTCTTGTTCGTACTGGACACAGTTTGGATATCGACTGTGCTTGGTGTCCCGGTAAACCGTTTGCTTGCCGGAGGAGCTCTGGTTACACCTTTGGCATCCTTCATAGTCACAGGGATCTGGGCCGCCTACGTCTACAGGTCGGTTAGGGTGAGGAACACGTTCGGCGATACGGCAGCCATACAGGCTGCCACATTTTCCTAGAAGGTCCGACGGCTGCGAGTTGGCCTGATGTCGTGCTGCCAGCTCCGCAGAATAGAACCGTCGGCAGTCCTCCTTCGTCTAACGAGCTTCGAGTGGCCTGCCACCCGAAGCTCGAAGAGTGAAGGGTGGTGCCCCCGGACGGAATCGAACCGCCGACCTTCGGTTTACAAAACCGCTGCTCTACCAGCTGAGCTACAAGGGCACGGCGCTCCGGTTAGCATATTTCGTGCGCCAGTAAAGACAAAACTCCGTTTTCGATCGCTAATGGACCCCGCCGAGGTGGGCGGGCCGCCATGCTGAAAACCGCCAATGCGATCCCTACATATCTCTCAGGTGCAAACGCATCGAACGGGGTGTCGCATGATCAGACTTGTCATCATCCTGCCGCTTGTCGTCATCGCCTGGTTTCTCGTGGTGAAGCTCATAAAGGATGTGAAGAGCGCCAAGATCGACTGGACCGGCGTCGCCACCATCATCGGCTTCATCGTGCTGGCCTTCTGGCTGCGGCACGTTACGGGCATGGGGTGACGGGAGCGAATAGCGAATAGGGAGTAGCGAATAGGGAAGTCTTAACTCCCGAAAGCCATTTCGCTACTCGCTACTCGCTACTCGCTGAAACCTTCGAACCTTTCGCCGCACCGCGACGACTGATCTCCAGAGGCGAATGGTCGCCTCGACCAGGGAGATCATCATGTTGAAGCGCACTCTTACGTCAGGCCTCGTCGCCATTCTCGTCGCCACCGGCGCGCTCGCCGGCACCGTGCAGTCGTCCTCCGCTCACAGCCACCACCATCATCACAAGCACCACGACAAGCCTTGGTGGTGGTGGAACCACCACCACAAGCACCACCACCACGACAAGCCTTGGTGGTGGTGGAACCACCACCACAAGCACCACCACCACAAGCATCATCATGGCAAGGTGATCATCTTCCTTTGAGCGAGACGACCGCCTCGCGGAAAGGGCGGCTTCGGCCGCCCTTTTTTGCTTGGCCTCGATAGCGATGAAACCGGCACGCAGCAGATTTTTGCCGGACCCGAGAAGAAATCTCAAAAACCTTCGAACCTTTTTTCTCGTCGCGACAACCCATCATCAAGAGGCGGATGGATCGCCTCTCGCAACGAAACAAGGAGATCGTCATGTTCACGCGCAAAATCGCTTCCGCTCTTATCGCCAGCACTGTCGCCGCCACCTCGCTGGTCGGCACCGTCCAGCCGTCGGCCGCCCACAGCCATCACCACAACCGCGAAATCGGCATCGGCATCGCCGCCGGCGTCGGCGGGTTCGTGCTCGGCAGCCTGCTCAACCAGCAGCCCCGCACCGTCTATGTCGACGACGAGGGTGGCTCCTGGCACGTCCGCCGCTGCGCCAACCGCTACGCCAGTTACGATCCGTACTCCGACACCTATGTCGGCTATGACGGCTACCGCCACTATTGCCGCCTTTAGGAGGAGGCACCCCCACACGGAAAGGAGGGGCTGTACGCAGCCCCTCCTTCCTGATTTGAGCGCGCCGCGGTGCGGGCTACGGTTCGGAGATCGGCAATCCCGCTGCACGGCAGATGCGGGCAACACTCGCATTCTGCGATTGATCGCCCATGGCGATGAGTTCGAAGCTGCTTCCTTCATCCGGATAGATCTTGGCGGCGAACGGTTGGTCTGTTGTATGACCACCGGACGACGTCTTTGCAGCGACATGGCCGCAGACCAGGATTTCGCGGCGGCCGTCGAGCGTTCGCTCGCCGGCACGCATCTGCCCGAATCTGGCGGATACAGGATCCTGCAAATGCTGGCGAATGCCGATCGTGATTGTCTCCTCCAAAGCGAGCGAGATCGGAATCTCGCTGACTTGCTGGGAGACAGGGGCGGGTTCGGGCGCCGTCGCCACGCATCCGCACAGTGAAGCGGCGAGCAAAAGCTGAAGCGTTCTCCGCATTATAATCGGAACCCGCCGATCATCCTCGTCACCTCAGCGGCGGCGTCGCGCACCAGCGGCCCGATCTCGTCCAGCCGCTCCATCGTCACCCGCACCGTCGGTCCGGAGACCGAGACACCGCCGATCGGCTCGCCGAACTCGTTGAAAATGGCGGCGGCTACGCAGCGCATGCCGGGATGCCGCTCCTCGTCGTCGACCGACCAGCCGCGGTGCTTGATGACAGCCAGGTCATGGGCCAGCGCCGAAATGTCGGACAGCGTCTTGTCGGTGAAGCGCTGCAGGCCCGACTTGCGCAGGATGGCGGCGACGCGTTCCGGCTCGAGCTGCGCCAGCACCGCCTTGCCGATGCCCGAGGCATGGAAGGAGCTGCGCGTGCCCGGGCGGAAGAAGGCGCGGATCGCCTGATGGGTCTCGACCTGGCTGACGAAAACGACGCAATCGTCCTCGGCGACGCCGAGATTGGCGGTTTCACCGGTCTTCTCCATCAATTCCTGCATGACCACGCGGGCCCGGTCGACAAGCTTGCGGCGGCGCAGGAAGGCGGCACCCATGCGGTAGGTCTCGACGCCGATCGACCACAGCTGGTCCGATGTATCGAACTCGACCATGCCGTGGTTCTGTAGCGTCGTCAGCATGCGGTAGGCGGTGGACGCCGCGAGCTCGCTACGCGCCGAAATCTCGCTCAGCGACAGGCCACTGCCTTCAGCGACGATGGCCAGGATGCGCAAGGCCCGGTCCAGCGACTGTACAGAACCGGCCTCGGACGGACCGTTGAAAGCGCGCGGCCGGCCGCGCTGGCGTTTTTCGCTGGTTTCCATGGCGGCATTGTCGCCGGTTTCGCCGAAATCGCAATGAAAAACTTTTTCACAGATTCTGGTGCCCGGATTCATGAAAAACGGAAAAGCCAGCGAAATCAGTGGACAGGAGCCGTTTTCTAGAAATGAAAAATTATTCTGAAAAAATTGAAAAATGAAAACCATACTGGCATTGTCGGTCGACCAACAATTTGCGGAGGCTGGACGTGGCCAGGATGCGCGCTGTAGATGCAGCGGTTCTCGTTCTCGAAAAGGAAGGCGTTTCCTGCGGCTTCGGCGTGCCGGGCGCGGCGATCAATCCGTTCTATTCGGCGCTGAAGGCGAGGGGCTCGATCCGCCACATCCTGGCGCGCCATGTCGAGGCGGCCTCGCATATGGCCGAAGGCTACACGAGAGCCAAATCCGGCAATATCGGGCTGTGCATCGGCACCTCGGGCCCGGCCGGCACCGATATGATCACCGGGCTTTATTCGGCGGCGGCGGACTCGATCCCGATCCTGTGCATCACCGGTCAGGCGCCGCGGGCACGGCTCAACAAGGAGGATTTCCAGGCGGTCGATATCGCCGCCATAGCCGCACCCGTCGCCAAATGGGCGGTCACGGTCATGGAGCCCTATCTCGTGCCGATGGCGCTGCAGAAGGCGTTTCATCTCATGCGCTCGTCGCGACCGGGCCCGGTGCTCATCGACCTGCCGGTCGATGTGCAACTGGCCGAGATCGAATTCGATATCGATGCCTACGAGCCGCTTGTCCCGTTCAAGCCGGCAATGTCGCGCGCCCAGGCCGAAAAGGCCTTGGCGATGCTCAATGCCGCGGAAAAGCCGCTGATCGTTGCCGGCGGTGGCATCATCAATGCCGATGCGTCCGATCTCCTGATCGAATTCGCCGAGATCACCGGCGTTCCGGTCATCCCGACATTGATGGGCTGGGGTACGATCCCCGACGATCACCGGCTGATGGCCGGCATGTGCGGGCTGCAGACCTCGCACCGCTACGGCAATGCGACCATGCTGGAAGCCGACTTCGTCTTCGGCATCGGCAACCGCTGGGCCAACCGCCACACCGGTTCGGTCGATGTCTACACCAAGGGCAAGAAATTCATCCATGTCGACATCGAACCGACCCAGATCGGCCGGGTGTTCGCGCCGGATCTCGGCGTCGTCTCGGACGCCGGTGCGGCACTAAAGATGCTGCTCGACGTCGCCACCGAATGGAAGACGGCAGGAAAGCTGCGCGACTGGTCGGGCTGGGCGAAGGAATGCCAGACCCGCAAGAAGACGATGAAGCGCAAGACGCATTTCGAGCAGGTGCCGCTGAAGCCGCAGCGCGTCTATGAGGAGATGAACAAGGCGTTCGGCCGTGACACCACCTACGTCACTACGATCGGCCTCTCGCAGATCGCCGGGGCGCAGTTCCTGCATGTCTACAAGCCGCGCAACTGGATCAATTGCGGCCAGGCCGGCCCGCTCGGCTGGACGCTGCCGGCAGCGCTTGGCGTGCGCGCCGCCGATCCGGATCGCTCCATCGTGGCGCTGTCGGGCGACTACGACTTCCAGTTCATGATCGAGGAACTGGCGGCCGGCGCACAGCACAAACTGCCGTATATCCATGTCGTCGTGAACAATGCCTATCTCGGCCTGATCCGCCAGGCGCAGCGCGGTTTTGCGATGGATTTCGAGGTGAGCCTGGCCTTCGAGAACGTCAACCGCGCCAACGATCCGGAGGCCGGCTACGGCGTCGACCATGTCGCGGTCGCAGAAGCGATGGGCTGCAAGGCGGTCCGGGTGCGCAAACCGGAAGAGTTCGCCGGCGCGTTCAAGGAAGCGCAGCGGCTGATGAAGGAATACCAGGTGCCGGTGGTGCTTGAATTCATCCTCGAACGCGTCACCAACATTTCCATGGGCACGGAAATCGACAAGATCACCGAATTCGAGGACCTTGCCGAAAGCCATGAGGATGCGCCGACGGCGATTGTGTTGCTCGATTAGGCGCGCCGATATTCAGGTGAGACAGGCCTGCAAACGGCGCCTTCCTGCGCTTCCGGTGCTCACGTACAGAAAGTACGTTCCGCTCCGGTTCTCGAAAGTCACCGTTTTCGACTCTGCCCGACCTGAATCTCAACACGCCTAGGGCCAAGCAGAAGAAGGAGAAAAAGAATGCCGCGTTTTTCAGCCAATCTGTCGATGCTCTTTGGCGAGCATGAGTTCCTCGATCGCTTCGATGCCGCAGCCCGCGCCGGCTTCAAGGGCGTCGAATATATCGGCCCCTATGATCATACGCCTGACGTGGTCGCGGCCCGGCTGAAGAAGAACGGCCTGACACAGGTGCTGTTCAACCTCCCGGCCGGCGACTGGGGCAAGGGCGAGCGCGGCATCGCGGTTTTGCCCGACCGCGCGCCGGAATTCCGGCAAGGCATCGCCAAGGCGATCAGCTATGCCCATGCGCTCGGCTGCGAGCAGGTCAATTGCCTCGCCGGCATCGCGCCGCAGGGCGTGGATCGTTCGGTGCTGGAAAATACTTTAGCCGAGAACCTCGCGTTTGCAGCCGAGAAACTGGAGCAGGCCGGCATCCGGCTTTTGATCGAGCCGATCAACACGCGCGACATACCGGGTTTTTTCCTGAACTATTCGGAGCAGGCGCTGGCGCTGATCGAGCGCGTCGGTTCGAAGAACCTGTTCCTGCAATACGACATCTATCACATGCAGATCATGGAGGGGGATCTCGCCCGTACCATCGAGGCCAACCTCGGCCGCATCGCGCATATCCAGCTTGCGGACAATCCCGGCCGTCACGAGCCGGGGACGGGCGAGATCAATTATCCCTTCCTCTACGAGCATATCGACAGGACCGGCTATTCCGGCTGGGTCGGAGCGGAATACAAACCGAAGGCGGGGACGGAGGCTGGGCTGGGGTGGTTTCGGGAGCTTAACGGGCAGGGGAGTGCCGCGGCTTAGCTGTTACGATTGAAGTCGCGTTCCTTCGCGCCCCCCTCTGGCCTGCCGGCCATCTCCCCCACAGGTGGGGAGATCGGACGTCATCCCGGCTTTCGCTCCCCAACATTGCAGGGTGAGCGAGGCGCCGAAACTGCCAATCTCCCCACAAGTGGGGGAGATGGCCGGCAGGCCAGAGGGGGCGCGAAGGAACTCAGCCTCAACAAAGGAGAAAACAATGGAAACCATCGGCTTCATCGGCCTTGGCATTATGGGCGCGCCGATGGCGGGGCATCTCCTGGATGCCGGCTACGCCGTCATTGCCAGCGACCACCGCTCGAAGCCGCCGGCCGATCTCGTCGCCAAGGGCTTGAGAAGCATCACCGGCCACGCGGCAGTGGCGAAGGCCGCGGATATCATCATCACCATGGTTCCCGACACCCCGCAGGTAGCCGAGGTGCTGTTCGGCGAGAACGGTGTCGCTTCCGGCCTGAGCAAGGGCAAGCTGGTCATCGACATGAGCTCGATCTCGCCGATCGAGACCAAGGTTTTCGCCAAGAAAATCAACGATCTCGGCTGCGACTATCTTGACGCGCCGGTGTCGGGCGGCGAGGTCGGCGCAAAGGCGGCGTCGCTGACCATCATGGTCGGCGGCGAGGACAAGGCGTTCGAGCGCGCCAAGCCCGTGTTCGAAAAGATGGGCAAGAACATCACGCTTGTCGGCCCGAACGGCGTCGGCCAGACCACCAAGGTTGCCAACCAGATCGTCGTGGCCCTGACCATCGAGGCGGTCGCCGAGGCGCTGGTCTTCGCCGCAAAAGCCGGCGCCGATCCGGCCAGGGTCCGGCAGGCGCTGATGGGCGGGCTGGCGGCATCGCGCATCCTCGAAGTGCATGGCGAGCGCATGATAAAGCGCACCTTCGCGCCGGGCTTCCGCATCGAACTGCACCAGAAGGATCTCAACCTGGCGCTGGAAGGCGCCAAGGCACTCGGTGTCTCGCTGCCCAATACCTCGACGACGCAGCAGCTGTTCAACTCATGCTCGGCGAATGGCGGTGCAAAAGAGGATCACTCAGCGCTGGTTCGTGCGCTGGAGCGGATGGCGGGACATGAAGTGCGGTGAATGGTGAATGGTGAATAGTGAATGGTGAATGGTGACGGTAAGAACGCTTTCCCATTCACTATTTCACCATTCACCCTCCAAGGAATTTCCGTGCCGCATAAAGGCTCACCGCCGCCGCATTCGACACGTTGAGCGAGCGGATGGCGCCGGGCATGTCAAGGCGGGCGAGCGTGGTCACCGTCTCGCGCGTCTTCTGGCGCAGGCCCTTGCCTTCGGCGCCAAGCACCAGCGCGATCTTCTCGCCTGAAAAACCCGTTTCGAGTTCGGCCGGCCCGTCCGAATCGAGGCCGATGGTCTGGAAGCCGGCTTCGTGCAGCTGTTCCAGCGCGTCGGCGAGGTTCTTCACCTCGATCTGGTCGATATGTTCCAGCGCGCCGGAGGCGGATTTGGCCAGCACGCCGGATTCCTGCGGGCTGTGGCGGGCCGTGGTGATCAGCGCACCGGCGCCGAAGGCGACCGCCGAGCGCAGGATGGCGCCGACATTGTGCGGGTCGGTGACCTGGTCGAGGACCAGCACCAGTTTCGTGTCGCCGAGCGCATCGAGGCGCTTGGGCTTCAATGGCTCGGCCTCGATCAGCACGCCCTGATGGACGGCGTCCGAACCGGTGATCTTGTCGATCTCCTTGGGCTCGACCAACTCGGCCTTGAACGGCAGAGCGGCGAGGTCGGCGATCGCCAGGCGCTCGGCGGCATTGCGCGTCACCAGCATTTTACGGATCTTGCGTCGCGGATTGTCGAGCGCCGCTCGCACTGTATGCAGGCCGTAGAGCCTGACCCGCCCGTCGGCGGCGTTTTCGCCCGGCGGCACCGGCTGGCGCGGCCGGAAGGCGGGCGCGCCGCCGGCCTTCTCGTCGCGGTGGGCGCGGCGCAGCTTGGCGTAATGGGTGTCTTTGGCGGTCTTGGGCGTGTTGTCATTGCTCATGGCCGGCTTCTATAGCCGCGTCGCCGGGCCATGGATACAGGCAGAAAGCCGGCTTGCCGGGTGAGCTGTCAAAATCAGCGCATTTTGCCTTGCGGTGCGGTTGACACCCACTGGCCTTGCCGCCATAAGGCGCTTCGCTGATTTCGGACAAAACCCTGGTTTCGACCTGATCGGCGAGAATGCCTCGTTGCAAGGCTTCGACGGCAGGCTGGAGAGGTGCCCGAGTGGTTAAAGGGGACGGACTGTAAATCCGTTAGCTTAGCTTACGTTGGTTCGAATCCAACCCTCTCCACCACTGCCAGCCCGCGAACCTTGAGGACGATGCGGGTATAGCTCAGTGGTAGAGCAGCAGCCTTCCAAGCTGAATATGCGGGTTCGATTCCCGCTACCCGCTCCAAACTCCCCACTCCGCATCAGATCTCAGCGAATATCTCGACAACGTTGCCGTCCGGATCGCGGAAGAACACTGTCCTGTGGCCCCATTCCTGGTCGGTGAGCGGCAGGACCGGCTGCACGCCCTTGGCCTGAAGCGCCTGGGCGCAAGCAGCGACCATCTCCGGCGCCACCCGGAATGCCAGCTGAAGCGACAGCGCATCCCGCTGCTGCGGCGTGTCGTTGAACATCATGCCGAGGCTGGTCAAGGCCAGCGTGTTCGGGCCGACCCGATATTCGATCCACCTGTCGCCGAGTTCGCGCTGCAGATCAAATTCCATCACATCCCCGTAGAAGTGCCGCATGGCGGCCATGTCGCGGGCGAAGATGACGGTGTAGTCGATCTGACGGATTTCATTGAGCGCATTCATTGTCGAAGTCCCGTGGGCTGATGTTCGATCGCCCGCAACCTAGCTTTCCTTTAAAGTAGTACAAGACTATAGCTTATACTGGTATCGGAGGTGACTGCATGCCATACGACGGCCCACGGCACGATGAGCTTGCCCGCTTCCTGCGCGAGCGGCGGGACCGCTTGCCGCGGATCGATGGCGCCAATGGCCGCCGCCGGGCGCCGGGCCTCAGGCGCGAAGAGGTCGCCGCCGAGGCGGGGATCAGCACCACCTGGTACACCTGGCTCGAGCAGGGACGGGAGGTGAACGCGTCGCCGCAGGTGCTTCGCTCGCTGGCGCGGGTGCTGAGACTGAGCCGGTCGGAGCAGGCCTATCTCTTCCAATTGGCGCGGCCCGATCTCGATTGGCGGAACCGGCTCGGCGCGCAAGGCCTGCCCAGCGCGCCGTTGCTCAGCCTGCTCGACGGGCTGGCGCCGCACCCGGCATATGTCGTCAATCGCTACTGGCAGGTCGTCGCCTGTAACCATCCGGCGGCGGTGCTGCTTGGGGATTTCGAGACGGATGATGAGTGGTCCGGCAGCCTGCTCGCCCGGCTGTTTCTCGACCTGGAATGGCGGCAGCGCTTTGTCGACTGGCCGGAGGTTTCGCGCTCGGCGGCGGCGCAGTTCCGGCTTGCCACTGTCGCCATGACTCGCGATCCGGTGCTGGCTGCGCTGGTTTCGTCACTGGAAGCCGCAAGCGAAGCGTTCGCCACGTGCTGGAACAGCCGCGACATCGCCGAGCCACCGATCTGGCGGAAATCCATCCGGCACCCTGTCGCCGGCGCGATGTCGTTCGATTTCGCCACGCTGCAGCCGGGCGGCCGCGACAGTGATTTCTCGGTTTCCGTCTACACGCCGGTCGATGCGTCGACTGCCAGGCGGTTCGCGGCGCTGGTCGCAGCAACGCCCGACAGCCGCAAGGCGGTGCCGGGCGTGTTTGCGCGTGATGCAGGCGCAGAAGTCTAGCTGTTGAAGGCGGACGCGACCTGGTGTTGCTGCGGCACCTGTCCGTTCGGCGTCAGTCTGTCGACAATGCCGGGCAGGGCTGTGGACAATTGCTTGAGCAACTCCTGCTCGTCCAGTCCGGTCCTTTGCGCGATCTCTCGAATGACCTGCGGGCCGATCGCCTTGCCGAGATCATTGGCGTTGATCGGCTGGTTCTGTCCGGTGCCGACCCAGGAGTCAGCGACATTGCCATGGCCGGCAGTCTTGAGCTTGTCGAGCAGTCCGCCCAGTCCGCCAAGCAGGCCGCCATCCCCTGAGGCCGTGGTTCCGGTGGGGGCTGGCGTTTGAGGCTGGGCGGGCTCGCCCGTCTTTTCGGCACTCGTCTGTTCGGCGCTTCTGCCGCTCAGCATCTTTCCCACCAGCAGCGCGCCGAGCGCGATCATCAGCGGTTTGGTGATGTTGCCGCCAGGTACGGCGTTGTCAAAAAGTCCCATAGGTCAATCCTCCATAACGACCAAGCCCGTCCCGCCGGCTACAATGGAGCATGCGGGCGGAAATTCAAGTTGGCTTGAGCTTTTGACAATCATGTGACCATGATCGGCCGGCGGGGGAATGGAGAGGAAAAATGGGCATTATCAGTTGGATCATCCTCGGCGTCATCGCCGGCTTTATCGGCAGCAAGATCGTCAACAAGACCGGCCAGGGCCTGATCATGGATATCGTGCTCGGCATTGTCGGCGCCATCGTCGGAGGGCTGATCTTCAGCGCCTTTGGCGCCACGGGCGTGACCGGCCTCAACATCTGGAGCCTGATCGTCGCCATCATCGGCGCGGTGGTCGTGCTGTGGGCCTATCACCAGTTCTCCGGCAAGCGAACGCTTTAGGCACCAGTCTGCCGACTGGCTGACCGCAGGACGGCCAAACCTGCTTCGACGCGTTGACTTGAAGGTCAGGCGACGACGGTCAGCCTGCGCTTGCGTTCATCAAGCGAGACGATGGTCAGCCCGCTCGCAACCACCAGCAGGATGCCGCAGACCGCCAGGGCATTCGGGAACTGGCCGAACACCAGAACGCCTGAGATGACCGCCCAGACGGTGAAGCAGTAGTAGAACGGCGCCACGACGCCGGTGGGACCGACGCGATAGGCCATGAAGATGAAGAAATGGCCGAAGATCAGGAAAAATCCGGCGCCGGCCATGAGCAGCAGGTGCCGGGCTTCCGGCATCACCCAGCGCTCGGAAACGAGATGCGCGGCGCCCGCGCCGATCAGCACCACCACGACGGCGGAAATGGCGACGATCATGCCCGGCACCTCGGCCGCGACCCGCCTGCCGGCAAGATCGCGCGCCGCCGCCAATGCCGCGTTGCCGAGCGCCAGCAACGCATAGACCGAGATGCCCTGCATGGTCGGCTGGGCCACCATGAGCGCACCGATGAAGCCAAGCCCGATCAGCGCCATGCGCACGCCGCCGATCCGTTCGCCGAACAGGATGGAGGAGCCGACCAGCATCAAAAGCGGGGTGATCTGCCCGAGCGCGGTCGAATCGGCGATCTGCATGTTGGCCAGCGCCACGACGTAGCAAAGGATGGCCGCCAGCTCGAGCAGGTTGCGGCGCAGCACGCGTTTGTCGAAGATCAATGGAATCTGCCTGCCATAGCCCAGCAGGAACAGCAGCGGCATGCCCCATAGCGTGGCCGCGACCCCGCGCAGGAACAGCACTTCATAGGACGGCAAGCCCGCGGTCGCGAGTTTCATCATCGTGTCGTTGACGAGGTACGACCCCGTCGAAACGATCATGAACAGCGGGCCGCGTATGGCGGTCGGTATGAATTGCATGGGGCAACCAAATCAGACCGCCGCCGTAGCGGCAATGGGCCAGGCGCTGGCTGCACATCCGGCAGGCAAAGGCCAGGACATGGGCGGGACAGGACATGGGCGGGAATAGCAAACAGGTGCTGGAGCCCGCAGCCCCCATTTCATTTCCGCTCGCGCGTTCCTATATCAGCGCCACATCCCGCAATCGGATCATCGGTTCGCACCGAGTGGACAGCGCACCCGGCCACAAGGCACTTGTGTTTTTCGGCCGTAGTCGCTAATCGCCCCGCATTCGACTGAACTGAAGGTCAAGGCCGTCCAAGGAAAGAGACTATGGCAAAAGGTAAATTCGAGCGTAACAAGCCTCATGTGAACATTGGCACGATTGGCCACGTCGATCATGGCAAGACGTCGCTGACGGCGGCGAT